>JBKGZY010000219.1:0-4313 GCA_046543175.1 Dichotomicrobium sp.
CGTTCCTCGATGTCGTGGGCATGTACTGGCTGATGCGCCGCTACAGCCCGCGCGGTGAAATCCTTGAAGTCGAAGCGCGACCACCCGCGCCGGAACACAGCGCCGCCGGCGCTCAAGGCCTTCGCTGAAACACCTGGTAGCTCAGCCGTGCCGTTTCACCGGAGAAATTGTCGTAAGGCGCGGTGAGCTTCACCACAGCCCCCGCCGGCGCATAAGCTTCGCCCAGTTCATCGGCCATGCCGCCGGGCGCGCCATCCGAATGCCCCTCCCACACCAGCAGGACACGGCCCGGCTCCTCGCCCGGCGACCACATCCGCGCGCCGTCCAGCCGGATCGCGATATTCGCGCCGATCTTGTCGCGCTCCGCCAGAACCGCGATCGGCACGCGGGTCTCCGCGCGGATGTCAGCAGCGAATGCGCGGTACGGGTAAGCGAACTGCTCCTTGCCGAACAGGATCCATCCCGGCCAGGCGGTCAGCATCGCCAGCACCAGCACCCCGGCAACGCGCAGGAAATGCACCGGCGCGCGCCCGCGCAACTCCAGCGGCCAGGCCGCCGCAAGCCACAGCGGCACCGAGATCAGCAGCGGCGTCAGATAGCGTTCGTGCACGTCGTGAAAATCGGCCGCGAGAACCGCGGCCCCGAGAATACCGAGCCCGAACAGTGTCACCCGCGCGAAGAACCGCGCCGCGATCTCCCGCCCGGCATCGGGGCCCGCACGCGGACCGTCAGCCGGCGTCAGCCGCCAGACGAGAAACCACACCGTCACCAGCGGTCCCGCCCAGGCCAGCGCCGCGACGCCCATCGCCAGAAGCCCGTCGATGCCCAGCACGGGCAGATCGACGAGAGAGAACAGCGGATGCATCCGTTCGAGCTTGGCGACGCGCTGCGTGGCTTCGGAAAGGTTGGCGGCGACCCAGACGAGATGCGGCATGTAAAGCAGCGCGAACAGCCCGGCGGACCAGGCAAGCCGCGGCACGAACAGCCTGTCCCGCAGCTCGCGCACCGACCAGGCCGCCAGCAATATCGCCGCGAGCGCGATGAAGTAGTTGTACTTGGCGAAGGCGCCGGCACAGGCCGCGACGCCCAGCCAGAGGAAATCCCCGGTTCGGCCGCGCTCGCGGATCAGCATCGCGGCATGGAGCGTGGCGGCGACACCGAACATCACCATGACGCTGTGCGCGAGCGTGATCTGCGACTTCCAGACCACCTGCGGCAGGAACAACAGGCTCGCCGCCGCGAGCAGGCCGGTCAGATGCCGCCCGGAAATGCGCCGCCCGGTGTCGTAGACGAGCAGGTAGGTGCCGGCGAGAAAGGCGTTCTTAATGAGCGCGACGGCGGCCGGCCAGCTTCCCGTCAGATAGAGCGCGCCGCCCACGAGCCAGTTATAGACCGGCGGGTGGGAATTGCCGTAGCCGAAGGCGAAATCCGTTTGGCCGACGAACTGGGCTTCGTCGGTTTCCAGATTGCCGGACAGCCCGAGCCGGATGGCGAGTTGCGCGACAAAGTACGCGAGGATGATCCAGACGGTGTAGCGGGCGATGGTCTCGACATCGAGCGCGCGCGCCGGCTGCGCGGCTATCCCGCCCGCGCCACTCACGCCGGGTCCGCCGCCGCGATCCAGCCGCCGCCGAGCACGCGGGCACCATTGCCGGGGCCGTCATAGAACACGCAGGCCTGGCCGGGCGACACGCCGTCCTCGCCGTCGATCAGACGGACCCAGGTCTCGCCGTCGCGCACATGCAGTTCGGCGGGCCGCGGCGCGCGCGTGGAGCGCACCTTGGCATGAATATCCCGCGGCGGGCCGTCCCCCAGCGCACCGTCGCCGAGCCAGTTGACCTCGCGCAGCCTGATCCAGTGGGTCAGCAGCGCCTCGCGCGGGCCGACGATGACCTCGTGGCGTGCCGCATCCAGCCGCACGACGTAAAGCGGCTCGGGCGCTGGGATGCCGATACCGCGCCGCTGGCCGACCGTGTAATTGATGATGCCGTCGTGGCGGCCGAGCTTGCGCCCGTCGATATGCACGATGTCGCCCGGCTCCGCCGCATCGGGGCGCAGCCGCTCCACGACGTTCGTGTAGCGTCCTGTCGGCACGAAGCAGATGTCCTGGCTGTCGGCCTTCTGCGCGACGGGCAGGTTCCACGCCTGCGCCAGCTCGCGCACCTCGCTCTTTTCCATGCCGCCGAGCGGGAAGCGCAGAAACGCGAGCTGCTCCGGCGTGGTGGCGAACAGGAAATAGCTCTGGTCGCGGTCGGCGTCCCGCCCGCGGTGCAGCTCCCAGCCATGCGCTCCCGGCCGGTTGACGATGTAATGGCCGGTGGCCAGAGCGTCGGCGCCCAACTCCTTCGCGCGGCCCAGCAGATCCCTGAACTTGACCGACTGGTTGCACTGCACGCAGGGGATCGGCGTTTCGCCCGCGGCATAGCTGTCGGCGAAATCCCGGATCACCGCATCGCGGAACCGGCGCTCGTAGTCCAGCACGTAATGCGGGATGCCGATCGCCGCGGCGACACGGCGCGCGTCGTGAATATCCTGGCCGGCGCAACAGCTTCCCTTGCGCGCGGTCGCTTCGCCGTGGTCGTAGAGCTGGAGCGTGATGCCGATGACGTCATAGCCCTCGTGCGCCAGCATCGCAGCCACGACCGAGGAATCCACGCCGCCGGACATGGCCACGACGACGCGCGTCCGCGCCGGCGGTCCGGGCAGATAAAGGCTGTTCGGCGCGCCCGCCTCGGCGTGACGGGGCGCCCTCATGGTATTCGTGTCCGCCATGCGTCTGTAAAGATCCTGATGACTTGCGATGGAATTGTCCGGAATATACGGGCGCGCCGTCGCAGCCGCAAGCGATGCCCGGAGGATCACCGCATCCGGGAACCACTGCAAATTTTCACGAATTCCCGCTTAAGTTGTGAATTGCTATAAAACACCTAAAGATTGTCCTATTCTAGGATCTTACTTTGCCACACTCAGTAAAACAAAATTAAGCCGCACTCTGTAACGTCTGAAACGTGCAGTTTGATTGTACCGGGTGCAAATAGAAGATGAGTGAGCATTTCACGTCGCGTGCGAGATACGTCATTGGCCCCGATGGCAGTCCGCTGACCGTCGCCGATCTGCCCCCCGCCAACACCCGCCGCTGGGTGATCCGGCGCAAGGCCGAGGTGGTCGCCGCCGTGCGCGGCGGGCTGTTGAGCCTCAACGAAGCCTGCGAGCGTTACCGCCTGACCATCGACGAATTCCTGAGCTGGCAGCGCTCCATCGAGAAACACGGCCTGCCCGGCCTGCGCGCCACCCGCGTGCAGGAATATCGCGGCTGAAAACAGGTCCAGCCACCCGGTTGTGGCCGCCCTTCCATCCGTTCCGGTTTTCTGGTACAAAAAGAGAACAAACCCGATGGTGCCGAGGCGCGACATCAGCGCCAGGCGGCCCGCCGTCACGATAAACCGGACTTGCGATGACCCTTTCGCCCGCGCCGATCTCCCGGCAGATCTGGGAGCAGAAATACCGTTTTGCGCCGGACGCCAAGCGCGCGGAAACCGGCATCGAGGATAGCTGGCGCCGCGTGGCGAAAGCCGCGGCCAGCGTGGAGCGCGGGGCCGATCGGGCCGCGTGGCAGGCGCGCTTTTTCGAAGCGATGTCGGGCTACCAGTTCCTGCCGGCCGGCCGCATCCTTTCGGGCGCCGGGACCGGCCGGGCCGTCACGCTGTTCAACTGCTTCGTCATGGGCGAGATCGGGGACGACATGGCCTCGATCTTCGAGAATGTGAAGGAAGCCGCCCTCACCATGCAGCAGGGCGGCGGCATCGGCCACGACTTCTCCACCCTGCGGCCCAAGGGCGCGCCGGTGAAAGGCGTCGGCGCGGACGCCTCCGGACCGGCCAGCTTCATGAATGTCTGGGACGCGATGTGCCGCACCATCAAGTCCGCCGGCTCGCGGCGCGGCGCCATGATGGGCACGCTGTCCTGCGATCACCCCGACATCGAGGACTTCATCGCGGCGAAGGCCGATCCCGACCGGCTGCGCATGTTCAACCTGTCGGTGCTGGTCACGGACGCGTTCATGGAGGCCGTCGCCGCGGATGCCGACTGGCCGCTGAGCTTTGGCGGCGTGCATTACCGGACACTTCCCGCCCGCGCGCTCTGGGACAAGATCATGCGCTCGGCCCATGATTATGCCGAGCCGGGCGTGATCTTCATCGACCGGGTGAACCAGCGCAACAAGCTGGCCTATTGCGAAACGATCCACGCGACCAATCCCTGCGGCGAACAGCCGCTGCCGCCTTACGGCGCGTGCCTGCTCGGCTCGGTCAATC
>JBKGZY010000220.1:0-4300 GCA_046543175.1 Dichotomicrobium sp.
TATCGCGGAAAACGCACCGGCCGCCGCCGCCCGACATAACGGTTCGCGGACCCATGCGCGCCGAGCGGCCGGCGCGGCAGCCAGCTTTCCATATACGAGATATAGTCCTCGGGCAGCCCGAACGCCCGCGCGCCCGGCAGCACCGTGCCGAGCATGTAGTTGGGCCGCGCCCGGCCGGTCACGGGCTTCACGCCGGTATAGACGAATGCGCCGACATGCCGGTGGGGCTGCGCGACGATCAGCCGGCGGCGGAAATAGTGATGCCAGCGCACGCCCTCAAAGGCGTCGAGCGGGCCCAGATGCGCCAGATCGCACACCCAGAGCACGCCATGAACGGCCGCGTCCGCGTCCGGCCAGATCGACGCCGAGCCGCGCCGGTTCACGAAGAACCGCCAGCCGTCGAGCCGCGCTGTTCCCAGCGCCCGCGCGCCGGGGCAGCGTTCCTGCATGACGCGGGGGTGCATGTTCGAGCCGTAGGCGAAATAAAGAATCATCGGGCTGTCCGCGTTCCTCAGGCGAACTCCATGATAACGTCATCGACCGCCAGGCTGTCGCCCGGGCTGGCATTGATCCTGGCGACCACGGCGTCACGCTCGGCCCGCAGGATGTTCTCCATCTTCATGGCCTCGACAGCGCACAGCCGCTCGCCCGCCTTGACCTCCTGGCCTTCGCTGACATCGATCGACACGACCAGCCCCGGCATCGGGCACAGCAGCATCTTCGAGGTGTCCGCGGATTCGCGCACGGGCATCAGGGCGGCGAGTTCGGCTTCGCGCTCGGTAAACACGTGGGTCCGCAGGCGAATGCCGCGATGCGTCAGCTCATAGCCGTTGATCAGGCTGCGCAACTGCACGGCCACACCGGTACCGTCGATTTCCCCGCGCCAGACCGGCTGGCCCGGCCACCAGTCCGACGCGACCTCGACGCTGCGCCGCACTGTCCCGCCCGCATCAAGCACATCTATTCCCGCACGGCCGTTCTCATGCGCGCGCACGGCCAGCTTTTCGCTCACCCCGCCGATATTCGCGACGCGGACGGCCGCGAACTTCACGTCCCGCCCGCTCATCTGCCCGGAAATGCGCCGGCGCCGGCGATTGCCGAGATCGTCGATGAACACCGCCACGATGGCCAGCCGCTCGAGGTCTTCCGCATCGGGCGTTCGTGGCTTGAAGCCGTCGGGATAGACCTCGGCGATGAAGCCGGTGGAAAGGTCGCCCGCGCGCCACTGCTCGTTACACATCACGGCGCTCAAGAACGGGACATTGTGCTCGATCCCGTCGATGAAGAAATTGTCGAGCGCCCAGGCCATGTGGTCGATCGCGGCGGTTCGGTCCGGCCCGTGCGTGACCAGCTTGGCGATCATGGGATCGTAGAACATGGAGATTTCGCCGCCCTCCTCCACGCCGGTGTCCACGCGGATCGTGCGTCCATCCGTCGTGCCGGTATCCGGCTCGCGGTAACGCACGAGACGCCCGATGGAGGGCAGGAAATTGCGGTTCGGGTCTTCGGCATAGATGCGGCTTTCCACGGCCCAGCCGTTCAACAGGATTTCGCCCTGGCTCAGCCCCAGCCGCTCACCGGCCGCCACCCGGATCATCTGCTCGACGATGTCGATGCCCGTCACCAGCTCGGTCACGGGATGCTCGACCTGCAAGCGCGTGTTCATCTCCAGGAAATAGAAATTGCGCTCCTGATCGACGATGAACTCGACCGTGCCCGCGCTGACGTACTCGACCGCGCGGGCCAGCGCCACCGCCTGCGATCCCATCTTCTCGCGCGTTTCGGGATCGAGAAACGGGCTGGGCGCCTCTTCAATCACCTTCTGGTTGCGCCGCTGGATCGAGCATTCGCGCTCGCCCAGATGCACCACGTTGCCGTGACCATCCGCCAGCACCTGGATCTCGATATGGCGCGGCCGCTCGACGAACTTCTCGATGAACACGCGATCGTCGCCGAAGCTCGATTTCGCCTCGGACATGGACGAGGCGAAGCCCTCGGCCACCTCGCCCGCGCCGTGGCACACGCGCATGCCCTTGCCGCCGCCGCCCGCCGATGCCTTGATGATGACCGGAAAGCCGATCTCCGCGGCGATGCGCGCGGCCTCGTCCGGATCGTCGATCACCGCCATTACGCCGGGCACGGTGTTCACGCCTGCCTCGGCGGCGAACTTCTTCGACTCGATCTTGTCGCCCATCACCTCGATGGCCTTGACGTTCGGGCCGATGAAGGTGATGCCGGCATCATGCAGCGCGCGGGCAAAGGCCGGATTCTCGGACAGGAAGCCGAAGCCGGGGTGAATCGCCTGCGCGCCGGTCTCCTTCGCCGCGGCGATGATCCTGTCGATGTTCAGATAGGATTCGGATGCCGCGGCCGGCCCGATATTCACGGCCTCGTCCGCCATATCGACATGCACGGCGTCGTTGTCCGCGTCGGAATACACGGCGACCGTCCCGATCCCCATGCGGCGCGCGGTCCTGATGACGCGGCAGGCGATCTCGCCGCGATTGGCGATGAGGATTTTCTCGAACATGCAGGTGGTCTCCGGGAAGCGGGCTCGGCTTTGATTTATCTCAAGGTTTTAGCCGCCGCCTGGGGCGCGGTAAAGCTCATCGCCGTGGCCCACCGCGCGCTCACTCCTCGCGCAGGCTCATGATATAGGCGGAGATATCGGACAGTTCATCCCGTGTGAGCTGTACCTGCGGCATCGGCGGATGGGGATTGAGCACGAAGGTCTCGATCGCCTCGCGCGTCATGCCGGGACGGTTGGCGACCGCGCGGAACCCCGGCACATCGGCCATAACCGGATCGCCAGAGTCCGGCGCGACCTGATGGCAGTTCACGCACAGCTTGCGGGCCAGCCGTTCGCCATTGGCCGCGTCGACGTCCTCCAGCGATTGCGCCGCGGCTGCGGGCGCGCCAGCTACAAGCATGATGGAAAGACAGGCAACCACGCGCAGATAAGGCATTCGTTTCCCCCAGGTTTGGTTCGGATTCCGGCCTGACAGTTCCGCCCGGACGATAACGGCCCGTCTTTCAAAACGCCAGTAGCCGTTTCGGCCGGCTGCCGTCGTTTACCCGGCCGCATCCGGGGACTTGCGATACAAGGCGCGGAAATGCGGCGACGACGCCCCGTCCGCGCCGGCTTCGAGACGTTCAACCCGCACTTCGATCAGCCGCTCGCAGAGCACGTCAAGCTCGTGACGCTGCAACGGCCAGGGCGGCGTGTCACCTTCTGGCGGAGCCTCGGTCGCCTTGGCGATGATGAGCAACCGCCCGCCGGGCCTCACGAATTCCGGTAGCCGCGCGATCGCCGGGGCGCGCATGGCCGGGCGCAGCGCCTGGAGCGTGTAGACTTCGCAGACCAGATCAAACGCGCCCAGCCAGTCTTGCGGCGGCGGGTCCATCAGGTTGTGTACCGCCCATTGGATGGCGGGGTCGGGAAAGCGTTGCCGCGCCCAGTCCATCGCCTTGGCCGAAATGTCGAAGGCCGTGACCGCAAAACCGGCCGATGCCAGCGCCTGCGCGTTGTCGCCCAGGCCGGCCCCGATATCCAGCACGCGTCCGCGCGGTGCATCGGGCGGCAGCGCGGCCAGCCATTCGGCCAGTTCCGGGCGCACCTTCTGGTGCCCCCACGGCACCAGCGCGGCATCACCTTCCGCCACGCGGTAGCAGGCATCGAACCAGCCCAGCGGATCGCCGGCGCTTTCGCGCTCGGCGCGCAGCCGGTCGGCGACAGCCTTGCCTTCGGCGCGGCGCGCCTCGAAATCTTCCGGCTTTGCCGCTTCGCTCACGCCCTCTTCTCCCATTTCCCGGCCTCGGACTGCTGCCAGTAAGTCACGTCATGTCCGGCGGCCTTGGCCGCCTTCCAGTGTTCCCGCGCGCCTGCAACGGCGCTCTCGTCGCGCCCGTCAAACAGGAGAACTGCCCGCGTGTAGCCGCTCAGGTCCGGCATCTCCGCGCCTTCGACGAGGAAACGGACCTGCGCCCCGTTCGGATTGGCGGCGTCGGGCGCGATCACGACCGGATGACGCGGCGCGTCGCGCTCGCTGGCGAGACCGTGCGGCAGGAACGAGTCCTCCCGGTAGGTCCAGAGCTGTCCGTCCAGCGCCTCGGCATATTCCCGCGAGGCCGTCTGCACGACGGCGCGCCAGCCCCGCTCCAGCGTCTTTTCCAGCAGCACGGGCAGCACCCGCTCAAGCGGCTGGCGCTCAAGATGATAGAATAGGATTTCGGTCATCTCACCCCTCCCGGTAAGGGTTCTTGCCCTTGCGCAGGAACAGCCGCAGCGGCACGCCCCACA
>JBKGZY010000221.1:0-4294 GCA_046543175.1 Dichotomicrobium sp.
CGGCAATCGCGTCCATCGCCGCATGCGCATAACGGCAGCACGGGTAAGGCTTGACCGCCAGCCGCATCGTCTCCCAGCTATCGCCCAGTCCCTCGACGGCCTTGGCCGGGTCGGCGGCGGGCGCGTAGGCGTTAAGGAAGCCGGCCTTGCCCTCGATGGCCTGTGTCGGACCGATATAACCTTCCGCCGCCAGCACCGCGGCCATCAGCCCGTTCTGCGCCGCCTGCCCGACATGCGAACGTTTCGTCCACGCCCCATTGGCGAGGAACTGCATGGACCCTGCCGCCTGCGACAGCGCGATGCCGAAGGCCGAGACCATTTGTTCGGGCGCAAGCCCCAGGATGCGCCCGACCGCTGCCGCTGCGCCGAACACCCCGCAGGTCGCGCTCGGGTGAAAGCCGCGGGCGTAGTGATCCGCCGGGCCGAGCGCCAGCGACAGCCGGATCTGGATTTCGTAGCCCGCGACCACCGCGGCGATCAGGTCGCGACCCGACGCGCCTGTCATCTCGGCCGCCGCGAACGCCGCCGGGAAGATCGGCGCGGAGGAATGGATCGAACCGGCCGCGTGTGTGTCGTCGAAATCGAGCGAATGCGCAAGCGCGCCGTTCAGCAGCGCGGCCGCCGGCGCGGCATACCCTTCGGTATCGCCGAACACCGTATAGCCGCCGCCCGCCAGCCCCATGCGCTTCACGGCCCGCACCATCGGAAGGGTGGATTCCGCGTCATGCCGCGCACGGATGATGATCCCGACCGTATCGAGCATCAGCAGCCTGGCGCGCTCGCTCACCTCGGCGGGCAACGCCTCGTGATGCAACTCGGCCGCGAACCCCGCCAGCGTCTCGCTCACCTGCTCCATGCCGTTCCTCCGGGCTGCAATGACTGCCTGATGGTCCGCCATTATTCGCGCCCGGCGCCGTCGGCGCAATGTTCTCGCCCGCTGCGCATGGTGCCGGGCGCGACAAATGCGCGGCGCATCCCTACATTCGCGGGCACGGATGCAATGTCAGGACCGGGAGATCAGGCGCAATGGCCAAGACGGAAGACCTCGACGGCGTCACGCTGGACGTCTACACGCCGCAGGAAGTCAAGGAGATGTTCGACCGCAACGAGATCGTGCTCATCGACGTGCGCACGCCGCAGGAATACGCCTTCGAGCATATCCCCGGCGCCATGCTGTTTCCCATGTCGAGCTTCGATCCCATGAAGCTGCCGTCGCAGGAAGGCAAGCGCATCGTGTTTCACTGCGGCTCGGGCATGCGCTCGTACAGGACCGCGGCGATAGGCGCCGCCGCGGGGCTGTCGCGCGTCGCGCATATGGACGGCGGCTTCGGCGCATGGAAAAGCGCCGGGCTGCCTTATCTGGGCATCGACCCGGCGACCGGCGCGATGATCCGCAAGCCGGCCGGCGCATAGGAGCCGCTCCCCGGGCTTTCGCCGATCCGCCCGGTGCCGGGCCGTACGCAGCGAGACGTTGGAATGCGTGGGACATATGCGCATCGCGACCTTCAACGTGCAGAACATGCGGCTGCGGACGCGGCAGGGGCGTCCGGTGCTCGACGGCGCGCGGGATTGGGATGCCGGGAGGCCCGAACCCGATCCGGCGCTCGACGTGATCGACAGGCGGCTCACCGCCGAGGTGATCCATGCGATCGCGGCGGATGTCATCGCGTTGCAGGAGGTCTACGATCAGGCGACGCTCGATCACTTTCATGACGCCATCCTGCTGCCCACCGGCGCGGCGCCTTATCCCTACCGGCACTGCCTGCCGGGCAATGACGGGCGTGGGCGCAACCTGGCGGTGATGTCGCGGTGCCGCCCAGAGCGAGTGGCGAGCCATGCCGATGCCACCGCCGCGGAGCTCGGGCTGTCAGACGTGCCCGCCAGTCTGCGCTCCGGACCGTTGTTCCGCCGCGACTGCCTGGAAGTCGAGCTTGCCGCGCTGAGCCTGTTCATCTGCCATTTCAAGGCCCCCTATCCCGACCGGCAGAAAGCCCGGGCGGTGCGCGAGGCCGAGGCGCGCGGGGTGCGGGCGATTATCGAGCGGCGCTTCGCCCGGCCGGCAACAGCATGGTGGATGATCCTTGGCGATCTGAACGACCCCGCGGCCGGTGTCGCGCCGGCCCGGTCGGCAATCCGCCCGCTGACAGAGGGGTTTGCGGTGGACCTGATGGCGCGGCTGGACGAGGGCGAAGACTGGACGTATCGCTACCCTGCCTCACATTTGCGCTCGCGCCCCGACGCCATGCTGGCCTCGCCGGCGCTGGCGCGGGCATTTCCCGAGGTCCGCCCGGAAATCTTCCGCGCCGGGATGGACCCCGACGCAGCCGCAGCGGAGGATCGCCGGTTCCGCGCGGTGACCGCGACGCGGCCCCATGCCAGCGACCACGCGGCAATCTACGCGGACTTCGCCGGACTGGAGTCCGTACGGTGAGCCAGTCAGAAACCCCGCCCGTCACTGCCCGAGGTCATCATCGCCGGCGTCACCCTCGGCGGCGTCACCCTCGGCGGCGTCGAAAGCCTGGCGGCAGGTATCCGAAAGCCGAAGATAGTTCTCGGCGATGCAGTTGAGAATCGCGCCTCCACCGCGTTCGAGACCTGCGCAGAAACGCTGAATGTCGACCTCGCAGGCCCGTTCAAGACGCTCCGTCAGGACGTCTTGCGCGGCGGCCGGAAGTGCGAACATTGACAAGGATAAAGCAACGAGAACCGCGCGCATGAGTTTCAACAATATCTTTTACGAATCCAGAGCGTAAGATACCATTTCAACCCATAAAGATTATTTTATCGCAGAGCATCAACTTGAGTTGATTTCGCCCGAAATTACCGCTCAATCCCCGATCTTTGTTTTATGCCCGGCCCCCTCACTTCTTCGGCGCCCAGGGCGGCTGCAAGGCGTCGCGGCGGCGCTGGGGCATGTGCTGTTCGGAGATGTGCGGATAGCGCGGCTTCTGCGCGGAGACATCGGTGAGCTGACGCAGGACCGCCTCCGGCGGAGCCAGGTCAACAGCCTGCAAGCTCTTGGCGAACTGCTCGGCGGTCCGCGCCCCGACGATCGCGGAAGAAATGCCCTCCTGCTCGAGGACCCAGCGTATCGCCAGCGCCGCTGGCAGGCATCCCTGCTCCTTCGACAAGCGCAGCAAGGTCTTCAACGTGTTGTCTGCATTGTGGGCGAACATGTGGTCCATGAACACCCAGTTCTCCGCGGAGCGGCTGCCCGGCGCAGTGCGCTCGCCCGGCTGGTACTTGCCGGTCAGGAAGCCGCCGGCGAGCGGCCCCCAGGCGACCATGCCGACACCCTTGAGCTTGCACACCGGCATGATCTCCGGCTCGATGTCGCGCACCACGAGATTGTATTGCGGCTGGTAGGCGGTGAACCGCTCCCAGCCGCGCGTGTCGCTGATCCACAGCGCCTCCATCAGCCGCCACGCCTCGTAATTGCTGCACGCGATGTAGCCGACCTTGCCGGAGCGCACGAGATCGTCGAGCGCGCGCAACGTCTCGTCCAACGGCGTTTCCCTGTCTGTGTGATGCAGGTAATAGACGTCGATATGATCGGTCTGGAGCCGGCGCAGGCTGTCCTCGACCGCGCGCAGGATGTAACGCCGCGAGCCACCGGAATCGTTCGGCCCCGGCCCCACCGGATTGAAGCACTTGGTCGCGATCACCGCTTCGTGCCGGCGGCCTTGCAGCAGCTTGCCCAGAATTTCCTCCGAGCGCCCCTTGGCGTAGGTGTTGGCGGTGTCGAAAAAGTTGACGCCCGCGTCGAACGCCGCATCCATGATCGCGCCGGCCTCGGCTTCGTCGGTGCTGTGCCCGAAGGTCATCGCCCCAAGGCAGATTTCGGAGACTTTCAGGCCGCTGCGGCCGAGATTGCGGTATTGCATGGCTATCCTTTTCGTTGCGCAGAGGTCGACGCCGGCGCGCCGCATGGCTTATCCCTAGCGCATTCGCAGGCCGCGGCGCCAGAGATGCGGAACGGTTCACAGGAGTAAAAGGCCAATGCAACGTTACAAGATTGCCGCGATACCGGGGGACGGCATCGGCACGGAGGTCGTCGAGGCCGGTGTGGAGGTGCTGAAGGCCGCGGCCGCGCGCGACGGCGGCTTCGCGATCGAGGTCGAGAGCTTCCCGTGGGGCACGGACTACTACCTCGAAAACGGTCGCATGATGCCCGAGGACGCGCTCGACACGCTCAAGCCCTTCGACGCGATCTATTTCGGCTCCGCGGGCGATCCGCGCGTGCCCGATCACGTCTCGCTGTGGGGGCTGCGGCTGGGCATCTGCCAGCCCTTCG
>JBKGZY010000222.1:0-4270 GCA_046543175.1 Dichotomicrobium sp.
GCCGTGAACGCTGTCGCGCGCGCGGATCGTCACCTCGCTCACCCCGGCGGGAATTTCGACGCTGCTCAGCGAGCGTGTGAAGGGCTGCTCATCGACATGCGGGTGCGCCAGTTCGCGCGTGCCGAGCACCGCGCCGTCCGGGCCGACGACCTCCCAGCGGTCGGCATAGTGGTCCCATCCCTCGTCGGCGTGGCGCACCGTGACATTGAATCGGAATTGGTCCTCGCCCTGCTTCGTCAGTTCAACATCGACGACATCCGCCTCGCCGGCCTGCGCCGGGATGGCAAACACGAGCGCGGCGATCATCAGCGCCCAACGCATTGCTGGCATCTGTCCTCCATCTCAGACGGGCCGGACGTCGCGCACGCCCGGCAATGTCTTCAAATCGCTCAGGCTGCGCGGCGACAGGTCGTAGCCCTCGCCCAGCGCAAAGCGCACCTCGCGGCCCAGCTCGTCCAGCCGCACGGCGAGGCTGAGCCGGCCAGAGCCGCCGGGCGACAAGCGTTTTACCAGTTCATCGAAAGGGACGTCGCCGTCCACGCAGATCGCCGCCCCGGTCTGCTTGCGTCCCAGCAGGTCGTCCAGCGTCTGCACGCTGACCGCCCGCGTCTTGAGATTGTCGCCCTCGACGTCGCATTCCACCGTCAGCACGACATTGCTGCCCGGCTCCAGCGCCTCGCCCGCCGCGGCCAGCGTATCGGAGAAGACGACCGCCTCGAACTGGCCCGTGGGATCGGAAAAGCCGGCGAAGGCGAAGCGGTTGCCGGACTTCGACTTGCGCTCCTGCTTGTAGAGCACCGTCGCGGCGACCTTGCCGCCGGCGCCGCCCTGCGCGCGCGCCTTGGCTTCGAAGCTGGCCCAGTCCGGGATGTTCAGGGCGGCGAGCATCTCGCGGTAGTCGTCCAGCGGATGGCCGGACAGGAAGAAGCCGACGGCCTCAAGCTCCTGCGACAGTCGCTCCATCAGCCCCCAGCGCGGGGCGGCGCGCAGGGCAAGCTCCGGCGGCTGCTCGCTTCCCGCGCCGAACAGATCGTTCTGGCCCGCCGCGCGGTCGCCGGCGAGGCGTCCCGCCGCGCCGAGGATGACATCGACATTGGCGCAGACCTTCGCGCGGTCCGGTTCGATTTCATCGAACGCCCCGGAGGCCGCCAGCGCCTCCAGCCCGCGCTTGTTGACGATGCGCGGATTGATGCGCGCGGCGAAGTCGGCAAGCCCGGCATACGGCCCGCCGCTGTCGCGTTCCGCGCAGATATGCTCGACCGCCGCGCGTCCGATATTCTTCAGCGCGGCCAGCGAATAGCGCACCGCGCCGTCCTGCGGCATGAATTCCACCGCCGAGGCGTTCACCGAGGGCGGTTCCAGCGCCACGCCCATGCGCCGCGCCTCCTGCACGAACACGTTGAGCTTGTCGGTGTTGCCCATGTCGAGCGTCATCGACGCGGCGAGGAACGCGACAGGATGGTTCGCCTTGAGATAGGCGGTCTGGTAGGCCAGCAGCGCGTAGGCCGCCGCGTGGGACTTGTTGAAGCCGTAGCCGGCGAATTTCGCGACAAGCTCGAAGATATGCGCCGCGCGCGCCTTCTCCACCCCGCGCTCGACCGCGCCGGAAATGAACCGCTCCTTCTGCTTGTCCATCTCCGCCTTGATCTTCTTGCCCATCGCGCGGCGCAGCAGGTCGGCTTCGCCCAAGGAGTAGCCCGAAAGCTCCTGCGCGATCTGCATCACCTGCTCCTGGTAGATGATGACGCCGTAGGTCTCCTTCAGGATCGGCTCGATCAGCGGGTGCAGGTAGTCCGGTTCCTCGCGGCCGTATTTGCGGTTGATGAACGGGTCGATGTTGTCCATCGGGCCGGGGCGATAGAGCGAGACCATCGCGATGATGTCCTCGAAGCGGTCGGGCTTGAGCTTGCGCAGCGCCTCGCGCATGCCCGTGCTTTCCAGCTGGAACACGCCCACGGTGTCGCCGCGCGCCATAAGCTCGTAGGTCGCCGGGTCGTCCAGCGGCAACTGGTCCAGATCGAGCGTAACGCCCTCGGCTTCCACCAGACGCCGGGCCTTCTCGATGACGGTGAGCGTCTTGAGGCCGAGGAAGTCGAACTTCACCAGCCCGGCCGGCTCGACCCACTTCATGTTGAACTGCGTGACCGGCAGGGGCGAGCGCGGGTCGCGGTAGAGCGGGACAAGCTCGCCGAGCGGCCGGTCGCCGATCACCACGCCCGCGGCATGGGTCGAGGCGTGGCGGTACAGCCCTTCCAGCCGCTGCGCGATGTCGAGAAGCTGCGCGACGATCTCCTCGGAATCGCGCGCCTCCTGAAGCTTCGGCTCGCCCGCGATGGCCTGTTCCAGCGTCACGGGGTTGGCCGGGTTGTTCGGCACCAGCTTGCACAGCCGGTCCACCTGCCCGTAGGGCATCTGCAAGACGCGGCCGACATCGCGCAGCACCGCGCGCGCCTGCAACTTTCCGAAGGTGATGATCTGCGCGACGCGGTCGTGGCCGTATTTGCGCTGGACATAGCCGATCACCTCGTCGCGCCGGTCCTGGCAGAAGTCGATGTCGAAGTCGGGCATCGACACGCGCTCGGGGTTGAGGAAGCGCTCGAACAGCAGCCCGTGGCGCAGCGGATCCAGATCGGTGATGGTCAGCGCCCAGGCCACCGCCGAGCCAGCGCCCGAGCCGCGTCCCGGCCCCACGGGTATGCTCTGCTGCTTGGCCCACTGGATGAAGTCCGCGACGATCAGGAAATAGCCGGAAAAGTTCATCGAGGTGATGACGTCGAGTTCGTGGGCGAGCCGCGCCTCGTAATGCTCGCGCGTAAAGTTCGGCGCGCAGCCCTGCTTGGCAAGGCGCGCCTCCAGCCCCGCCCAGGCCTGTTCGCGCAGCGCGGCGTCCTCGGCAGCCTTGCGCTCTTCCGGGGTTTCCGCGCCGTCGGTGGCGAAATCCGGCAGGATCGGCGCATGCGTGCGCACGCGGAACGCGCAGCGCCGCGCGATCTCCACCGTGTTCGCCAGCGCCTCGGGCAGGTCGGCGAACAGGCTCCTCATCTCGTCGCGCGACTTGAAGCGGTGCTCGGGCGTCAGGCGGCGGCGGTCGTCCTCGCCGACATAGCGGCCCTCGGCCACGCAGATCAGCGCGTCATGGGCCTCGAAGTCGTCCTCGGAGGGGAAATAGCACTGGTTGGTGGCGACCAGCGGCAGGTCATGCGCATAGGCCAGTTCCACCAGCGCCGGTTCGACCCCGCGCTCGCTGGCCAGCCCGTGGCGCTGCAACTCGACATAAAGCCGGCCGGGGTAGATCGCCGCGAGCCGTTCCAGCAGGCGTTTCGCGCGCGCCTCGTCGCCGTCGCGCAGCGCCGCGTCCACCGGGCCTTCCGGGCCGCCGGTCAGCGCGATCAGCCCCTCGCCGTGCGCTTCCAGATCGGCCAGTGTGACGAACGGCTCTGTGTCCTCGCAGTGGTCGAGATAGGCCGCGCTTGACAGGTGCATGAGGCTGGCATAGCCGGTCTCGTCCTTGGCGATCAGGGCTATCGAGCCGTCCGGGCGCGGCGTGCCCGCTCCGGCGTGCGTACCGCCATTGTCCTCCATCTGGACCGCAAGCGTGCAGCCGATGATCGGCTGGACCCCGGCCCCGGCGAGCGTTTCGGAAAATTCCAGCGCGCCGAACAGGTTGTTGCGGTCGGTGATCGCCAGCGCGGGCTGCGCGTCGGCGCTCGCCAGCTCGGCGAGTTTCTTGATCGGCAGCGCGCCTTCCAGCAGCGAATAGGCCGAATGCACGCGCAGATGGATGAAGCCGGGTCCGTTCGTCGTCATCGCCCCTCACGATAGCCGCTGAATGCCGCGGTGACACTGGCAAAAGCGCCGCATCAAGCGTCCAAGGTGGTCCGATTCGCGATGAACACGGAGTCGCCACTAGCTGTTTCCACGGCCCATGTTTGCCGCCCGCGCGGAATCACCATAGTCCGTGTCGACAGTCCACAAAACGTTCAGGTTGGGGAATGCAGGATCGCTATACGGGCGACATTGGCGATTTCGTCAAATATGCCCTGCTGCGTCATCTGGCGCGAGACAGGCGGCTTGGCATTGCTTGGTACCTCTATCCCGACGAGGCGAACGGCGACGGGAAGCATACAAGTTATCTGAGCGATCCTGACACTTGGCGTCACCTCGATCCGGACCTGTTCGACGAACTCCAGTTGATTGTTAGTGACAAGCACGATCACAAACCGCGCGAAGTCCAGTCCATCGAACAATCTCCGCTGTTCCAGAACGTCAC
>JBKGZY010000024.1:0-19949 GCA_046543175.1 Dichotomicrobium sp.
GCCCGTCTTTGACTCCGGCGGCTCAAGCGCGGCATAGCTGCGCTGGGGAGCACCAACGCCAGCGACAGAGCACCCCGACCGGGCCACGGATGTGGCCCGGAAAGCTAAGAATCCAGTCCGCTGACAGCGGCTTTTGCCGCTGTCAGCGGGACGTCCCGCGATTGTCCAGCCCGAACTCGCGCATCTTGCGGTACAGCGTCGACCGGCCAATCCCGAGACGCCGCGCGGCTTCGGTCATGGAGCCGCGGTAGCGCCCGAGCGCAAGGCGGATCATATCCGCCTCCACCTCTTCCAGCGAGCGGACTTCGCCGAGTTCCGTCAGGGCCGGTATGCCGACTGAAACCACCCCTTGTCCCTCGCCCGTCAGCATGGTCGTCGGCATCCCCTCGACCAGCGCGGGCGCTGTCTTCTTGACGCTGCCGCGTCGTTCCGGCGTGCGTACCCGCTTGGCGGCGGAGCGCGCGCGCGGCGTCTCGGCCGGCGCGCCGGCAAGCGCCGCAACACGCGGGAAATGTTCAGGCTCCAGCACCGGCCCATCCGCCATCAGCACCGCGCGGAACACCTCCCGCTCCAGCTCGAAGAGGTTGCCGGGCCAGTCATACCGCGCCAACAGTTCGGCCGCTTCCTGGCTGAGCGTCTCGACCCGCCGGCCGGTCTCCAGCGAAAAGGCCCGGATGAATCCGTAGGCGAGGCCGGCGATGTCCTCGCGCCGCCTGCGCAGCGGCGGCAGCCAGATCGGGCAGATATTCAGGCGGTAGAACAGGTCTTCACGGAACGCCCCGGCCTTTACCAGCCCGAGCATGTCCCGGCTCGCCGAAGCGAGAAGCCGCACCTCCGGCTTGTTCTCATGAAAGATCTCGCGGGCCGTCCGGTCCGGCTGTTCCATCAGGGTGGCGATGCGCACCTGCGCGCTTGCGGGCAGGGCCTCGATCTCGTTCAGGAACAGGCTGCCGCCGCGCGTGCGCCAGTAAACCCCCTGGCGGCGATCGAACAGAACTCTTTCGGCATCGGCATGGGCAATCGCGGCGCAATCCACCTCCTGGAACGCCCGGCCTGCCCGGTCGCTGCCGGCATGAATGGCGCGCGCCATCAGCCGTTTGCCGACGCCTTGCTCCCCCTCCAGCAGCACATGCATCTGCATGCGCGCGGCGCGCTCGCCCAGCGCGATGGCGCGGTCCATGTCGTCGCCCGCACCCCGGAGATCGTCGAGCCGGATGGCCGCTTCGGCATGCCCCCGGATGCGCGTCAGATCGCTCTTCAGCGCCGCAACATCGTGTGTGCGGCGCAGCGCCGCGCAGATCGCCGTATCACCGGCCGCCATCGGAACCGCCTCGACCGCACCGGCCCGGAGCAGATCACTCGATGCGGCGGACGTGCCATTTTCGACCACGGCGACGGCCGGCGGCGGGTCCGGTTCCTGCCGCAGCGCCTCCAGGAGGGCGAGCGCCCGTTCCGTCGGCAGGCCAGGGCCGAGGAGAACCATGCAGAATTCGGACAGGCGATCGCGCACGCGCGGCAACGCGTCCTGATCCGCGCCGGCGACCTCGCTGCAGAAGCCCGCCCGTTCCGCGCAAGCGACGAGGGCGGCCACGCGCGCAGCGTCCGCCTCGAAGATCAGAACACTCTCGCTCATCCACGCATACTCTTGTCGCAAACCGGCCGCGAACGGTCGACACTCCCACGATTCACTAAGTCTTGAGAGCAGGTGTAAAGGAGCGATTTACCCGCTCGGGGTGGGCGTTCCTTTCTGCGATGCTGCTTAAGTCGACGTGAAGACATGTGCCAGGAGAAGCCACTGAACACGGCTCTTGCGGGCGCCTGCACCACAGCGCACATTATATGAAAATCACCGGCACCACGTGTCTTCCGTACGATCCGACTGGCACACTGCTTGCGAAAAAGGTTTTCCCGATAATGAACCACTGGTTTGATCCCGCTTCCCCGACCTCCGACCCGGTCGCCCCCATTACACACACCGCGGACGGCGTCCCGCAGGAGAGTGCGGCGCCGCTTGGCGAGCTACCGAACTGGGATTTGAGCGCGCTTTACACGGCCCCGGACAAACAGGACCTGTGGGATGATCTCGCGCGGGCCGAAAAGGACGCGGCGGATTTCGCGCGCGATTACCAGGGAAGCATCGAGGCGATCGCGGCGGCCACGGGCGCGGGCGCGCGGCTTGCCGAGAGCGTCAAACGCATGGAAGCGCTGCACGACCTGATCGGGCGAATCTCCGCCTACGCATACCTGAACTACGTGACCGATACCGCGGATCCCGCCCGCGCCAAGCTGCTGGGCGACGTGCAGGACAAGCTGACGGCGATCACCTCCAAGCTCGTGTTCTATTCGCTGGAGCTGAACCAGCTCGACGACGCCACGCTGGAGCGCGCGATCAGCAGCGATCCGGCGCTGGCACATTACCGGCCGTGGCTGGAGGATCTGCGCAAGGAAAAGCCCTACCAGCTTTCGCAGGATCTCGAACTGCTGTTCCACGACAAGTCGGTGACCAGCCGCAGCGCCTGGAGCCGCCTGTTCAACGAGACCATTGCCGCGCTGCGCTTCGATGTCGATGGCGAGCAGCTTTCGCTGGAGCCGACCCTGACGCTTCTGACCAACCCGGACGAGAGCAAGCGCCGCATGGCCGCACACGCGCTCGCCAAGGTGTTCCGCGAGAACAGCCGCCTGTTCACGCTGGTGACGAACACGCTGGCGAAGGACAAGGAGATCGCCGACCGCTGGCGCGGCTTCGATGACGTCGCCGCCTCGCGCCATCTCAGCAACCGGGTGGAGCCGGAGGTGGTCGACGCGCTCGTGGAGGCGGTGCGCGGCAAATATTCGGACCTGTCGCATCGCTACTACGCGATGAAGGCGCGCTGGCTCGGCAAGGAGCGGCTGGACTACTGGGACCGCAACGCGCCGCTGCCGCACACGCCCGACCGTGTCCTTAACTGGGACGAGGCACGCGAGATCGTGCTGGGCGCCTATAATGGCTTCTCGCCGGAATTTGGTGGCATCGCCGAACGGTTCTTCGACAAGAACTGGATCGACGCGCCGGCGACGCCGAGCAAGGCCCCGGGCGCGTTCTCGCATCCCACCGTGCCGAGCGCGCACCCCTTTATCCTGCTGAACTATCTCGGCAAGCCGCGTGACGTGATGACATTGGCCCACGAGCTGGGCCACGGCGTGCATCAGGTGCTGGCGAACGATCAGGGCGCGCTGATGGCGCGCACGCCGCTGACGCTGGCCGAGACCGCGAGCGTGTTCGGCGAGATGCTGACCTTCCGCGCGCTTCTGGAGCGCACGCCGAGCCCGGAAGAACGTCACGCCCTGCTGGCGCAGAAGGTCGAGGACATGATCAACACGGTTGTGCGCCAGATCGCCTTCTACATCTTCGAGCGCCGTATCCATACCGAGCGCCGCGAGCATGGCGAACTGACCGCTGAGCGTATCGGCGAAATCTGGCTGGAGGTGCAGGGCGAAAGCCTGGGCGAGGCCGTGCGTCTGGGCGAGGGGTACGACACGTACTGGTCATACGTGCCGCATTTCATCGGCATGCCGTTCTACGTTTACGCCTACGCCTTTGGAGACTGCCTCGTGAATTCGCTTTATGCGGTCTATGAGAACGCCGATTCCGGTTTTCAGGAGCGCTACATGGAGATGCTGCGCGCCGGCGGCACCAAGCATCACAGCGAATTGCTGGCCCCGTTCGGCCTCGACGCGCGGCAACCGGATTTCTGGCAAATGGGCCTCGGCGTGATCGAGGGCATGATCGACGAGATCGAGCGGACCGAGGCCGGCATCGGGGCGCGCGCATGAGCGACACCGGCGAAAATCGCCCTACGACGCCGCCTGAACAGCCCGATACCGAGGCCAATCGCTTCTCCCGCCGGATGCGCCGCTACGCGCAGGTTGGCACGGGCGTGAGCGGGACCGCCGCACGTCTGGCGGGCAGCGCGATTTTCGGCTTCGATCTCGACCGGGACAGGAACGCGCAGCAACTGGCGCGCGCGCTCGGCGGCATGAAAGGGCCGATCATGAAGGTCGGCCAGCTCCTGTCCACGATCCCCGATGCACTCCCGCCGGAATACGCCGCCGAACTATCGCAGCTGCAGTCCCACGCGCCGCCGATGGGCTGGCCTTTCGTGAAGCGCCGCATGGCCGCCGAACTCGGGCCGGACTGGCAGCAGCGCTTCGCCGAATTCTCGCGCGAGGCCGTCGCCTCGGCCTCGCTGGGTCAGGTCCACAAGGCGCGCACCCATGAGGGCGAGGAACTCGCCTGCAAGCTCCAGTACCCGGACATGCAGTCCGCGGTTCAGGCCGACCTCAACCAGTTCAAGTGGCTCCTGCGCATTCACAAGCAGATGGACCCGGCGATCGACACCTCGGAAATCGCGGCGGAATTGTCCGCGCGGCTCTACGAGGAACTGGATTACGACCTGGAAGCGCGGCACACCAAGCTCTACGGCCTGATCTTCGAGAATGACGACCTGATCCATGTGCCGAAAATCCACGATGCGCTCTCGACCAAGCGCCTGCTCAGCATGAGCTGGATGGAGGGCCGGCCGCTGCTGGAATACAAGAACTACCCGCAGGAAGACCGCAATCAGATAGCGCGCGCGCTGTTCCGCGCCTGGTGGTACCCGTTCAGCCATTACGGCGCGATCCACGGCGACCCGCATCTGGGCAACTACACGATCTTCGAGCAGGACGGTCACCCGGCGGGCATCAACCTGCTGGATTACGGCTGTATCCGTACCTTCGCGCCGCGCTTTGTCGAGGGCGTCATCAATCTCTATCGCGGGTTGCTGCACGATGACCGCGACCTGATTGTCAGCGCCTACGAGACCTGGGGTTTCGTCGGCCTCTCCGACGAGGTGATCGATATCCTCAACATATGGGCACGGTTCATTTACGGTCCGCTGCTGGACGACCGCGTGCGCCGCATCGCCGAGGACGTGTCGCCGGGCCAGTACGGCCGGCGCGAGGCGTTTTCGGTTCACAAGGCGCTTCAGGAGAAGGGGCCGGTGCGCGTGCCGCGCGAGTTCGTGTTCATGGACCGCGCGGCGATCGGGCTGGGCGGCGTGTTCCTGCATCTCGACGCGGAGATGAACTTTCACCGCATGTTCAACGAGACCATCGAGAATTTCGACCTGGAAGACGTGCGCCAGCGCCAGGAAGCCACTTTTCAACAGGCGGGCGTGCCGCTGCCGGTTCACGGCGGCGAAGGCACCAAGGTTCTGTAGCCGTTTTCCGGTCGATCGGCCCCCGGCACTGCGCGTCCCGCCGTCATCCCGTGCGCGCTGCGGTCGCGTCACGCCGCTCTGCCGCGCGTTTGTGTGTGTCATCCCGTGCGCGCTGCGAGACCCAATCTCGCTGCGCAGACACGGGATCGTTTTCGGCTGGTCACATACCGATCCCGGATCAGCGGCGCACCGCTGAAGCGCTGCGCCGCGTCCGGGATGACACATTCCGCACTGTGATTGCGACGCCAGTTGGTCGAAAGGGGATCACGCGCTCCTCGCGCCAAGCTCGAACTGCAATTTCGCCAGCCGGGCATAGACGCTACCGCGCGCAATCAGTTCGTGATGCGTGCCCTGCTCGACGATGCGCCCTTCCTCGATCACGAGTATGCGGTCCGCGTTCAGCACCGTCGACAGCCGGTGGGCGATCACCAGCGTGGTCCGCCCCTCCATGACCCGCTCCAGCGCCTGCTGCACCAGTTGCTCGCTGTGCGCATCGAGCGCGCTGGTGGCCTCGTCGAGGAGGAGCACCGGCGCGTCGCGCAGCACCGCGCGGGCAATGGCGATGCGCTGGCGCTGGCCGCCCGAAAGCATCACGCCGCCTTCGCCAAGCTGCGTGTCGTATCCCTCGGGCAGCCGCGCGATGAATTCCTCGGCGAGCGCCGTCTCGGCGGCGGCGCGCACCTGTGCATCGCTGGCATTCGGCGCACCGTAGCGAATATTCTCCTTCACCGTGTCGGAAAACAGTGCCACGTCCTGCGGCACGATGGCGATCTGGTCGCGCAGCTCGTGCAGGTCCAGCCGATTGACCGGCACGCCGTCCAGCTTCACCTCGCCGGACTGCGGATCGTAAAAGCGCAGAAGCAGGCTGAAGATCGTGCTCTTGCCCGCCCCGGACGCCCCGACGATCGCCACGCGCTCGCCCGGCGCAATCCGGAACGAGACCTGCGACAGCGCACGCTCGGACGGGCGGGTGGGATAGTGAAAGACGACATCGCTGAACGCGACTTCGCCGCGCACGGGTTCGGGCAACGGGACCGGGTTCTGCGGCGACCGGATTTCCGGCTCGATATAGCGTAGCTCCGACAGGCGCTCGGCCGCGCCGGCGGCCTGCTGCATCTCGCCCCAGACTTCGGAAAGCCCGCTCATGGCCGCCGAGGCGATCACCGTGTAGAGCACGAACTGCCCGAGCCGCCCGCCGGTCATCTCGCCGGCGAGCACGCCCTGCGCGCCGTACCACAGGATGCCGACGACGCTGGCAAAGGTCAGGAACATGGCGAGCGCCGTCAGCCCCGCCCGCGCGCGCATCCGCAGGCGCGCGGCACCAAAGGCCCGCTCCACCGCCGCGCCGAAGCGCCGCGTGACGGTGTCTTCATGGGTGTAAGCCTGCAACGTGCGCACCGCGGCAAGGTTCTCGGAGGCATAGGCCGCGGATTCGGCGATCGTGTCCTGAGCCTGCGCCGACAGCCGGCGCACCGCGCGGCCATAGGCCATCAGCGGCAGGACGATCACGGGAATGGCGAGCACGACCAGCGCGCTCAATTCCACGCTGGTGATCACCATCATGATGAGCGCGCCCACCAGCAACAGCACGTTGCGCAGGAACTGGGTCGCCGCCACGCCAACCGCCGCCTTGATCTGGGTGGTGTCCGCGGTGAGCCGCGACATGACCTCGCCGGACTGCGTCTGCTCGTAAAACGCCGGGCTGAGCCGGCACAGATGGCGGAATACCGATTCGCGCAGATCGGCGACGACCCGCTCGCCCAGCCAGTTCACGTAATAGTAGCGCCCGGCGCTGGAGATCGCGAGAACGAGGCCGACAAGGATCAGGGTGGCGAAGTAATTGTTAATCAACTCGGTGTTCTCGCCGGAGAACCCCAGGTCGATCATGCGCCGCACGCCCATCGGCAGCGCCAGCGTCGCCAGCGTCGACACCAGGAGCGCGATCAGCGCCAGCGCGATATGTCCGCGATAACGCAGAAGAAACGGCTTGAGCGTGGTCAGCGGCACGAGCGAACGCTTCAGACCGTTGCGTCGTTTGTCCGGGCGCGCGCGTGCCTCCGCCACGTCCTCCGCGCCGGTGCTGGCTGGTGAGGTGACAACCACTATTGCCTGCCCTTTGAATTATTCTTGGTCTCGTTCTAGCCGATCAGGCCCTTCATGCGAAACGGAAATTCGCGACTGAGCGCATTGGCCGCGCGCCTTTCGCGCTTGTCACAGGCCCGCGCGTCGGGATATATCACGCATCAACACATTGCTGGCGGCCCGGCCCGCGCAACCGATCAGACGCAAGAAGGACACGCGCGATGAAGAGCGACATCCATCCCGACTACCACAAGATCAAGGTCGTCATGACCGACGGCACCGAGTTCGAGACCTATTCGACCTATGGTTCGGAAGGCGACACGCTGACGCTGGAAATCGATCCGAAGACACATCCGGCCTGGACGGGCGGCAGCCAGCACCTGGTTGACCGGGGCGGGCGTGTCAGCCGCTTCAAGAAAAAGTTCGAGGGCTTTCTGGGATAACCGGCCCCGTGTGCCCGTTTCCGCGGCGCGGTACCGCCACGGCTAGGCTGCAATGACCTCGCTCGAAAACATCCTGCAGCGCAACCGCAACTGGGCGAACCAGCGCGTCGCGGACGACCCGGAGTATTTTCGCAGGCTCTCCAGCCTCCAACGGCCCGAATATCTCTGGATCGGCTGCGCCGACAGCCGCGTGCCCGCCAATGTCATCACCGGCCTGGAGCCGGGCGAGGTGTTCGTGCATCGCAATGTCGCCAACGTGGTTCGTGCCTCGGACATGAACTGCATGGCGGTCCTGCAATTCGCGATCGAGCACCTGCACGTCAAGCACATCATCGTCTGCGGCCATTACGGCTGCGGCGGCGTGCGCGCCGCCATGCAGGCGCAGGACCACGGGCTTGTCGATTATTGGCTGGAGCCGGTGCGCCAGCTTGCCGACCGTGCGGCGGATGACCTGTCGGCGCTGGACACGACCCAAGCCCGCGAGGACCGCCTGTGCGAGCTGAACGTGCGCGCGCAGGTGGACAATATCTGCAACACGCCGATCCTCCGCCATGCCTGGGCGCGCGGACAGGCCGTCACCGTCCATGGCTGGATTTACGGCCTCAGCGATGGCCTGCTGCACGATCTGAACTGCGGCTGCGCCGGCGCGCCGGCCGCCGAGACGGGCGGTTAAGCGATTCCCGATCAGTCGGAGACATGTCATGCCCATGAGAAAGACTACTACACGTCATTGCCGGGCCCCGACCCGGCACTCCAAAGGATCGCTCTTCGCTTGAAAACAGATCACCGGGTTCGCCGGATCGGTGGCCGGGGACAGGCAAGCCCGGTGATGACGATGAGGCAGGTCTGACTTGAACTGATCGAACCGCCCTCTACCGTGTTTCGTCTTCCGCCGACTCGCCCGTCTCGAAATTGGCGAAGGTCCGCTCGGCCAGCTCGTCGGCGTTCTCCGGCTGCGGCTCCTGCGCTTCCTCCTTGCTTCCGAAATCTCCGAACACCGCCTCGTCGCTGACGGGCGCGGGCGTATCCTCGACCGGCTTCAGGCTGGTGTCGGAGGCGGGCGGCACGCTGTCCGGGCCTTTCTCGGCATCCTGGCGCTTCGCCGCCTTCTGCACTTCGGCATCAAGATCGAGCTGCTTGCACAGCCCCAGCGTCACGGGATCCTGCGGCTGCAGGTTGGACATGTTCCAGTGCGTGCGTTCGCGGATCGACTGGATGGTCGGCTTGGTCGTGCCCACCAGCCGCATGATCTGCGAATCGCGCAGTTCCGGATGGTTGCGCAGCAGCCAGTAGATGGCGTTCGGGCGGTCGTGCCGGCGCGAGACGGGCGTGTATTTCGGCCGCCGCTTGGTCTTCGTTTCGGGGATACGGACATTGCTCTTGGCCAGCTTCATGCGATAGCTCGGGTCGTCCTGGCCCCTGGTGATTTCCTCGCGCGTCAACTGCCCCGACGAAATCGGGTCCATGCCCTTGATGCCCTGCGCCACCTGGCCGTCGGCAATTCCCTTCACTTCAAGCTCGTGCAGGCCGCAGAAATCGGCGATCTGCTCAAAGGTCAGCGAGGTGTTGTCGACCAGCCAGACGGCGGTCGCTTTCGGCATCAGCGGTGTATCACTCATCATGCGTACTCCGTGCTCCGGGAGATGTCCCGGGCGGGTTAAAAATATCCTTATGAATAGGGGACTGCGGGAATCGCTTCTTACGCGAAACATAGTCCCGACTGCACGCAAGCGCAAACCCGATGCGCATGACATGCGCGGATTTTTCGGACTGTTTCCCGGCTATTCACCGCTCAGCAACAGGATTTTGCCGATATGGGCGCCGGATTCCATCCGTTTGTGCGCGCCCGCCGCATCGGCGAGCGGAAAGCGGCTGTCGATGACCGGGCGCACCGAGCCGTCCGCCAGCAGCGGCCAGACCTTTTCTTCCAAGGCGCGCGCAATGCCGGCCTTCACTTCCGCGGAACGCGCGCGCAGCGTCGAGCCCGTCAGCGTGATCCGCTTGAGCATCAGCCGCATGAAATCGACCTCCGCCTTCGACCCGCGCAGAAAGGCGATCTGGTTGATGCGCCCGTCTTCCGCGGCCACGGCAATATTGCGCTGAATATAGTCGCCGCCAACCATGTCGAGGATGACATCGGCGCCGTGGCCGTTCGTCTCCGACTTGACGATCTCGACGAAGTCTTCCTGCGCGTAGTCGATCGCACGCGCTGCGCCCAGTTCCCGGCACACCGCGCCTTTGGCTTCTCCGCGTGCCGTGGCGAACACGCGCGCGCCGAACGCGTTGGCAAGCTGGATCGCCGTGGTTCCGATGCCGCTGGTGCCGCCGTGAACGAGAAGCACCTCGCCGGGTTGTAAACCAGCCCGCGCGAAGACATTGACCCAGACGGTGAAGAAGGTCTCCGGCAGCGCGCCCGCGTCACGAACATCCATTCCCGCGGGAACCGGCAGCGTCGCGCCTTCATCGGCGAGGCAGTATTCGGCATAGCCACCGCCCGTCACGAGCGCGCAGACCTGATCGCCCGGGCTGTAGCGGGAGGTTTCCGGCCCCACTGCCACGATCTCGCCCGCGATTTCCAGGCCCGGAATCGGCGATGCGCCCTTTGGCGGAGGATATTGGCCCTGCCGCTGCATGACATCCGGCCGGTTGACACCGGCCGCCGCAACCTTGACCAGCACCTCGCCCGCGCCGGGCTTGGGCATCTCCATCCGCTGCGGCTGAAGCACATCCGGACCGCCCGGCTCGGCGATACCGATGGCGGTCATCTGGTCTGGCAGCAGGCTGTTGGTCATCATGGCGCTCTCCTTCGAGCAGGATGGGGTTGTATCGGTCCGGCCTTCGTGATCGCCGGACGGCAATCCATCAAGGCAATCCCCGCCGCAACGGATACCCGTGGTGAACCGATCAATGCTCTAATCGATCGCAGCGCGAGGCTGCAAGCGGCGCGACCGCCCCCGGCTGAACGCCCGGCGCTAACCGTCCGAAAAAACGCCAAAAAATGCAGTGCCGTTAACCGTCTTTTAAGGACAGGGCCCTAACATCATGATTGTCCAGTCAAATCGGCGTCGAACGGTTCTGCCCGTTCTGTCAGCCTCCCTGTTCACAACTGAGCCGCCTTCGGGCGGCTCTTTCTTTTCCCGCAGCCGGCGTCACACCAAAAACGCAATGTTAAACGTCGTTGCGTAGGCTCGGAACTCAGAAAATTGCGCAACGGCCCGTTCTGCTGCTATACGTTGTACGGTGTTCGAGTCCGCGCGTAGCGTAAGCGGGAGTTCCATGAGCAACAATGCCGAAGATCCCCGGGTCCGGGACGCCGATGCGCCGGTTCCCTTCGCCGAGAAATATGCCGTCTCCCCGCAATTCGATGACCTGTTCCGCGAAGGCATGGCGCTGGTCGAGGATGCCGCGGCCTATCTCGACGGGCCCGGGCGGCGCGCCTCCAAGACGCTGGCCGGTGCGGCCGGGCTGGCCTATTCGACCGAGAGCATGCGCCTGACAACGAAGCTCATGCAGATCGCTTCCTGGCTGCTGGTCCGCCGCTCCGTGGGACGGGGCGAGATGACGCTGGAAGAGGCATTGAAGTCGCGCCAGCGGGCGAAGCTCACCTATTCCGGACGGCCCGAACGTCCGGAAGGCTTCGACGAACTGCCGGAAGAATTGCAGCGTCTGGTGAACGCGTGTGACGCACTTTATGACCGGGTGCTGCGCCTTGATCGGCTCATCAGCCTGTCGAACGACCGCTCGCCGCGTGCCAGCCACAACCCGGTGGCCTCGCAGGTCGACCGGCTGCGCGAAGCTTTCGAGACACAGGACGAGGCGGTCCCGAGCGCTGCGGGCGCCACCCCTTCGGACCGCCGGTAGAACACACCGCCAGCCATCCGGGTGATCGTCGCCGGACGGGTTCATTCCCGGTTCATACGCATCGTTGTAGTCAGTTTCCCGTAACATATTGCGCCTGTCGCTGGCGCCATCATCGTAGTGGTGAAATTCACGGGCGGAACGGAGCGCAACCGACAAGCGTGCCGTCGCGGAACAGAATGCAGTTGCAAAACGTTACAGGAGGTTGAGAACACGTCCTCTGTAACATGACCCGTTTTTCCCGCCTGACGGCAGCGATCCACGACCATCGAGACAACGGAGACACAGACATGCGGAGAACCGCCACCATCCTTTTCGCCGGCCTGCTCATCGCAACCCCGGCCGTCGCCCAGGACACCACGGAGGCCGCCGACAACGCGACCCCGTCGAGCTTCGAATTTGTCCCCAAGCAGCTCGAAAACCAGGATCTCGCCAGCCAGTTCATCGGCACGCCGGTCATCAACACCGCCGGCGAAACGCTCGGCAAGGTGAACGACATGGCGCTGAACGCATCCGGTCAGGTGGAAGTGATCGTGATCGGCGTCGGCGGTTTCCTCGGCATCGCCGAGAAAAACGTCGCCGTACCGTATTCCGCCCTCACGCGCGAGGCGGTGGAGGATGGCCGAACCCGGCTCCTGCTCGACGCCACGCAGGGCGACCTGACCGACGCGCCGGAATTCCTCACCGCCGACAACCAGTCCCTCAGCGTCACCAAGCGGATGCAGGAACGCGCGAGCGAAATGACGGAAAAGGCCAAGGAGACCTACGACAAGGCCAAGGACAAGGTGATGGAAGAGGCCCGGGAATTGAACCAGTAACGGCACCAGCGAGCACCGGCAACGGCCTGGTGTTTTCGCTGACTTCCGGTTGGCCCGGCCCTGGCCGGGCGGCGCTGCCGTAACCGCCGGGACATACGGTACTGCATACACCGACCGGCTCATAACGGACCGGACCAACCGTTACCCCCGCTTCTGATCGCCCGGCCGTGCGTCACGGAACCGAGGCGTTTATCGAGGGCGTGCGACCTGCCTGACCTGAACGATCGACAGGGTTATCGCCGGAACACGCCCCCGATAGTCAGTTGCTCCTCCTGCTTCTTTCGTCTGCGCAACGCTTGATGACGGAACAGGCGCTCGTCCGAACGACTGTGTTTGCGGTTTGAAGTCTTGTCCTGCCGGGTTTTCAAACCGCAGAACGGAGTTCCGACCAAGGAAAAATTCTAGGAAGCGTCGCGGCCAATAACAGCTTCTGCTTCTGAAGGATTGACGCCATAGCGTTTAGACATGTAATAGAGAATGGCTTTTATTGCCGACCGAAGAACGTCATCCTGCAAATTTTCATTGACTTCATCATACGCCCAGACCATGAAACGCGCAAGACAAATCACCTCTTTTGATGGTGTAAAGTCTTGTTTTTCACTTCTCTCAAGAGAGTACTCACACTCGGTTATCATTATGCCCGCCCCATTTGCGATGAATTTTACTTCGATACTTGTATAACGCCACAACGTGGGCAAGCATGAAAGTTGTGGAATTTACGTAATCAATTATTGTGATTATCGACTTGTCCAATTCGTGACGCCACATCCCATAAACTGACGCAACCTTCACGAAGTTGTGATTGAACGAGTGCCACCGGACCGGAAATTGGTATCTGGCATGAAAAATCTGCCGCTGTCATCTGCCGAAATGCCTCCGCAACTGACATTGGTTGTAATCTTCTGTGGGCAAATTTGACCGAGGTCAATCATTTACAATTCACGCCACTGTAGATTTTTTGTTACAGTTCGGCACGTGATCTGTGGATATCTTGAGATCACTGTCTTGGTTGCCGATGCAGTCAATTCATTGGAGTCGTGTAATGCGTTGTCTGAACGAAAAAACGGTCAGGTCCACGGCTTGTTGGAGCCCAGGATTGTCTTCCCTGTCGCAACGCGGCCAAGAAGACCGATAGCGACCCCGCGTTTCCACAAACGCTCAGTCCACAGGCGGACGGTGTAAATCCGGTGAGAGCACCATGCGCGACACCGTCTATGGGCAATCGGCACCATCCGTTCTTGCAAGTGCCATGGCAAGTCATTTCCCAGCCGCCAAGCTGAGCCAGCTCTCGCAAGCCGCGCGTGGTTTCGGCCGGCGCTTGCGTGCCAGCAATCTGAAATTGCGGGGAAAAGACGAATTGGGGTTCGTTCCGGACGGGGAGCAGTATGATGCCGAGTCGAGAAACCACATGCCTGATCATGCACGATCCCGAAGAACGCAGAGTTTTGAACAGGATCCTGTCCCGGGCGGGATACCGCGTCAGTGAATATGACGAGGGTTCCGCCTTCCTGGCCGACCTTCCCGACGTTCAGGCGTCCTGCGCCATCGTGGACGTCAGGCTTCCCGATGTCGACGCGGTCGCCTTTATCGCGGAAGCGTCACGGAACTGCCCGGATATCGCTTTCGTGATCGCGACGAGTTCCGCAGATGTTCCTTACGCCATGCACGCCATGAATAACGGGGCGGTGGATTTCATTGAAAAACCTGTGGACGGGGAGATCCTGCTCCAGCTCCTGCACGATGCCATGGACAGTCTCTCGCCCAGGGCGTCGGAGCTTCCCGATCGGCACAGACCCGGCCGCATCGATCGGCTGACCCCGCGCGAGCGCGATGTCCTCGGCCTGCTGGTGCAAGGCTATCGAAACAAGCTGATTGCCTACGAGTTGGGCATCAGCGAGCGAACGGTGGAAGTCTACCGCGCCAGCGTCATGCGCCGGCTCAATGCCGGGAGCTTGGCCGAACTCGTTCGCATCGCAATCGAAGACGGGCTCTACCAGACGCCCGGCATGGCACCGCCGCCTTCAAATCTCTGAAGGCGTGCCACCCCGACACGCGGGGGTTGCGGTTGACAGGCCCGTGCCCAAAGGCGGCGCGCGCCGGTGACGAGCGCATGGAACGCACCGCCTGCGGGCGACGTTGTCTTTGTAGAAAGCTATGGCGGAACAGAATTCGGTTTGCGGAAAAAGCCGCCCGCACGGGGTACGGCCGCGCCGACGGCCGCGAACTTCGACGCATTGGAGGCAGACCATGAAAGTCGACGATTTCCAGCAGATGTATCTGGCGGAGCTTCAGGAAATCCACTCCGCCGAAGCCCAGCTCGCGAAGACCCTGCCCGAACTGGCCGAACGCGCCAGCACGCCACAGCTCAAGGGCGCGTTCCAGGACCAGTTGAGCGAAACGCGGTCTCATCTGGAGCGGATGGAAGACTTGCTCAAGCACCATGGGACCGACCCTTCCGCGCATGACGACCAGTCCATGCAGGCCATCGTCAGCGAAACCGGCAAATGGGCGCGGATGATCGACGCCCCGAACCTGCGCGATGCCGCGATGATCGCGTCGGCGCAGCGCATGGCGCATTATGAAATCGCCGTCTACGGCACGCTGGCCAGCTGGGCGCAGAAAATGGGGCTTGATGACGACGCGGAGACGCTGCATGCCCTCTGCGAAGAGGAAAAGCACACCGACAGGCGGCTGACGGAGTTGAGCGAAAGCCTCGTCGATCCGAAAGCGTGAGCCTCCACGGTTTGCCGGGGCGCGAGCCTTGAGGCCGTGTAAGCGAGCGTCGGGGGCGCGAAGACGATGGGCTACACCTACGAACACCCGCGCATGGCGGTGAGCGTCGATATCGTGCTTTTCGCCGCCGGCGATCCGCCAGAGGTTCTGCTGATCCAGCGCGGGAAAGAACCGTTCGCGGGAAAATGGGCGCTGCCCGGCGGGTTCGTCGATATGGATGAGAGGGCGGCGGACGCCGCATCGCGCGAACTGGCCGAGGAAACCGGCGTCGGGGGCGTCAATTTGACGTTTCTCGACTACTTCGACGCCATCGACCGCGACCCGCGCGGGCGCACGCTCTCGCTGACGTTCTGGGGCGTGGCGCCGCAGGCCGACATGCCGACCCGGGCCGAAGACGATGCGGCCGATGTCCGGTGGTTTCCGGTTACCTCCCTGCCGCCTCTGGCTTTCGATCACGATGACATCGTGGCTGAAGCCTTCAGCGCGTTGGACCGGATGGAGACAAAACCAAACCCCTCAGCCGGCGGCTGAGGGGTCGGTCAAATAGCTCGTAGCTTGGCGCGGCGCCCGGACTTATGACAGCCCGGCCGCCGGCGGGCCCATTACTCGGGCTTGCGGAAAAGCTGGATGCCCCAGGCCAGGTTGCCGGCATCGGCCGCCTTGACCCAGTTTTCCAGGCCGACGGCCATCTTGTCGAGATAGGCCGCCGAGGCGCCGTTCTCGCGGAGCTTGTCGTAATTCGCCAGAAGCTCCTCGCGCACGCGCGCGTAGTGGTTCCTGAGCTGGTCGGTCATGTCGTCCTGGCGCAGAACCTCGAAGCCCAGCGCCTTCGCCGCCTCACGGTAGAAGCGCGGCGAGCCGAGGCTGGCAAGCTGCAGACGGTCATAGACCGGCTGAAGCTGGGACGGATCGGCGTCGTCGGCCTGCATCGGGTCGGTGAAGACGAAATAGCCGCCCGGCTTGAGCACGCGCCAGACTTCGGCGAGCACCTTGTCGCGCTGGTCCGAATGCAGGATCGCGTCCTGGCTCCAGACGACATCGTAGCTCGCATCCGCTTCGGGAATATCCTCGAAGACCCCGTGAACCACGCGCATCTGGTTCGCCAGCCCGGCCGCGCGCGTCTTGGCGCGGTTATAGTCGTTCTGCGTCTCGGAAATGTTCAGGCAGGTGGCCGTGCAGCCATACGTCCTGCAGACCCGCCGCATCGACCCGCCGTAACCGGCGCCGATGTCGAGGATGCGGGCGGAGGCATCGAGGTTCGGCACGACCGAGGCCATCCGGTCGACGGTCTCGTCGCTCGCGGCGCGGATATCCTTCGTGTTCTCGTAGACACCGATATGGAGGTCCTCGCCGCCCCAGATCGTCGAATAGAACGTGTCGGCGTCGTCGCTGTCGTAGTAGTCTTCGGCGACCTCGCGCACATCCGTTTCGCCCGTCCCGCGGGCGCCGCCGCCCCAGCGCACCAGGCGAAGCGCCGATTTCTCGGCGACGTGGATGAAGAAGTCGGGATCGTTCTCCGCGTAGGTCTCCTGGAAGTCGCCATAGGTGCGCACGCGCTGGAAGCCGGCCTCGTTGAGAAGGCGGCGCACATAGTTCTTGCGGATCGGGCACAGGTTCAGGGTGTACTGCGCGCCGTCCGGGAAGCTGTAAAGCATCCGACAGAGGCCCTCGTCGATATGCTCGGGCTCGGCGGTGACCTTGTCGCCGCAATAGTAATACTTGTGCTTTGACGAAAAGCCTTGATCAAGCATCGCATCGTAGTTGCGCTGATCGAGGATCAGCACGCCGTCATGTTTGAGCGCCGCGTAGAACTCGGCGAGCGCGCGACGGCGGTCGGACTCCTCGTGCAGATGGGTGAACGAGTTGCCCAGGCAGATGATCGCGTCGTACTTGCCCTGGATGTCGCGGTTGAGCCAGCGCCAGTCGGCCTGAACGGTTTTCAGGATCAACCCGCGCGATTGTCCGTTCTCGAACGCCTTGGCCAGCATCGCGGCCGAACCGTCGGCGGAGGTCACGTTGAATCCCGCCTCGGTCAGACGCACCGAATGAAAGCCGGTGCCGGTGGCCACGTCGAGGACGGTCTCTTTGCCGCGCGCGCGCAGCACGTCGATGAAGAACTGGCCCTCGCTCTCGGCGCGCGCCCGCCAGTCGATCAGCTCGTCCCACTTCTCGACGAAACTCATCACGTATTCGTGCCGGTACTGGTCCGTCTCGCGATCCGCCAGGGGATCCTCTCCGTAGGACTGTTCCTCCAGCTTGAGTTCCGCATTCGTGTCTTTAAGCGCTGCTGGCGCCATATTGGCCTCCTGTCAGTTGGCTGTTCTTGAGCCGCTCCTGTGCGGCGGGCTTTTAGCGCCCGTATTGCGGAAGCGGCGGCGAATTGGTTCCCGGCAAGCTGATGTGCCGGCGAAAGGGGACGGGCTTCTGCTGGTGCCCGCATCGGTGGTCGCGCAGCGCATCGCAAAGCCTGATGCATGCGACGGACCCGGACGGTCTATGGTACGCGGCGCGATCGATCACATGCTGCAGGATAAAGTTCTCAAAGCGACATCACAAGGACGAAAAGCGACACCCGGTTCCGTCGCTTGTCAGAAAGCGGCCTAGGCCGTTGAAAGGTATAACCGAATTGGGATTGTGAAAATTTCGTGCTTGGTGCATCCCGTGCGCGGGATTTCGCCCCCGAGAGCAGAGAAAACCAACCATTCCGTAAATGGATGCATAAGGACCATTTCATCTGTCCAGTTTGGCGGAATGGTCGTTCTACTTTTCAAAAGCTCCAATCCACCTGAGCAATTGCGCGCGACATTAAAGGAAGATGACGGGTATTACAAATTTGTACTCTCGTGCGGCGTCGTATTACCCCTCTCGGGCGATGCTGTCGCAATTCGGCGCTTGGCCGGAAGCGACATCGCCACGCCCTTGAAGCGACATCGCCACGCCCTGTTGCGGACCGTCCACCGGAAGCCATGCCGCCTCCTTCGGGTGCGGCTGCGACAAAGTGGCGTTCGGCTCCGGCACATTGCGATTGACATTCTATTCCTGACAGCGCAGGTAGGTTATAGAAAGGCTCATGTCCGAAAAACTCCTGCACCGCCTGACCTGGATCTTCGTCCTGATCTGCGTCGCACCGATGGTCGCGGCGGCGCTGGCGGCCGTCACGGGAGATTTCGACACCTGGCGCAACGTTCTCGCCCCGGTGCTGCCGGAATATACCCGCACAACACTCACGCTCGTCGCCATCGTCGGGATCGCCACCGCGGCAATCGGCAGTGTAACGGCATGGCTGGTCACGGCATTCCGGTTCCCCGGCCGGCAAGTGCTGGAGATCGCGCTCGCGCTTCCGCTGGCCTTTCCCGCCTACGTGATGGCCTATGCCTACACGCACATGCTCGACCATCCCGGCCCGGTGCAGACCTTCCTGCGCGACGTCACGGGATGGGGGCCGCGCGAGTACTGGTTTCCTGAAATCAGAAGCCTCGGCGGCGCGGCCGCGATGCTCACCATCGTTCTGTATCCGTATGTCTACCTGCTGGCGCGGGCTTCTTTCCGCCAGCAATCGGCGAACGCGTACATGGTCGCGCGGACGCTGGGCAAGACCCCCACCGGGGCGTTCGTGCGTGTGGCGTGGCCGATGGCCCGGCCGGCGATCGCGGGCGGCGCGCTGCTCGCCGTCATGGAAACCATAGCGGATTTCGGCACGGTGGCGTTCTTCAACGTCCAGACCTTCGCGACCGGCATCTACCAGGCCTGGTTTTCCGTCAATGATCGTGCCGCCGCCGCGCAGCTTTCGCTGTGCCTGCTGACCTTCGCCCTGCTGATCGCCGGGCTGGAACGCCTCTCGCGCGGGCGGGCCAGCACGGTGGGCAACGGCACCCGGTTCGAGTCGATGGAGCGCACCGAGCTGACCGGCGTCACGGGCTGGATGGCGACGGCGGCCTGCCTTGTTCCGGTCCTCGGGGGCTTTTTCATCCCGCTCATCATGCTCGGCGTCATGGCGTATGATTCCGGGCAGAGCATTCTGGACCCGCGTTATCTCGCTTTCGTCACGAATTCGGTCACCGTGGCGAGCATCGCGGCGGTGCTCACGGTGCTTGGCGCAATCCTGATCGCGTTTCGCGCACGGACAAGCCCCGGCCGCCTGTCGCGCTGGCTGGTCGTGGTTTCCCAGCTCGGCTACGCCGTGCCGGGCGGAGTCATCGCCGTGGGGCTGATGGTTCCGGTCGCCGCCTTCGACAATGCCATCGATGCGTTCATGGAGGCGCAGTTCGGCCTCGACACCGGGCTTTTGATCACCGGCTCGATCTGGCTGATGGTCGCGGCGTATATGAGCCGGTTCATGGCCGCGGCACTCAATTCCTATGACAGCGGCATGGCGACGGTGCCCCCCAACCTCGACGCGGTCGCGCGGTCGCTCGGGCATTCATCGCCGCGCGTGCTGCGCCAGATACATCTGCCGCTGGCGCGAAACAGCGCGCTGACGGCGCTGCTGATCGTGTTCGTCGACGTGATGAAGGAGCTGCCGGCGACGCTCATCCTCCACCCGTTCGATTTCCAGACGCTGGCAGTGCAGGCGCATCGCCTCGCCTCCGATGAAAGGCTGGCCGAGGCGGCGGTGCCTTCGCTGGCGCTGGTCGCCGTGGGGCTGGTCCCCGTGGTGCTGCTGTGCCGGACGCTGGGCGACCGGCGTATCGGCGCACCGTCAACGGCGCGGCAGGGAACAGCCATCAGCGCGGGATAGAGCGTCGGGCGAAAAAGTGGAAACCGGTTTTTCGCAA
>JBKGZY010000223.1:0-4236 GCA_046543175.1 Dichotomicrobium sp.
CCCGGATGGAGCGCAGCGCAATCCGGGTATTCCGTCAATTTGCTCGCGGGTTTGGTGCCGTTCGCGCCCGTCTCCGACTCCGCTGCGCTTCACCCGGGCGACGGGGAAGCCGGGCTTGGCCGGTCCCTACCGCATCAGCACTTCGATCTGCTGGCTGTCGCCCCCGGCAAGCTCGAACTCGCGGGTAAACAATTTTCCGCCGTGCTGAGCCTCGACGCGGTATTTGCCCGATGTCAGAATATGCGTCGGGAACGCTCCGGCGGTCCGCTTGACGACCTCACCGCCCGCCTTCTTGATCGTCCAGCGGGTGTCCGCGATCGCCTCGCCGCCGCGGCGCTCGACGAGCCGGAAGGTGACCTTGGCGGCGTCGTGGATCAGGATCACCTCGCTCATCTCGCCGGACTTGACCTCGACCTGGGACTCCACGACCGCGTTGCCGTCGCCATACTGGCTGACGACATAATATGTGCCGGAATTCATCCGGATGGCCGGGCCGGGCTGTGCGTCGGCCACGACGCGCTCGCGGTTGCCGAACTGGTCGGTCTTGTCCGAGTAGATGTCGAAGCGCGCATTGTCCATGTCGATCGGCGCGCCGCTCGCCTGGCGCGCGTTCAGCTTGATCGCGCCTGCCTTGAGGATAAGCTGCTCATGCGCGGGCTGGCCGGCCACCACTTCCAGACGCTTCGTGCTGTGTGCCAGCCCCCAGGCAACATTGACGAAATACGCCCCCGGCTCGAGGTCCAGGGTCGGTTGCGGCTCGCGCAGTTCGTGCAGCAGCTTGTAACGCCCGTCATCGCTGGCCCGGCCGGCGAATACCCGCCATGTCACGCCGCGCCCGAGTTGCTCATCGCCGCCCGAGAGAAAGGCTGTCAGCTTGACCGGCACCGGCGCGTCCGGGTCGGCATTTTCCATCGAGGCGGCAGGCGCGGAAACCTTCGGCGGCGCGGTGATGCGCGCGGCGATCTCGGACAGCGCGCCGGCGAGTTCGTCGCGGCTTCCCGCGGTCTTGAACACGCCGCCCGACGGCTTGGCGACGCAGGACAGCTCTTGCAGTTCTTGATGCTTGTCAGCCTTGTCAAACGCGATGGCATGAAGGGTCATCTGCGGAACGGACCGGGCCAGTTGCTCCGCGCGGGCGCAGGGGTCGCCCTTACAGTTGTCCAGCCCGTCGCTCAACAGCACGACATGCTTGCGGCCGGACTCCTTTGCCATCGCCTTGGCGGCGTCATCGAGAGCGGCGGCGATCGGCGTGGAGCCTTTCGGCGCAATGCTGTTGACCGCGCTTGCGTATGCCTGCGGCTGAATCCCGCCGACATCCTTCAGCACGGCGAAGTCGTCGCAACTGGCCTTCTGCTGGTGCCCGTAGGCCATCAGGCCAAGCGAGAACCGGCCTTCCTGGCGCTCGAAGAACTGTCCGAGCGCCTCGCGGGCGTGAACAACCTTGTTCACGCCGTCGATATGGCCCCACATGCTTCGCGACGAATCGATGATGAGCATCGCCTTGTCGCTCTGTGCCGAGGCCGGTCCGGCGAACATCGCGAACGCGCCGACCGCCAGACAGATGGCTCCGGCCATGCGTTTCATTTCTGTGTACCCGGAAATCATCCTGTCTCTCGTCCTGCCTGAATCGGGTGCCTCGCACGAAACCACGGGTCACTGCGCGACCAGTTCCACCACCGTCGTCTGGTTCGGTGACACCGTGAACGCCGCGCGCACCGTCTCTCCCTGACGCTCCGCGATGGCGACATATTGACCGGCGCGCAAGAGCGGCTCGGGAACGGAGTCGGCGGATTCGAAGATTTCTTCGCCCTGGCTATTGCGGATCGACCAGTTGACGCGGCCGAGCGTCAGCCCGCCCTTGACCTTGACGAGGCCCAGCTGCGCGCGCCCGGCGTTGTGGGTGAAAGTGAGGCTTCGGGTCTGTCCGGCCTTCAGGCTCACCTCCTGGGTCTGCGTGGCGTTGCCCGTGCCATACGCGCTTTCGACGCGGTAGCGCCCGGCGGGCAGAAAGCCTTCGTACACGGCTTGCGCCGATGTATGGACGAGATCGGTCTCGCCGTCATCCAGCCTCAACATGCGGTAGACGACCCCGGCCTCCAGCGGCTTCGAGGCGCCTTCCAGGCGGGTTTCGACGCGCAGACGCCCGGCAGGGAGGGTCAGGTCTTGCACGACATTTTCGCCAGCGCGGATATCGACCAATGCGTCTGCCCGCGCGGTGTCAAGCCGGGCTTCGACGCGGTATTCTCCGGCCGGAAGCGTGAAGGACGGTTGCTGCCGGGCCGAGCGGACGACTTCACGCCATCCGCCGTCGCCGTCAGGCTCGTAGACGAAAAAAATCGTGCCGCGGGGCACCGGCTGTCCTTCTGCAATGCGCGCCTCGACCCGCAGGGTGCCGGCATTCAGCGCGAGGTTACGGCCCAGGATCGCTCCGGCTTCCAGGTCCACGGTGTCTTCGGCCTCGGCAAGCCCGTGCCGGACAACCACGCGGTATCGGCCCGCCGGCAGATAGAAGCTCGGCTGCGGCTGGCTGGAACGGGCGACCAGTTCGCCCGCGCCGTCGCTGCCCTGTGCCAGCCTGTGAACGTAATAGAAGACATCTTCCACCGGCTCGCCGCCGCTGCTTGACGCGCCGGACAGCTTGAGCACGGCGGCGTCGAGATCGATGGTGATCGTCTGCTCGCGGCGAGGGCGCACCTCGATCTCGCGATTGGCCGTGACCAGGCCATAGCTTACCTCGACGCGGTAATGGCCCTGCGGCAGGTTGACGGCCGGCTGCGGACCCGCGCCGCGCCATATGACGGCGGTGTCGTCATCGGCGCCGTTCTGCTCGAATATGCGCCAGGCAAGCCCGTCCTCTATCGGATCGCGCCCTTGCGCAAGGACCGCGCGCAGGGTGACCACCGGCGATTGGCCGGGCCGGAACGGGTTGGCGGCAGGCAGCGGCGGCGCGGGCGGCTGCTCTTCGGCTTGCGGGCGCGGCGCGGATGCATCGTCGGGCGCGTCGCCGGCCAGGGCGGCCTGCACGAACTCGGCGACCTCCGAGCGGGTGGTCCCGTTTTCGTAAGCGCCGCCCGTCGCCTCGGCGATGCATTGCAGCCTGTCGCGCGTGTCGGCATCGGCGTCGAGCGACACGGCGTCGATCCGCACGCCCTCCAGCGCCCGCGCGGTCGCGCAGGCGTCCGGGACGCAGGTGCCCGCGCCGTCGTCGCCGATCACGAGGATACGGCCTTCCCCGCCCGCCGAACGGATCGCCTTGGCCGCCTGTTCGACGGCCGGAATCAAGGGCATGCGGCCCCGGTCGGGAATGGCCTGGTCGAAAGCCGCGCTCAGCTTGTCCGCGTCGAGCGGGGAGAGCGGCATCGCCTGCGTGACGGCTTCGCATCCGGCGCCGGGCTGATTGCCGACGACATACAGGCCGAGCCGGGATTCCGGCGACAGGCTGCGCGCCGCGGATTCAATCGCGTCGCGGGCAATCTGGTATTTGCGGCCGCCCTCGATCGGCCCCCACATGCTGTTGGTTGCGTCGAGCACGATTACACGGTTTTGCGCCACGGCCGGTCCGCTTCCCGGCCCCGTCGCCGCCAGCGCAGCGAACCCGGTCAGAACGGCAAAAAACTTGATGAACAGCCCTCTCATGGCGCAAACATTTCCCCGATTTTGCGTAATGTCCAGCACTCTCGTCACGGCGCCGGGATATCAGCGGACAAATGGGAGAATTGCATGACGAACCCGGTGATTCATCACCTGCAAACCCGCCGTTCGGTCAAGGCCGACCTGCTCGGTCCGCCCGGCCCGGACAAAGCGCAGATTGCCACGATTCTCAAGATCGCCGCGCGCGTGCCGGACCACAAGAAACTGGCTCCCTGGCGCTTCATCGTCATCGCGGGCGAAGCGCGGGCCGCGCTCGGCGAGCGGCTCGCACATCTCACGGCGGAAAACGAGCCGGAGGCCTCCGAGATGCGGCTGGATATCGAACGCAACCGCTTCCTGCGCGCGCCGGTGGTTGTCGCGGTGGTCTCTCGCACGATCGACCACCCGGCCGCGCCGGAATGGGAGCAGATACTCTCGGCGGGGGCAGCCTGCATGAATCTCGTCCATGCCGCCCATGCCCTCGGCTTCGCGACGCACTGGCTCACCGAGTGGTATGCCTATGACGAAAGCGCCCGCGCGGCCATCGGGCTGGCCCCGAAAGAGCGGATCGCCGGCTTCGTCCATATCGGCACGCCGACATCACCG
>JBKGZY010000025.1:0-19785 GCA_046543175.1 Dichotomicrobium sp.
CTCGCAATGACGGTTAAGCCGTTTCGCGCGCCTTCACCAGCCCGCGATTGATCATCGTCTCGGCGATCTGCACGGTGTTCAGCGCCGCGCCCTTGCGCAGATTGTCCGACACGACCCACAAGGCCAGCCCGTTTTCCACCGTCGAATCCTCGCGGATGCGCGAGACGAAGGTGGCGTAATCGCCGACGCATTCCACCGGCGTGACGTAGCCGCCGTCCTCGCGCTTGTCCACGACGAGAATGCCCGGCGCCTGGCGCAGGATTTCGCGCGCATCGTCCGCCGTGATCGGGCGCTCGAACTCCAGAAACACGGCTTCGCCGTGGCCGACGAAGACCGGCACGCGCACGCAGGTCGCGACGAGCTTGATCTTCGTATCGAGGATCTTCTTGGTCTCGGCGACCATCTTCCACTCTTCCTTCGTCGAGCCGTCGTCGAGGAAGCGGTCGATATGCGGAATGCAGTTGAACGCGATCTGCTTGGTGAAGTGCTCCGGCGTCGGCTCGTCGGTGACGAAGATGCCCTTGGTCTGGTTCCAGAGCTCGTCCATCGCGTCCTTGCCCGCCCCGGACACCGACTGGTAGGTCGAGACCACCACGCGCTTGATGCGTGCTGCGTCGTGCAGCGGCTTCAGCGCCACCACGAGCTGGGCGGTGGAGCAGTTCGGATTGGCGACGATATTGGTCTTGGCGAAGCCTTCGACCGCGTCGGCATTCACTTCCGGCACCACCAGCGGGACATCCTGGTGGTAGCGGAACGCCGAGGAATTATCGATCACGACGCAGCCGGTCGCGGCGATTTTCGGCGACCATTCCTTGGACACGTCGCCGCCGGCGGACATCAGCGCGAAATCGCATTTCGAGAAGTCGAACTGCTCGATGTCGTGGCATTTCAGCGTCCGGTCGCCATACGAGACTTCGCGCCCGAGCGAGCGGCGCGAGGCGATCGGGAACACTTCGCTGGCCGGAAATTCCCGCTCGGCGAGAATCTCGAGCATTTCGCGGCCCACATTTCCAGTGGCGCCGATAACGGCGATATTGTAACCCAAGGCTGATCTCCAAGCGTCTTTCGGCGGGGCGGGTTGCCCCTGCCTCCAACTTTGTATGCCCGGTCATGCTGCGTTGCAAGACCGCCCTTCAGTGAAACCGGCCGATCGGCTCTACCAGACGCGCGGGAACGAGACACATGACAGACGCGCCGCGTTCCGGCACGCCCTGGGAGGTGTTCCGCACGTTTCTCGTTCTCGGCTGCATTTCGTTCGGCGGGCCGATCGCGCATCTGGGGTATTTCCGTGAAGCGTTCGTCGCGCGGCGCAAATGGCTGAGCGACGCCGAATATGGCGATCTCGTCGCGCTGTGCCAGTTCCTGCCCGGCCCGGCATCGAGCCAGGTCGGCATGGCGCTGGGGCTGATGCGCGCGGGCTATGCCGGGATGCTGTCGGCCTGGGTCGCGTTCACGCTGCCTTCCGCGCTGCTGATGCTGGGGCTGGCGCTCGGACTGACGGCGCTGAACGTGGACACGCAGGCCGGCTGGATCATCGCGCTGAAGGCGGCGGCCGCGGCGGTGGTGGCCAACGCCCTGCTCGGCATGGCCCGCAACCTCGCACCGGATGAGCGTCGCGCCACCATCGCCGTGGCGGGCATGATCGGGGCGATGCTGCTGCCCGTCGCGTGGGGCCAACTCGCCGTGATCGGCGCGGGCGCGGTCATCGGCCTTGTGGCGCTGCGCGGTCTCGAGGGCGAAGCACCCGATGACGGTGAGCCGCTGGTTTCGGTGTCTCGCGTCGTCGCCGTCGGCTGCCTCGTGCTGTTCTTCTTGCTCCTGGCGACGACGCTTTTGGCAACGGGGATGTCCGCCGGCGGGGCGGGCGATCTGTTCGCGCGGTTCTACAACGCGGGCGCGCTGGTGTTCGGCGGCGGACATGTCGTGCTGCCGCTGTTGCAGGCGCAGGTGGTCGATCCGGGCCTCGTCGGCCGCGACGTGTTCCTGGCGGGTTACGGGGCGGCGCAGGCGCTGCCCGGGCCGCTTTTCGCCATTTCGGCCTATCTCGGGGCGGAAGCCGCGCTAGCCGGGCCGTTGTTCGGGGCCGCCGTGGCGCTCGCGGCGATCTTCCTGCCCGGCGCGCTGCTCGTGCTGGGCACGCTGCCGTTCTGGAGCCGCTTGCGGCAATGGGCGCTGGCGCGGCGCGTGCTGGCCGGGATCAACGCGGCGGTCGTAGGTCTGCTTGCCGCCGCGCTTTACGATCCGGTGTTCGCCGAAGGCATCACCAACGCGCAAACGATGGCGCTGGCGGTCGCCGCGTTCGTCGCGCTGAATGTCTGGAAAGCGCCGCCGCTCGCGGTCGTGGCCGGAGCGGCGGCTATCGGCCTGATCGCGCTTTGAGCCGGCGGCGATATACCGCCAGCGAGGCGACGGTTACCCGAATCACGCGTCGTTGAGCAGGCGCCCGCACAGCCAGAATTCACCCTGCACGATCATGCCTGCTGTCAGGGCGCCTTCATGCCCCTCGATCTGCGATTGCAGCGCGACGACATCCACCGTTCCGCCGAGCGTCTCCACCAGCGCCCAGCAGAATTCCTGCCCGGTCACGGGGTTGGTGCGGATTTCCGAGCGGATCACCTCGCCGCTGAGGAAGGCGCGCGATGGCGCGTTGAAGCCGGGCTGGTCCGGATCGTGAAAGACCGGCTGGTCGTCGCCGTCCTCGGCGGGCATGAACAGGCCGCTCGCGAAGAACGACTTGGACCCGAAGCGCACCTCCTGCCCGTCCTGCGCGGCCTCGAAGGCTTCGGCGTCGGCGAACACGGCGATATCATGGGCGAAGGCGGTGACTTGCGCTTCGGCGTTGAAGGGAGTGACGCGCGTGGCCAGGCAGGCAAAATCGACGACATCGAACAATGCCACGGTGGTGCAGTCATGCAGGTCCTCGCCCGGCTCCACCTCGGCGAAGATCGCGCCCTCGAACGCATTGTCCGCCGGCCGGCGCTTGATCGCCACGGCACGGATCGGGATGCGCCCGGCCCCGGCGAAAAACGGCGTCACGCCGACGATCGCCAGCGTGTCTTCGGGCGGACCATCGCCTTCGGTCGCGGCTTCCTCGCGCCGCTTCTGCATGTGGATCCACAACTCCGAGCCGACCTCGGTGTGCCAGCGATAATAAAACCCCGGCCGGCATTCCAGCGACTCCGCGCGGTCTTCCGGCAATCCGCCGATCAAACTGGCAAGCTCTTCGGCCGAACTCGCCTGAAACCCGATGATACTGAAATGATCTGTCATGTCCCGTTAAAACCCCTGGCCCGTTGCCTGTCGTCACAACTGGGTCACGCGGCCGCCCGCAATGGGCCGGCACCCGTCCCTCACGAGTGCCTCTTCCGCGAGTCATGTTCAAAAATGACACAAGTCGAATGCGCAGCGCCACGCTCTGGCGGCGCAATCAGACGCGAGAAGGCCGTTTTTCCACGATAACACGCGAATGCGTGTCACAGTTCCGTGGGTTTTATCCGGCTTGCGCGTTGAGTGCGGCGATGACCGCTTTCCCCATCTCCTCGGTGCCGACCTGTCTTTTTCCCTCCTGCATGATGTCCCCGGTCCGCAGACCTTCATCCAGCACCGTCTCGATCGCCTTCTCCAGCATGTCGGCCTGCGCGCCCAGATCGAACGAATAGCGCAGGGCCATCGCGAAGCTGGCCAGCATGGCGATCGGGTTGGCGAGCCCCTTGCCGGCGATGTCAGGCGCGCTGCCGTGAACCGGCTCATACATCGCGCGCTTGCGTCCCGACGTCCGGGCATCGCCGAGCGATGCCGAAGGCAGCATTCCCAGCGAACCGGTCAGCATTGCTGCCTCATCGGACAGCATATCACCAAATAGGTTATCCGTCACGATAACATCAAATTGTTTCGGCCAGCGAACGAGTTGCATCGCGCAGTTATCAGCGAGGATGTGCGTGAGTTCGACATCGGAATAACTTTCCTGATGCACCGCGCTCACCACCCGGTTCCACAAGACGCCGGTCTGCATCACGTTGCGCTTGTCCGCCGAGGCGACCCGGTTGCCGCGCTTGCGCGCCAGTTCGAAGGCGACCCGCGCGATCCGCTCGATCTCGCCGCTGGTGTAAAGCTGGGTGTCCACGCCGCGCTGCTGGCCGTCTTCCAGAGTCACGATTTCCTTCGGCTCGCCGAAATACACCCCGCCGGTCAGTTCGCGGACGATCATGATGTCGAGCCCCTCGACGGCCTCGTGCTTGAGCGTGGAGGCTTCGGCGAGCGCGGAATAGCAGATGGCCGGGCGCAGGTTGGCGAACAGGCCCATCTCCTTGCGCAGGCGCAGCAAACCGGCCTCCGGGCGCTTGTCATAGGCCACGCCGTCCCATTTCGGCCCGCCGACCGCGCCCAGCAGCACGGCGTCAGCCGCCAGCGCCCGGTCCATCGCCCCATCGGAGATCGCTTCACCATGCGCGTCGTAGGCGCAGCCGCCGACGAGGTCTTCCTCGATGTTGAAGCCGACCGTGTCGTTGCCGTTGAACCAGTCGGCCACGCGCTTGACTTCGTTCATGACTTCCGGGCCGATGCCGTCGCCGGGCAGGAGCAGCAGGTTGAATGTCGCCATGATGGTCGTTTCCTCGCCGATTGTTAGGCGCGCGGGCCAGGTACGCGTGCAGCAGGCATGACCGCACCCGGCCGGGATTGTACGCCGTGGAGTTGGGTTATCGCTCGATCCGGCTTTGTGCTAGCCGCTCGCGCGGGCACGCGCAAGAGCCGGGACGGCTCCCGTCGTCGGAACAGTGGAGGCATTATCCGCCCGCCGCCAACAGTGCCGCGTTGCCGCCCGAGGCCGTGGTGTCTACGCATAGATGCCGCTCATGGAAATAGCGGTCCGGCCGGATCACCTCGGCGATCAGCGGCAGGATCGGCCCGTCGCGCCCGGCGAGCGCCCGGCGCATCGCCTGCAAGGCGTCGTCGCGCCCGGCATAGGCTGCCCCGGCGACACCGGCGAGGTCCGCCAGCCACTCCGGATCGATCCGGCTCGCAAGCGTGGCGACCGGCGCGCCATTGTCGGCCAGCGTCTTCGCCGCATTCGGCGGCTCCGGGCAGGCGATGACCACGGCATTGCCGAAGGCGAGCGCCTGGACCGCCTGCGCCAGCGCGGTGCCGCCGTCCGGACCGAGACACAGCATTGTGCCGCGTGCGTGCGTGGTCATGCGGTTGCTTTCGCCAGTAGGCCCGGGCAGGACATATTCGCTGGCATCCAGCGCAATGGCGGCGGCCAGCGCGTCGCGCGCGATTTCCGGGGCGCCGGCGAGCGCCGGTTCCAGCACGGTAAGCCGGTCGTCCCGCGCCTCCCAGCCCGGCCGATTGTCCGCGGCATCCCGCAAGGCACCTTCAAGATCGGCGCGCGTCAGCGTCGGGTTGTCGGCGGGGGCGGAGGCGTGTGCGGGCTCATGCGGCGGCTTGCGGAAGCTCATCAGGTAGTGCGGGCCGCCGGCCTTCGGGCCGGTGCCAGAGCACTTTTCGCCGCCGAAGGGCTGCGAGCCGACGATCGAGCCGATCTGGTTGCGGTTGACATACATGTTGCCGACTTCCAGCCGGTCCACCACCTCCTGCACGCGCCGGTCGATGCGCGTGTGCAGCCCGGCCGTCAGGCCGTAGCCGCTGGCATTGATCGTCTCCACGACCTTGACGAGATCATCGGCCCTGAACGGTGCGACATGCAGGACGGGCCCGAACACCTCGCGCTCGAGCTCCTCGATGCCGGAGACGCGGAACACCGACGGCGCGACGAAGCGGCCGTCGTCCGGTACCTCGATCTTCTTCAGCAGGCGGCCGTCGGCTTCCATCTTCGCGCAATACCCGGAGATGTCGCGTTGCGCCTCGTCGTCGATCACCGGGCCGACATCGGTGGACAGGTCCCACGGATCGCCCACGCGAAGCTCGTCCATCGCGCCGGACAGCATCTCCATCGTGCGTTCGAACACGTCTTCCTGGATATACAGGCAGCGCAGCGAGGAACACCGCTGGCCCGCGCTCTGGAAGGCGGACTGAACGACATCCTGCACCGCCTGTTCCGGCAGCGCCGTCGAATCGAGGATCATCGCATTCAGTCCGCCGGTCTCCGCGATCAGCGGCGTGCCCGGCGCGCAGTGTGCGGCAAGCGTGCGGTCGATGATCTTGGCGGTATCCGTCGAGCCGGTGAAGCACACCCCGGCGACGCGTGGATCGCTGAGCAGGGCGCCGCCAAGTTCAGCGCCGTCGCCGGGCAGCAATTGCAGCACCTCGCGCGGGATGCCGCTCTCGTGCATCAGTTGGACGGCGCGCGCGGCCATCAGCGAGGTCTGTTCCGCGGGCTTGGCGATCACGGCGTTGCCGGCGGCGAGCGCGGCGGCGATCTGTCCGGTGAAGATCGCCAGCGGGAAGTTCCACGGCGAGATGCACACGAACACGCCGCGCCCTTTCAGCGGGGCGTCGGTGGCCAGCCGGCGGGCCTCGGCGGCGTAGTAGCGCAGGAAATCGACCGCCTCGCGCACCTCGGCGACGCCGTCGGCCAGCGTCTTGCCGGCCTCGCGCGAGGCCAGCGCGAACAGTTCGGCGGTGTTGCGCTCGTAGGCATCCGAGACCGCTTCCAGGACCTGCGCCCGGGCCTCGGCCGATTGCGCCGTCCAGCCTGCGAACCCGTCTTCGGCGGCGTCGAGCGCGGCCGTTGCATGGGCTGGCGTAGCCTCTTCGACCGTGCCGGGCGTGTCATCCGGCACGGCCGGGTTCCGGACGGTTCGCCCAGGCCGCGCCTCAGGGGTGGTCGTGGTCGCCAGCATGGGCGCGGCGTGCCAGTGCGCCGCGCGGAACGTTTCCATCTGCTCGTGCAGCGCGCCGACGGTTTGCGGATCGGTGAGATCCCAGCCGCGCGAGTTCCGCCGTGACGGCCCGTACAGTGCCGGGGCCGGCACCGCCGCAGGGTTTTCCAGGCTGTCGTTCAGCGTCTCCAGCGTCGTGAACGGGTCGCGTGCCACGTCCTCCGGCGACACGTTCTCGTCGACAATCTGGTTGACGAAGGACGAGTTGGCGCCGTTTTCCAGAAGGCGGCGCACGAGATAGGCCAGCAGGTCGCGATGCGCGCCCACCGGCGCGTAGATGCGGCAGCGCGTGCCGTGGTCCGCCTTGATGAAGCTGTGCAGCGCCTCGCCCATGCCATGCAGCCGCTGGAACTCGAAGGCGTCCTCGCCCGTGCCGGTCTCGGCCGCCATGTCCAGGACGGTCTTGGCGGTGTGGGCGTTATGCGTCGCGAACTGCGGATAGATGCGGTCCGTCATCCCGAACAGCTTGCGCGCGCAGGCGATGAACGACACATCCGTGCTGGCCTTGCGCGTCAGGACCGGGAAGCTTTCCACGCCGACCACCTGGGCGTGCTTGATCTCTGTGTCCCAGTATGCGCCCTTGACCAGCCGCACCATGATGCGCCGATCCTCGCGCTCGGCCAGCGCGTGCAGCCAGTCGAGCACGTAAGGCGCGCGCCGCCCGTAAGCCTGCACGACCACGCCGAAGCCGTCCCAGCCCCTCGTCGCGGGGTCGCTCAGCACCGTTTCGATGACATCGAGCGACAGGTCGAGCCGGTCCGCCTCCTCCGCGTCGATGTTGAAGCCCATGTTGGCGCTTTTCGCCAGCAGCGCCAGCGACATCAGCCGCGGCGTCAGCTCGCGCATCACGCGGTCCTTGTGCGCGTATTCATAACGCGGATGCAGGGCCGAAAGCTTCACCGAGATGCCGGGATTGTCCGCGACATCGCCCGTGCAGGACGGTGCCAGCCTGCAGATCCCGTCGGCATAGGCCATGTGATACGCTCGCGAGTCCGCCTCGGTGCGTGCCGCCTCGCCGAGCATGTCGTAGGAGTAGGTGTAGCCTTCATCCTCCCAGTACCGGGCGCGCTCCAGCGCATGCTCCATGTCCGTGCCCAGAACGAAGGTGCGGCCCATCTCGCGCATGGCCTGTTCGACCGCCGTGCGCACGACCGGCTCGCCCAGCCGGCGCACCAGCCCGCGCAATGTGCCGGCAAGCCCTTCGTCGCGCTCGGAGATGACCTGTCCGGTTATCATCAGGGCCCAGGTCGAGGCGTTGACGAGGGTGGAGCTTGAGTGGTTCAGATGCTCGCCCCATTGCCCGCCGGCCACCTTGTCGCGGATCAGCGCGTCGATGGTGCGGTCGTCCGGCACCCGCAGAACCGCTTCGGCCAGGCACATCAGCGCAATGCCCTCGCGCGTGCTGAGGCCGTATTCGCTCAGGAACTGCTCCATCATGCTGGGCCGCGAATCCGTACGGATTCGGCGCACGAGATCGGCGGCCTCACGGGCGATGCGCTCGCGCTGTTCGGACGACAGCGCGGCGGTGTCGATCAGCTCGGGCACCAGCGCGGTCTCGGCCGCGCGGATGTGGTCTCGGATTCGCTGGCGCAGATCGGCCAGCCCTTCGGGGCGTGGTTGCGGCGAGGTCATGGCGAAAAGGCTAGCATATCGGCGCGCGCACACAACCGCTCAGGCACCAACGGTGACGTAGGCAAGAGGCCCCGGCGGCCGCAGCCGGGACGAGCGGCGACGGCGCGATGCGATACGCGAGCATTCGTGCCGGACAGCCGGTCCTTGCGGGTCAGACAGTTGCGTGCCGCCTCTCCGTGCTATCGATGCCGAGGTAGACATCGAACGCCGCGGCGACGACGCGGGCGAGCGGCCGGCCCTCGGCGGTGATATGCACCTGCGCGCCGTCGCGCCGCACCAGACCATCGGCTTCCAGCGGACGCAGCCGTTCGAAATCCTCGGCGAAGTCTTCGCGCGACAGTCCGAAGCGCAGCGCGATTGCCTCGAGGTCGACGGCGAAGTCGCACATCAGCCGCTCGATCACCGCGCGCCGCCAGATATCCTCATCCGATAGCACAAGCCCCTTGGCGACGGGCATCCGGCCGGCGTCGATGGCGCGGAGGTAGTCATTCGTCTGGACGACGTTCTGCACATAGCCCTGTGGCAGGGCGGAGATGGCGCTCGCCCCCAGGCCGATCAGCGCATCCGCCCCATCCGTCGTGTAGCCCTGGAAATTGCGGCGCAGACGCCCGTCGCGCGCCGCCCGCGCGAGCTCGTCATCCGGACGTGCGAAATGATCGATGCCTATTGCCTGATAGCCCGACGCTTTCAGCAGGGCGCGGGCCTGTCCGGCCATCTCGAAGCGCATCTCGGCCCCGGGCAGGGCGTCCTCGTCGATCTTGCGCTGGTTTTTCGCCATCCAGGGCACATGCGCATAGCCGAACACCGCAAGCCGCGCCGGGTCGAGCGCGACGGCACGTTTCACCGTCTCGGACAACATCGCCGGCGTCTGCAAGGGGAGCCCGTACATCAGATCGAAGTTGAGCGAGGTAATGCCGGCGTGGCGCAGCCAGGCGCAGACCTGCTTCACCGTTTCAAATGGCTGTAAGCGGTTGATGGCACGCTGCACCTGCGGGTCGAACTCCTGGACGCCAAGGCTGGCCCGGTTGCAACCCATCCGCGCCAGCGCCGCGACGGTGTCCCGATCCAGCGTGCGCGGGTCGATCTCCACGGCGATCTCGGCACCGTCGGCGATGTCGAACCGTTCGCGGATCGCCGCATCCACCCGCGCGAAATCCGCGGGCGAAAGTGTCGTCGGCGTGCCGCCGCCCCAATGAATATGCGTCAAAGTGTGGCGACGCCCTAACGCATCGGCCTTTTGATGAATTTCCGCGATCAGCCGGTCGACATAGGTCTTCACCGGGTCGTAGCGGGCGACGAGCCGCATGTTGCAGCCGCAGTACCAGCACATCTTCTGGCAGAACGGCACGTGCAGATAGAGCGACAGCCCGGCGCCGGGCGGCAGGTCGGCAAGCCAGGCGCTCAGTGTTTCTGCGCCGATATCGCGCGAAAAGTGCGGGGCGGTCGGATAGCTCGTATAGCGCGGCACGCGCGCACCCTGATATTTGCGCACGGCATCCTTTGCCCTTTGCTTCCCTCGTGACATCACGGAAACAGGCAACCAGACTTGGCGTGCCGCCGCTTTGATCTGCGTCAAAACCCGTTCAACCGGCGCGAAGATCCCGGCGTGATCGGGGCTGGTCCATGCCGTCGGATTCAGCCAGTCTGACAGGGGCGTGCCGCGTCTAAACGGTCGCGGTGTCGCCGTGCTTCTTGGCCGGTTCGCTCTGGCTGTCATGGCTGCCGCGCCGCGAGGCCGCTTCGATCCGCTCGGCGGCGTCCTCCACTGTATCCGCGTATTCCGGTATTACCAGCCCGGCCGAGATAATCAGCTTCGCGGCCTCCTCGACCGACATGTCGAGGATTTTGACATCGTGTTGGGGCACAAACAGGAGAAATCCCGAGGTGGGGTTCGGGGTCGTCGGCAGGAACACGCTGATGAGTTGATCCGCGCCATGACGCGCTTGAATTTCGCCCTGCGTCTCCGTCGAAATGAAGATGATGGAATAGATGCCCTTGCGCGGATACTCGATCAGGCCGACGCGCTGAAAGCTGCTGCCGCTCTTCGACAAAACCGTCTCGAATATCTGCTTCAGCGCGCTATAGACGTTGCGCACGATCGGCATGCGCCCGAGCATCAGTTCGCCATAGCCGAACAGCGTGCGCCCGAACAGGTTGGCGGTGAGCGCGCCGATCAGCGTCAGCCCGACGACTGCGACGATAAGGCCCACGCCGGGGATATCGGGCAGCGCCGAAATCGGGAAGGGCAACTCGAAGGGCAGGTGGCGCTCGATTTCCGCCAGGCTCGGCAGCAGGGGTTTCACCCAGGCGTCGATCAACCCCACGAACCACCACACGATATAGATCGTGATGCTGACCGGGCCGACGATAATAAGCCCGGTGAACAGGTAGTTGCGCAGACGCGTCCCGAAATGATGACTTTCGTCCTGCTTGCGCCCGACGAAAAGCCTGGCGAAGCTTACACGGCGCCGGCGCGGGCGTTGAGGTCCCGGTCCGGAGGGATGATGCTGGGTCGTGTCGTCCATAACTCACCACTTACGCATGCCGAAAATGCGCACGGGACCATAATCAGATTTCGTTAGAATATCAGAAAAATGCGCGGCTCGCAGGAGGCGCGCAGACTGGGCGAGGGAACGTATGAAATCAGGCGTGACGGCCCGAAAGCGGTGTGTCAGCGGCTGGAGACAACCAGGCAGTCCACGCCGCGCGACTTGAAATCCTGGCACATGGCTTGCGCCGCGTTGCGCGAGGGTTTCGGCCCGACCACGATCCGGTAGTAAGTATTGCCCGCGTCCGTGTCGGCCCGGACGATGTCAGTGGTTTCGCCGTCGATGGCGTCGCCCAGCAGACGGGATAGCCGCCGGGCCTCGGATTCGGCGCCTTCGCGGGTGCCGACGGATGCGATCTGGATGCGGTAGCCCGCCCCCTCGCTGTCCCCCGAAGCCGGTGCGCTCGCCTCGGTCGTGCTCGCGGTCCAGCCAGAGGTGGCCGCGGTTTCGGTCTGCTCCGGTTCAGCGCGCTCCTCGGTATCGGAATCGCCGCCGCCGAAAAGATCGCTGAAGAACGAGGACCCGCTATCTTCTTCTTCCGCCTCCGCCTGTTCGGCTTCGGAGGTCTGCACATTGGTTTGCCAGGCGCCGGTCTCCGGTTCGTCCGGCTCTTCGGGCACGCTGGCGGTGGTCGTTTCGCCGGTGCCGGCCGGTTCGCTGGACGATGACGGTTCGTCTGTCGAAGTCGGAGTGGATGTCGGGATGCTATCGTTTTCCCTTTCGCCGGAGGCCTCGGCCGTCGCCGTCGTCTCTTCGCCGCCGGGATCTTCCAGTCCGAGTTTGGCCAGCGCGGCCTTGCGCCCGGCCACCGCGTCCTTGCGCTGGCTGGAATTCAGGCCCTGGAGCCAGAGCGCGGCGTCGAAATCCGCCAGCGCCTGGGCATGGCGGCCCGCCTTGGCATAGGCTTGACCACGCAGCAGCATGGCTTTTGCCGCGGTATCTGAACTTTCCGGCTTCTCCTCCAGTATGCCGTTAAGCTGTTCGACCGCCTTGGCCGTCTCGTCCTCCTCGATCAGCTTGTAGGCCGCCGAGAGCTTGCGCAGGTCGTCCTTCGACTGCGCAGCCGCCGGGCCGGCCAACGCGATGGCGCCGGCAAGACATGCAGTCACGGCGATGAATTTGGAACGGCGCATCTGGTCTGAATCCGGAGTTGTATAGCCCTTTCCCGACGAACCCTTTCTCCGCTAATCAGACCAGCAAGGCAAGACTGTGACCGAATTCCCACAAGTTGTTCCACAGTTCCCGTTATTCGACCGTGACCGACTTGGCCAGGTTGCGCGGCTGATCGACATCGGTGCCGCGCCAGACGGCGGTGTGATAGGCGAGCAACTGCACGGGCAGGGCGTAGAGGATGGGGGAGACGAATTCGTGGACCTCGGGCAGCACGCAGTGCGCCATCACCTCGCAGTCGGGCGGACCGGCCGATTCGCCGGTGAGCAGCACGATGCGCCCGCCGCGCGCGGCGACCTCCTGCATGTTGGACATGGTCTTTTCATGCGTGCGCCCCGGCGGGGCGATGACCACGACCGGGACAGTCTCATCGATCAGGGCGATGGCGCCGTGCTTCAACTCGCCCGCCGCGAAGCCTTCAGCGTGGATATACGAGATTTCCTTGAGCTTCAGCGCGCCTTCCAGTGCCAGCGGGTAGTTCACGCCGCGCCCGACATAGAGCATGTCCTGCGCATGCGACAGGTTATGGGCGATGTCGACGAAGCTCTGCTCGCCGCGCAGCACGCGGGCGATCAGCCGGGGCAGTTCCACCAGCGCGCCGACCAGTTCCTGCTCGCGCGCCGCGTTGATATGGCCGCGCGCCTTGCCGGCCGCGATGGCGAGGCAGGCGAGCACGGAAAGCTGGCAGGTGAACGCCTTGGTCGAGGCGACGCCGATTTCCGGCCCGGCGAGGGTGGGAAGCACGACGTCGGATTCGCGCGCGATGGACGAGTGCGGGACGTTCACTATCGAGGCGGTATGCTGGCCCTGTTCGCGGCAATAGCGCAGCCCGGCGAGCGTGTCGGCCGTTTCCCCCGATTGGCTGATGAAGATCGCCAGCCCGTTTTCCGGCAGCGGCGCCTCGCGGTAGCGGAACTCCGAGGCCACGTCGATCTCGACGGGCAGGCGTGCATACCGCTCGAACCAGTATTTCGCCACCAGCCCGGCGTAGAAGGCTGTCCCGCAGGCGCAAAAGGTCACGCGCTCCAGCGACGCGAAGTCCACGTCCAGATCGGGAATGTCGATGCGGCGTTCGGCGAGGTCGGCGTAATGCGCGATGGTGTGCCCGATGACCTCGGGCTGCTCGTGGATTTCCTTGGCCATGAAGTGGCGGTAGTTGCCCTTGTCCACCAGCAAGGCCGAGGCGACGCCCTTCTGTCGCGGGCGCTCGACCTGCGCCCCGGTTTCGTCCACGATGCGCGCGCCCTCGCGCGTCACGAACGCGATGTCGCCTTCTTCCAGATAGGTGATTTCGCCGGTCAGCGGGGCAAGGGCGATGGCGTCGGAGCCGAGATACATCTCGCCCTCGCCATGACCGAGCGCCAGCGGGCTGCCCTTGCGCGCGGCGATCATCAGGTCGTCATGCCCGGCGAAGATGATGGCGAGCGCAAACGCGCCTTCCAGCCGGCGCAGGACCGCGACGGTGGCCGCTTCCGGGCCTTGCCCTTCGGCGATGTGGCGGGCGAGCAAATGGGCGATGATCTCGCTGTCGGTTTCGCTTTCCAGAACGATCCCGTCGGCTTCAAGCTCGCGGCGCAGGGCCGAGAAATTCTCGATGATGCCATTGTGGACGAGCGAGACGGGGCCGGAGATATGCGGATGCGCATTGATCTCGGTCGGGGCGCCATGGGTCGCCCAGCGGGTGTGTCCGATGCCCGCCCGGCCGGAAAGCGGCTGAGCGGCGAGCGCGGTTTGCAGCGCATCCAGCTTGCCGGCGGCGCGGCGGCGGTCGATGCGCCCGTTCTCGACCGTCGCGATGCCGGCGGAGTCATAGCCGCGGTATTCCAGCCGCCGCAGCGCGTCCAGAAGCGGTTCAGCGACCGGACCGGACCCCAGAATCCCCACGATCCCGCACATCGAAAAATCCCTCCAAGCCTGTGTTCAACCGCGCACCCGGGTACTGCCGATTGTCCAATCCCACAGCAAACGCCAGCACTTTGAAGATTTCGTAGAATTGGCGTGATGAATTATCGGGAATGCGCGGGCGTGCCAAATCAAAGGGCGTTACAGGCCATTTCAGCTTGCCCTCAGTCTTGATCCTTGTCGCGGCGCTTGCGCCGGGCCGTCATCCGGTCGGCCCAGCCGTCGCGCTCTTCCTGCGGTGCGCGGCTGAGCGCCAGTGCACCTTCCGCGACGTCACGGGTGATGACGCTGCCCGAGCCGATATAGGCGCGATCCCCGATCTTCACGGGCGCAACCAGCGCGGTGTTCGAGCCGATGAACGCGCCCGCGCCGATGTCGGTGAAGTGCTTGTCGTAACCGTCATAATTGCAGGTAATGGTGCCAGCGCCGACATTCGCGCCGGCCCCGACGCGGGCATCGCCGATATAGGTGAGGTGATTGACCTTCGCGCCTTCTTCCAAGAGGGCTTTCTTGACCTCGACGAAGTTGCCGATCCTGACGTTTTCGCCAAGCTCCGCGCCGGGGCGCAGCCGGGCGAACGGGCCGACCTGCGCGTCCGCGCCGATGCTTGCCCGCTCAATATGCGAAAAGCCGTTGATGCGCGCGCCCGCGCCGACGCTCACGCCGGGGCCGAAGATGACATGCGGCTCGACCACGACATCTTCGCCGAGCACCGTGTCATGGCTCAGGGTGACGCTCGGCGGATCGATCAGCGTGGCGCCGCCTGCCATCGCGGCCGCGCGCAGCCGCGCCTGCATCTGCGCCTCGGCGCCGGCCAGTTGCGCGCGATCGTTGACGCCAAGCACTTCCGTCTCGTCGCCCATCGCTACGGCGAGGGTGTGGTCGCGACCGCGCGCCAGCGCAACCGCGTCGGTGAGGTAATACTCGCCCTTGGCGTTGTCGTTGCCGATGCGCGGCAGCACTTCCCCCAGCACCTCCGCGCGAAAGGCCATGACGCCGGAGTTGCATTCGCGGATGGCGCGTTCATCCGCCGCGGCGTCCTTCTCCTCGCGGATGCCGATCAGCGCGCCTTCATCGTCGCGCAGCAGGCGGCCGTAGCCGGCCGGATCATCCGCCTCGAAGCCCAGCACCGCGAGCGACGCGCCGTCGTTCAAGGACTCGCGCAGGGCGCGCAGTGTCGCGGGGCGGATCAGCGGCGTGTCGCCGTAGAGCACGAGCACGTCGCCGTCGAAATCCGCGAACGCTTCCCGCGCGGCGTCGACCGCATGCGCCGTGCCAAGCTGGTCTGCCTGCTCGAACACCTGCACATCCGGATCATCCGCCGCGATCGACTCGCGTACCCGATCGCCGCCAACGCCGATGACGACGGCCACCTGGTCCGCGCCCGCCGCCCGCGCCGCGTCGAGCACATGTCCGACCATCGCGCGCCCGGCGACGGGATGCAGCACCTTCGGCAGACGCGACTTCATGCGCGTGCCCTGGCCGGCGGCGAGGATGATGGCGAGCATGGGGCGGTCGGTCATGGCGGCATCCTGTTCATACACGCATGGCTTGGCGGTTGCTTACGCGCTGAGTCAGGCGATTGCAAGCCACGCCGGCCGAAGCCCGTGCGGCTGACAACCGCGCGATAGCCCACTATCACTGGTGGTGTACGACGATCACCAACACGGGGAAATGTTTTGCCCGAACAATCACCTGAAACCCGGACGCCCTGGCAGGCCTGCGTGCTCAGCCTGTATCCGCAGATGTTTCCCGGCCCGCTCGGCCTGAGCCTGTCCGGCCGCGCCCTGGAGGCGGGCCTGTGGGCTCTGGATGCGGTCAATATCCGCGATTTCGCCACGGATCGGCACGGCTCGGTCGATGACACGCCGGCCGGTGGCGGGCCGGGCATGGTGATGCGCGCGGATGTCGTGGCCGCGGCGATTGACGCGGCGCGCGGGCGGCATCCCGGTTTGCCGCTGATCCATCTGTCGCCGCGCGGCAAGCCCCTCACGCAAGAGCGGGTGCGCGGTCTCAGCGCAGGGCCGGGCGCGCTCTTGCTGTGCGGCCGCTTCGAGGGCATCGACCAGCGCGTGCTCGATGCCCGGCAGGCCGAGGAAATCTCCATCGGCGATTACGTCCTGTCGGGCGGAGAACTGCCCGCGATGGTGCTGATCGAGGCCTGCGTGCGGCTTCTGCGCGGCGTCATCGGCGAGCGCGCATCCTTGGCCGACGAGAGCTTCGAGACCGGCCTGCTGGAATATCCGCAATACACCCGGCCGCGCGTCTGGGAGGGACGGGCAATTCCCGAGGTGCTGTTCTCCGGCGATCACAAGCGCATCGCGCAGTGGCGGCGCGAACAGGCGCTGGCCTTGACGCGGGCGCGCCGGCCGGACCTTATCTCCGACAAGGACAGCTAACACTCACTTGTTACACGCACATTTGGCGGACAGGTTTCATGCGCATCATCATCATCGGGGCGGGCGTCGCCGGCGTCACATCGGCCTATTACCTCGCGCGCGCCGGCCACGAGGTGGAACTGCTGGACAACCGCGCGCATGCCGGCGCGGGCACCAGCTTCGCGAATGGCGGCCAGCTCAGCTATTCCTATGTCGAGCCGATGGCGCGCCCCGACCTCCTGCCGAAGCTGCCGCGCATCATTCTCGGGCTGGACCCGGCCTATGTCATGACCCGGCTGTTCGACCTGAAGCTGATGCGTTGGGGGCTCAGCTTCTTGCGCAACTGCACCTCGGCGCGCTTCGAGCGCAACGCGCAGGCGGCGCTGGCGCTGAGCGTGGAATCCCGCGACGCGCTGCACGCCTTGCTGCGCGAACACGATCTGCAATTCGATTACAGCCGCACGGGCAAGCTCGTGCTGTACGACAGCGAGAACGCGCTCGACAACGCCGCTTCACTGATCCCGCTGAAGCGGGATGCCGGCGTCGAGCAGCGGCGCCTCACCCGTGATGAGTGTCTCGCGCTGGACCCGGCGCTGGAACGCTACGGCACGGGTTTCGCCGGCGGCGTGTATGCGCCCGGCGACGAGGCGGGCGATGCCGGGGCGTTCTGCCGTGCGCTGACGGCGGTGTGCGAACGGGAATTGGGTGTGGAAAAGCATACCGGCGTCCAGGTGCGCCGCATTCTCCGGCGCAACGGTGCAATTGCAGGACTGGAGACATCGGCCGGGCCGATGGAAGCCGATCACTATGTGCTCGCGGCCGGCCCCGATGCCGAGCCGCTTGCGCGCACGGCTGGCCTGCGCCTGCCGATTTATCCGATCAAGGGCTTCAGCATCACGCTACCGGCGCGCCAGGGCGCGCCCGCCGTGAACATCACCGATGCAGCGAACAAGATGGTGTTCTGCCGGCTCGGCGACCGCTTCCGCGTCGCCGGGTTCGCGGAGTTCGCGCGCGGCGACAAATCGGTCGTCGAAGCGCGCATCCGCCGCCTGAGGGAGACGGCGCAGAGGCTTCTGCCCGACGCAGCGGATTATGACGCGCCTGCGAACGGCTGGGCGGGGGAGCGTCCGATGACGCCGGACGGCCTGCCGCTGGTCGGGCCGACGCGCATCGGACGGCTGTCGATAAGCGTGGGGCACGGCATGTTTGGCTGGACCTACAGCTGCGGGGCGGGCAAGCGTCTGTCGGCGCGCATCGGCCACGCATAAAACATTAACCCTCTGGATGTTTTCCGGTCAATTTTGTTTCAAAATGACGCTACTGTGTCTCAAGGCCGGACAGGCGTTTGTTCGGCCGGAGATCGCTTGCCCGCTGATCCGATGGGGGACGCAGATGTCGCGCGCACTGACCGTGTTGATTGCCGCCGGAGCGATGCTGACCGGCGTGCAGGCCGCTTCCGCGCAATATTATGCGCCGGTCGATTATCACGATGCTCCGCCCCGGTATTACGAGGAGCGTTACGAGCGGTACGATGCGCCGCCGTATTACGCGGACCGGTATTACGACGAAAGGCGCGCGCCGTATCTTCGCGACCGCGGCTACCGCGACCGGCCGCGCTATTACGATGATCCGCGCTATTACGACGATCGGCGCTACTACGATGAGCCTGGCTATGACGCCTACTATCCGCCCGAGCGCCGCGGATATTACGACGATCATGCCGAAGATGCGCTCCTGCCGCCGGACGACTCGGCTCCTGCACGGGAGCAGGGCTTCGACCCGCGCCGCCCGCATCTCGGCGACGGGACCGACGCGCCCTCGGAACAGTATTATTCACACCGTCCGCGAAGCTGCGGCGAATACTACTACTGGGACGGGCAGGCCTGTGTCGACGCCCGCAAGTACCCACCCTATGTCGGGCCGAAACCCTGAGGCGCATGGCCGCCTCAGCTCTGCGTCCCCGGCGCGATGACGGTGACGTCGGGCACGCCGTAGATGTCGGCGAGCGAAGCGCCATCCGCCATCTTCGCGATGGTTGCGGCTTCGCGCTCCTTGAGCGCGCGCACCGCGGCCAGCGTCGCCGTCACGCGGGCGAGCGGCACCACCGTCACCCCGTCGGCGTCGCCGATGACCAGATCGCCCGATGAAACCGTGACCCCGCCGCAGGCGACCGGGGCATCCACGCTGCCGCCGAAGCCCTTGTGCGGCCCGCGCGGCACCGCGCAGCGGGCGAAGCAGGGAAAGCCGAGTTCGGCGATCTCCGCGCTGTCGCGCACCGCCCCGTCCACCACCAGCCCCGCGATGCCGCGTTGCATCGCCGCGCGCGTCATGAGCCCGCCCCAGACCGCCACGTCCTCGAACCCCTGCGCCGCGGCCACGAGGACATCGCCCGGCGCGGCGAGTTCGATGGCGGCGTGCAGCGCGCTGTTGTCGGCGACCATGCAGTTGATCGCGCGCGCCTGTCCGATCACCGTCATCTCCGGGCGGATCGGCCCGATCGCGCCGAGCATGGCCATCGACCGGTCGAGGCAGTCGGAAATCTCGGCGGTGCCGAGCCCGTCCCACTGAGAAAGCTCTTCCCGGCTCAGGCGCGCAAAGCCGTGCTTGTGATGGCGAACGCTCATTCCTCGGCTCCGCCGAAACCGCTGCCCGCCTGCTTGTAGGCTTCGCGGGGCGGGGCGAAGACATCCATGACGACCATGCCGTCATCGCCCGATTCCATGGTGTGGGGCGTGCCGCCGGGCGTGCGCCAGAAATCGCCCGCGGCCACCGGCACCTCGGTGTCGCCCTGAACGCGGGTGCCGGAGCCGGAAATGCAGAAGCCCCACTGTTCCTCCGGGTGGTGGTGCAGGGTGCCGCGGCTGTTCGGCGCGAGCCGGACGATCGAGATCATGGCGTGCTCGCCGGGGAATACCGTGGTCGTGATGCCGGGCGCGAGTTCGCGCGGAATGCCGCCCTCCGGCCGGTCGATGTTGAAGAAGTGCCGCTCGTCCATGAACCCTCGTCTCCCTGAGTCTCTTTTTCGTCCCGTATTGTTCCGGAAATGTCGCAGTTTCGTGCCGCCTGTGGCGCCGTGATGGCCCGGCACGGTCCGCCGCCAGCTTAACAGGTCGTGTATCGCAAGCGTTAACCAGCTTAACAGCTTGTGTATCGCCAGCGTTAACAGGATGCGCGCAGGCGCGCGCGGGCGTCAACGTCGCCCGCCGGCGGCGCAGCGCGAGGTCAGCCGGGCCCATACGTCGCGGTCGTCAGAAGCCAGCCGAGATAGGCGGCATAGGCGAACATGAAGACCGCGCCTTCCAGCCGGGTTATCCG
>JBKGZY010000224.1:0-4211 GCA_046543175.1 Dichotomicrobium sp.
ACCTCGTGGTTGCGGGCACCGGCGATGCCGTGATGATGGTCGAGTCGGAAGCTCACGAACTGCCCGAGGACGTTATGCTCGAAGCCGTGATGTTCGGCCACGAGCATTTCCAGCCGGTGATCGACGCGATCATCGACCTGGCCGAAGCCGCGGCGAAGGAGCCCTGGGAAGCACCCGCAGGGGCCGACACATCATTCAAGGAGAAGGTCGCCGCACAAGCGAAGGACGGCCTTTCCGAAGCCTACAGGATCAGCGAGAAGCAGGCCCGGCAGGACGCCGTCGCCGATATCCGCGCCAAGGTCGTGGAGGCGCTGGTGCCGGAAGACGATGACGGTACGGTGGCGCAGGCCGTTTCCGAAGCCTTCAAATCCGTCGAGAAGGACGTGGTCCGCGGCGATATTCTCAAGACGAAAAAGCGGATTGACGGGCGTGATCTGGAAACCGTTCGCCCGATTACCTCGGAAGTCGGTATCCTGCCCCGCACGCATGGCTCGGCGCTGTTCACCCGCGGCGAGACGCAGGCGCTCGTGGTGGCCACGCTGGGCACGGGCGAGGACGAGCAGTTCGTGGATGCGCTACAGGGGACCTACAAGGAAACCTTCATGCTGCATTACAACTTCCCGCCCTTCTCGGTCGGGGAGACAGGACGCTTCCTCGGTCCGGGCCGGCGCGAGATCGGCCACGGCAAGCTCGCCTGGCGGGCGATCCACCCGATGATGCCAACAGCAGACGCGTTCCCCTACACCGTGCGCGTCGTCTCGGAGATCACCGAATCGAACGGCTCCTCCTCGATGGCGACGGTCTGCGGCACCTCGTTGGCGATGATGGATGCCGGCATCCCGATCAAGGACCCGGTGGCGGGTATCGCGATGGGCCTCATCAAGGAAGGCGACGACTTCGCCGTGTTGTCCGACATCCTCGGCGACGAGGATCACCTCGGCGACATGGACTTCAAGGTCGCCGGCACGGCTGATGGCGTGACCTCGCTCCAGATGGATATCAAGATCACGGGCATCACGCGCGAGATCATGCAGGTCGCGCTCGACCAGGCCAGGGGCGGGCGTCTGCACATCCTCGAGGAGATGAAGAAGGCGCTCGACACGTCCCGGCCCGAGGTGGGCGCCCACGCGCCGCGCATCGAGATCATCAACATCCCGACGGACAAGATCCGCGAGGTCATCGGCCCCGGCGGCGCGGTGATCCGCGCGATCGTCGAGGAGACCGGCGCCAAGATCGACATCAGTGACGACGGCACGGTCAAGATCGCCGCGCCCCACGAAGCGTCGATCGCAGACGCGATGAGCCGCATCAAGTCCATGACCTCGGAACCCGAAGTCGGCGAGATCTACAAGGGCAAGGTCGTCAAGGTCGTCGATTTCGGCGCGTTCGTAAACTTCTTCGGCCCGAAGGACGGCCTGGTCCATATCTCCCAGCTTTCCGCGGAGCGGGCCAAGTCGGTCGGCGATTACGTCAAGGAAGGCGATCAGGTCTACGTGAAGCTGCTCGGCTTCGACGACCGTGGCAAGGTCCGCCTGTCGATGAAGATGGTCGATCAGGAGACCGGCAAGGAGATCAAGGCGGAAGACGCTACCCAACCCGCGGAGTGAGCGCTGCGCCGCGCCCGGCCACATCCGGCGTGCCCCCTGGCGGCCTCCCGGATGGGCCACCCGCGCGGCAAGAACCGCATGACGAAGGTGTTTCATGGCGAGGCACACGCCCAGGGCGGGCCGGATTCTGGCCGCCGCAATCGCTGGTTTTCTGGTCATGACCGGGGCGGCGGTGAACGAACGGGCGTTCGCGCAGGAATCCGGTGATAGCGCCTCAAGCGAGCGCAAGGACAACCGGCCCTACGACGAGGACCTGTTCCAGCTTGCCGAAGTCCTCGGCGCCGTTCACTACCTGCGGGCGCTCTGCGGCGCCGATGAAGGCCAGAAATGGCGCGACCAGATGCGCGGGCTGGTCGATGCCGAAGGCTCCTCGGCGCTGCGCCGCGCGCGCCTGGTGCGCAGCTTCAACAAGGGCTATCGCGGCTACGGCCGCACCTACCGCCGCTGCACTCAGCTTGCCCGCCTCTCCATCGAGCGGCTCATGAAGGAAGGCAAGACGCTCGCGAAACGCATCCTCGATACGGCCGGCTGACCACATCCCGCGCCGATCCTCAATTAATCGTTAATATCGCCAGATCATGCATGCGCGCGCCACGCGGGCTATTCTGCTCGCGTTCATGTTGGCTGTGCTAGCGATAGAAGCTGCGACCCGACAGACGTCGCGGCAAGGGCATTTTCGTTCGTATGGCGGTTCGCCGCTGGGCGTGGCCGCGCAGGGAACGTTCAGGGAGTGTGAGCGGTGGATACGCGCTGGTTACAGGATCGGCTTCAAAGCCTGCCGCCGGAACTGGAGGCGGAAGAGACAGAGGCCCTGCGCTACATCGCCGAGGCCTGGGAAGATGCCGTGCAGGACGGAATCGACCCGCGCATGCTGGCCAATGCCGCCCTGTTTGCCGCGTTCTCCGACCTCGTCGAAATCTATGGCGAGAGCGCAGTCATCAGCATGGCGGAAGGGCTGAAGGCCCGCGTCGAGCGCGGCGAATTCACGCTGAACAGGCGGCTGCAATAATCGACGGGGTGCGCGGCGCTACGCCACTGCCAGCTGACCGATCAGCGCGACGCCGAACACGACGAGGAGACCGCCCGCGACCTGGTTGATGCGCTGCAGGGCCTGCTCGTCGAGCCTGTGCCGCACGCGCGATATCAGATGCGACAGGCCGATCCACCAGAGCAGGCTGCCCGCCATCACCGAGATCACCAGCGTGAACGCGTCGAAATAGGATGACAGCCCGCCGAGGAACGAGCCGAGGCCCCCGAAGATCGCGAACATGCCGAGGATCGCGCCGGGATTGGAGACCGTCAGGAAGAAGCTCTGTGGAATGACGCCGGCATGTGGCACGATCCGCCAGATCTGGTAGCGCATCATCGGCCGGAACGCATTGGGGATCATCTCCGCGATCGCGCGCAGTTCCGACCAGCGCGTGCCGTTCTCCGCGACCCTGGGCGTGGCGAAATACAGCCGGACGCCGAACAGCAGCACGATGGCGCCGCCAACAAGCTGGATCGTCATGCGATAATCGGCCGTGGCATTGGAAATCGCCGTGACGCCGAAAGCCGCCGCCGTCGCGATCAGCCCGTCACCCAGCACCGCGCCCGTTCCGGCGGCCACGCCGCCCCAGAAGCCGCGCTCGAGCGTGCGCTGAATGCACAGCACATTGACCGGGCCGACGGGCGCGGTGACGATCACGCCGATCACCAGCCCGGTGAGGACCAACCGGGTGTCGGAAAAAACGATCTGCGCCAGCGATGCCGTTTCAGGTGTCATTGCCAATCCGGCCTTGAGTCAAAACGACCGCTCCCGGTGATTCGATTCAGACATCTGCCTCCCTGTGCAGCACCCGTCCGAGCAATTGTCTAAAACACAAGGACCACTTGCATCTTATTGAACCTAACGAAGCTTTTGAATTCGACATTCGAGCGAGAGCCTGCCCGCAAAGCGGGGCTCAGAATGTCTAATTCGCTTCATCAGCCGCCAAACTCCGTGAGGCCCGGCATTCGCGCCTTGCGCGCAGGAACGCCTCACAGGTAACAAGGTTGCCTGGCCACGCAATGACAATGTCGAAAAGCGCTTCCCGCCATGCGAATCAACATTCCGGTTCTTAACGAACTCGCCGCGCTGTGCCTAGGAGTCGCGCTCGCGGTCGGCCTTGCGCCCACAGCTTTCGCCACCGACGATGCGCCGGAGCAACGCGCGGACACGGGCCTGCCGGTGCAGCGTGACGTGTCCGCCCTGCCTGCGCCCGTTCAGGACATGCGGGTGTCGATCCTGCGCGCGGCCAGTTCCGGCGATCTGGAAGAGATGCGCTACGTTCTGGAGCGCAACGAGATCATGCCGGTGCTGACCGCCGAGGGAACGGTCGAGGAGCCGCTGACCCATTTTCGCAGGCTCTCCGGCGACGGTGAAGGGCTGGAGGTGATGGCCGCGCTCATCGAAATCCTGACGAGCGGTCACGTGGTCAAGGAGCAGCCCGACACGGAGATGTATGTCTGGCCGCATTTCGCTGAGCGCGGCGTCGCCGACCTGACGCCGGCGGAGCGGGTGGAGCTGTATCGGCTGGTTTCGCCCGAGGAGGCTGAGCGGATGGCGGAGGAGGGCTACGATCA
>JBKGZY010000225.1:0-4168 GCA_046543175.1 Dichotomicrobium sp.
GACAACCAAAGACTCTACAGCATCGGGCGATCCGGATTTATCGCCCGATGCTGTAACCCGCACTGACATCTGACGGAGGGAGGCGACACCAGTGAATTTGGCGCGCATGGCTGCAGAGCAAATGGAGACCGGCCGGCCAGTACGGGCGGGCCTGATCGGTGCCGGCAAGTTCGGCTCGATGTTTCTGGCGCAGGTGCCGACGATCGCCGGGCTGGAGGTGACCGCGATCGCCGATCTTGCTCCGGACCGTGCGCGTGCTGCGTGCCGCACCGTTGGCTGGGACGAGGCACGGATCGGGAAAACCGCGTTCAGCGATGACGGCTGCGCCCTCGCCGGGCGGGATGATGTCGACGTCGTGATCGAGGCGACAGGTCATCCCCCGGCCGGCATCGCACATGCCCTGGCGGCGATCGAAGCGGGCAAGCATGTCGTCATGGTGAACGTGGAAGCCGACGTGCTCGCCGGTCCGGCGCTGGCCAGCCGTGCGGCGCGCGCCGGCGTGGTCTATTCGATGGCCTATGGCGACCAGCCGGCGCTCGTGGCGGAAATGGTGGACTGGGCGCGCGCGACAGGCTTCGCCGTGGCCGCGGCCGGCAAGGGGACGAAATATCTCCCGGCCTACCACGCCGTGACGCCGGACGACGTCTGGGCGCACTACGGTCTGACACCCGAAGAGGCGCGGCGGGCCGGCATGAACCCGCAAATGTTCAACTCGTTCATGGACGGCACCAAGAGCGCGATCGAGATGGCGGCGATCGCAAATGCCACGGGGCTTGACGTTCCACAGGCGGGCTTGAGCTTCCCGCCCTGCGGCGTGGACGATCTGGCGCATGTCCTGCGTCCGCGCGACGTCGGCGGACAGCTTGAGCACGCCGGCATGGTCGAGGTCGTCTCGAGCCTGGAACGCGACGGGCGGCCGGTCTACCGCGACCTGCGATGGGGTGTTTACGTGGTTCTCGAAGCGCCGAATGCCTATGCGGCGGACTGCTTTCGTCAGTATGGCATGCCGACCGACAGCACGGGGCGTTACGCGGCAATGTACAAGCCATTTCACCTGATCGGTCTCGAACTGTCCATTTCCGTACTGAACGCCGCGCTGCGCGGCGAAGCGACGGGATGCGCACAGAGTTTCCGGGGCAACGTGGCGGCCGTGGCAAAGCGCGATCTTGCCGCGGGCGAGTCGCTGGATGGCGAAGGCGGGTACACCGTGTGGGGAAAGCTGATGCCAGGCGATGCCAGCGTTTCCGCCGATGTCCTGCCGATCGGGCTTGCCCACGGGGTCAGGCTGGTTCGCGGCGTCGCGGCAGGAGACGTCCTTGGCTTCGCCGATGTGGAACTTCCCGAAGACGACATCACCGCGCTCTATCGGGAAGCAAGCCGGATCGGCAAGCCGTGAGTCATTGCGGCTTCTGCAACGCTCGTTGAAGATGTGAAAATTGTCGAGGTCTGATTCCGCAACTTTTCACAGATCGACAGGCTCGGTCCTGTCTTGGGTTGCGCTCAAGCTGCGACGCCTCCGCTATCCGCGCCGTGAATGAGACACACGCCGGCAGCATTGAGCGCGTCGAGCAGCGCTCCTTTTGGCGAGATATCGGAAATCAGCGCGTCGACGCCGGTGAGCGGTTCGACGATGGACAGCATATGCTGATTGAACTTGAAGTGGTCGACCAGCAGATAGCGTTTGTCCGACTGGCTCAGCATGGCCCGTTTGACGGCGCTCGCGGCACGGTTGGCGTCCATGATGCCGTCGGCGGCGAGACCGCTCGCCCCTATGAAGGCGCGGTTGGCGCGGAAGCGACGCAGGAAAGCTATCGTCTCCTCGCCAAAAACGGCTGCCTCGGACAAGTTGTAGTCGCCGGGACACAGAATGACGTCGATGGCGTCGTTGCTGCTGAGTGCGCCGGCGACGGGAATGCTGTTGGTCAGCACGGTGAGGTCGCGGCCGGTGACGGCGAGCCGGCGGGCGAACTGGCTTGTTGTAGACCCGGCGTCGATCATGAGCACCTCGCCGTGCTGCGGAACCTGCGCCGCCCGTTCGGCGATCTTTATTCTCTCGTCCAGATGGGCTTCGTTCCGCTCGCCGAAGGACGGCTGGATGGCCATGGGGGTCGCCGCCGCACCGCCGTAAGCCCGGGAGACGAGGCCCTGCTCGCTGAGGGTGTCGACGTCGCGGCGCACGGTTTCCGTGGAAACGCCAAAACGCTCGGCAAGCTCGGAAATGCGCACATGCGGTGCAAGACGCAGCTCCGCCAGAATCTGCTGCTGACGCTCTGTCTTGCTGACCCGTTTCATCCTTGCACCTGTGCCGCGAGAACTGCGTCGGCGACCTCGGCAAAGCCGGCGCCGCCGGAGCGTGTGGTGATCCATTTCGGCTGCGCCTGGCTGCTCTCCGCGAAATTGCGAAAGTTGGCGACCGCCACGCTGTTATGAAAAAACGTGAACATGGGCGCGTCATTGGGTGAGTCCCCGACAAACAGAATGCGTCTGTTGTCCGCTTCAATGTCGATCCCGAAGGCGTCGCGCAACAGGCGGCGCGTCATGACGAGCTTGTCATAACCGCCATAAAATCCGTTGACGTGAATCGACGACACCTTTGCCGTCGCCCCGGCTTCGGTGAAACATGTCACGACCTGATCGATTTCACGCGCCGACAACAGCGGTCCATCCTCGGCGAAATCGATGGCGAGATCGGCTTCGCGATAGCGCTGGTCGGCGGCGACCCGCGCGCGCGGAACACGCTCGACGATAGAAGCCCCCAGCGCATCGAGGCGCGCTCGGTCACTGATGCGCTCGAACTCGGGCTTGGCAAAGACCCGAATCATGCCCCCCACGGGGTCGTGACGAAAATAAAAGGCGCCGTTCTCGCCCACCACCGCGTCGACTGGCCATAGCCGCGCGATGAGATCGCACCAGCCCCCCGGGCGCCCGGTTACGGGCACCACCAGAAGACCGCCTGCGTGCAGTCGCTCAACGGCGGAGTAGGCGTGCGCCGAAAGGTGCCCGTCCGTCGTCAGCGTGTCATCGATGTCCGTGAGGACCACCGAGATGTCCGCGAGGGCGCAAGCGGGAAAATCCGCAAAGCCCCGCATGGATGAGGGCTCCGCTTCGGGATCCTGCTCCGCATTCTTGCGCTCCGGAGGGAGCAAGTCGGCACCTCATGCTTTCGACCAGCCTTGCCCGATGATAGCGCGGCATACAATATGACCAAGAAAAAATTGGTTTGTCGGTCATTTTTGGGCCGATCCTGTTGTCAGGTGCCACATTTTAACGGTAGCCTCGAAAAGGAAAAGATTGTCGCGGCGGGCGACCGTCCGGCAGAAACCGGGCCACCAACGAGCCCGTTCACAGGAGGAAGCGAATGACACCCACCTTTTCCAGGACGTTACGTTTGCAGGGCATCGTCGCACTGGCGGCGCTTGCACTGATGGCGCTGCCGCTGGCCGGTCCCGCTGCGGCACAGGATTGCCCGGATCGCGGCCAACTCGATGCAATGTATTGCGACGCCGATGGCGATCTCGTCGCGGACGCGCCGGATGATCCGTCGGAACTGGAGAACCCCGACACGCTGATTTTCGCCTACACCCCGGTCGAGGATCCCGCGATCTATAAGGACATCTGGGACCCGTTCCTTGAGCATCTGGAAGAAGTGACAGGCAAGGATGTAAGGTTCTTCGCGGTGCAGTCGAATGCGGCGGAAGTCGAGGCCATGCGCAGCGGCCGTCTTCACATCGGTGGCTATTCCACAGGGACCACCGCCTTTGCCGTCAATCTCGCCGGCGCGGTTCCCTTTGCGTTGATGGGCACCGAGGGTGGCCGGTTCGGCTACACGCTCCAGGTCTATACGCGCAAGGATACCGGCATAGACGAAATGTCCGATCTGAAGGGCAAGCGCATCGCGCACACCTCACCAACGTCGAACTCCGGCAACCAGGCCCCCCGCGCCCTGTTCCCTGCGCTCGGCGTCACTCCGGAGGAAGATTACGAGGTGACGTATTCCGGGTCGCACGACCAGTCGATGCTGGGTGTGGTCGCGGGCGATTACGACGCCGCGCCGGTTGCCTCGGAAGTTGTCGAACGCATGGCTGACCGCGGTCTCTATGATCCCGACGAGGTCAAAATCATCTGGGAATCCAAGCCCTTCCCGACGACATCTTATACCCATGCGCAT
>JBKGZY010000226.1:0-4148 GCA_046543175.1 Dichotomicrobium sp.
TCGGGGTCGCCGTGATAACGCTGGCCGGCCAGGCCGGCGACGAGATACAGACCGTGTTCGGCCAGATCAAGGAGCGGTTGATCAACTTCAACGGGGCCGCGAACTGAAGCGCGTTCCGTTCTGATTGAATCGGTTCAACCTGTGTCATTGCGAACGAAGTGAAGCAGTCCAGCCCCACGATTCTTTGCTTTCCGGCGGACATCCGTCCGCCGGTTACGGCCCAACGGGCCGGCCGCCAGTCGGCGGCTCAGCGCGGCAGAGCCGCGCTGGGGAGCCTGGACGCCAGCGGTGGAACGCCCCAGTCGCGCTTTGGCGCGACTGTAAGCCCGAACACAGGCAAGCCCCGCAGAGACGAAAGTGGGGCTGTTCCAAACAGATCGGATCGCAGTTTAACGCCGGCCGCCCATCTCCAGCCGACCGGTGCGCTCAGGCTCGCACGTCGATCACCATGCGTCCGCGCACATCCCCCTTCAGGATCGCCGAGGCGAGCCGGGGGATGTCGCCGAGTGCCGCCGTCTGCGTCATGGCGTGCAGCTTGTCCATCGGCAGGTCCTTCGCAATGCGCTGCCAGGCGACCTCGCGCCGTTCGCTGGGGCACAGGACCGAATCGATGCCCAGCAGATTGATGCCGCGGAGCAGGAACGGCATGACGGTGGTCTCCAGCTTCGGGCCACCCGCCAGCCCGACGGCGGCCACCGAGCCGCCATAGCGCAACTGCGCCAGCACACGCCCCAGAATCGCGCCGCCCACGGCATCGACACAGCCGGCCCAGCGCTCGGCTTCCAGCGGGCGCGCATCGCCCTCCAGAAAGCTCTCGCGCGCGACGATCTCGACGGCGCCCAGGCCGGTCAGGTAATCCGCCTCGTTGGTGCGCCCGGTCAGCGCGACCGGGCGATAGCCGCATTGCGCCAGAATGGCCGCCGCGACCGAGCCGACCCCGCCGGACGCGCCCGTGACGAGCACGTCGCCATCCTTGGACAAGCCGTGCTCTTCCAGCGCCATGATGGCCAGCATTGCCGTGAAGCCCGCCGTCCCCACGGCCATCGCATCGAAGGTCGACAGCCCCTCCGGAATTCGCGTCAGCCAGTCGGCCTTCACGCGCGCCTTCTCGGCATAGCCGCCCCAATGCCGCTCGCCGACATGCCAGCCGGTCAGCAGCACCTTGTCGCCGGGCCCGAACTTCGGGTTGTCGCTTTCCTCGACCGTGCCGGAAAAGTCGATCCCGGGCACATGCGGATAGGTGCGCACAAGCTTGCCGAGACCGTTGACGACCATGCCGTCCTTGTAATTCAGCGTCGAATAATCGACGGCGACGGTCACGTCGCCTTCCGGCAAGGCGTTGTCGTCCACATCGGCGATGGACGCCGAAATGCGCCCATCCGTCTCGTCAAGCCGCAATGCTCGGAACATCTCGATGTCCTCCCGCTTGGCGCGCACTGGTGTTTGTTGGTTCCTGCGGTGATACGTGCTCGCGCGGATTTCGTCAAACAGGCGCACAATCCAGGCGCGCATGGCCTGAGGAAAGTTCGCCTGCGGCCATTGGCGCGGCCAGAGGGGCGCGCTATCTTGTATCAGGACGTGTTCAGGCCCGGTTCACCCGCCGCCCCGCATTGTCCATGAAGAGCGACAGACTGGACTTTCCATGACATTTTCCCTGAACGATTTCCGGGACGAACTCGGCGGGCTGATCCTCACCCCCGGCGCGGATGACAACGCGCGTCCGATCTGGCCGACCGGCAGCAACGCCGATTCCATCGACATTCCGGGCCTGCCCGAGCGCGTGAGGACGTGGCTGCGCACCATCGACTGGAAGGCGCGCGCCGCCCACACGGCGCTTGTGCCGGGCGAGGACGACGTGGCGGGCGCCGTGCTGGGTCTGGGGCGGGAAAAGGACGCCCCCTTTCGCGCCCTCCTGCCCGGCATTCTGCCGACGGTCCTGCCGCAAGGCACATACCGCTTCGCCGCGCCGCCCCCCGATCCCGAGCTCGCGGCGATTGCCTGGGCGCTCGGTGCGTACAACTTCGCCACCTTTCACACGAGTTCCGATGCCAGGCGCGCCCCGCGCCGGCTGGTTCTGCCCGAAGGCGTGGACCGCGAGCGGGTGCTGAACATCGCCGCGGCCGTGTGGCTCGGGCGCGAACTGATCAACTATCCCGCGAACGCGCTTGGACCGGGCGAACTGGAAGACGCCGCGCGCGATCTGGCCGGCGAATTCGGCGCGGAGGTCCATGTCACCGAAGGCTCGCGCCTGGAAGCGGAAAACCTGCCGATGATCTACGCCGTGGGCCGGGCGAGCAACCGCAACCCGCGCCTGATCGACGTGGAATGGGGCGATCGTTCCGCGCCCAGGGTCACGATCGTTGGCAAGGGAATCTGCTTCGATACGGGCGGGCTGAACGTCAAGCCGGCCAGCGCCATGGGCCTGATGAAAAAGGACATGGGCGGCGCGGCGTCCGCGCTGGCGCTGAGCGCGATGATCATGACCGCCGATCTGCCGGTGCGCCTGCGCCTGCTGATCCCGGCGGCGGACAACAGCATCTCGGCATCGTCGTTCCGGCCCGGCGATATCCTGCGCGCGCGCAACGGCACGACCGTGGAGATCGGCAACACCGATGCCGAAGGCCGGCTGGTGCTCGCCGACGCGCTGTGCCTGGCCGACGAGGAACGCCCGGATTACCTGATGACATTCGCCACGCTCACGGGCGCGGCGCGCGTGGCGCTCGGAGCCGATCTGCCGCCGTTCTACACCGACGACGAGGTGCTGGCCCGCGAGCTTTCCGAGGCCGCGATGGCCGTGGCCGATCCGATGTGGCGGATGCCGTTCTGGCCGCCCTACGACCAGCTCCTGAAAAGCCGGGTCGCCGACGTCAACCACATCTATAACGGCCCGTTCGCCGGCTCGATCACGGCGGCCCTGTTTCTCAAGCGATTCGTCAAGAACGCATCGCGTTTCGTGCATATGGACATCTACGCATGGGTGCCGCGCGCCGTGCCTGCCAAGCCGGCCGGCGGCGAGCCGCAGGGCGCGCGCGCCATGTTCCAGCATTTGAGCGAGGCCTTCAAACCGTGATGACCAGCGAACGCCCCGATCCGCGCCGCAACGCCTACCGCGAGGACATGGCCGCCTCCGCGCTCAAGGAGCGCGTCAAGGCGCCGCGTTATGTCGATGGCGTAACCCAACAGGTCATCGCGCCGCGCGCGCCGGTTCGCAGCGCCCCGAAATTCCGCGCCCCGCTGATGACCGAAGCCCTGCACGGCGAGGCGGTGACGGTCTATGATTCGCGGGACGGCTGGGTGTGGGGGCAGCTTCAGCGCGACGGCTATGTGGGCTATATGCCGGCCGATCATCTTTCGTCCAACGTCTTTCCGCCGACGCATGCCGTGCGGGTGCGCGCCAGCCATATCTACCCTGCCCCCGACATCAAGACGCCGCCGCTCGACATGCTGACTTTCGGCGCCCGGCTGGCCGCGGACGGGCGCGAGGGACGCTTCCTCAGCCTCGCGCGCGGCGGCTACATTTTCGCGGATCATTGCGTCGGCGCCGGCGATACGCTCAAGGATTTCGTGCGCGCCGCCGAACGCCTTGTCGGCACGCCGTATCTCTGGGGCGGCAAGACCAGCCTCGGCCTGGACTGCTCCGCGCTCGTGCAGCTGTCGCTCCAGGCCGCCGGCACGGAATGCCCGCGCGATACCGACATGCAGGAAGCCGAGGTGGGCGAGGCCGTCGAAGGCATCCTCGACGATAGCGGGGCGCTGAAAGGGGGGCTGGAGCGCGGCGACCTGCTGTTCTGGAAGGGGCATGTCGCCATCGCCCAGTCCGACGACTGGCTGGTCCATGCCAGCGGCCACCAGATGGAGACCGTGATCGAGCCGGTGCGCCACGCCCTGGAGCGGATCGGTCAGAGCTGGGGAAGGCCCACCGCCGTCAAGCGCCTCGCCGCGGAAGACGCCATCCTGGAATTGCCGGACACCAGCGGTTGATCCGTTTTGCCCTCGCTGCGGGAGGCGAGCCAAGCGATCCAGCCCCGCATCTCATGCTGCTGAAGCCGAAGGCGGGCGGAGCGACGCTTTGCTTCGGCCCTTGCGGGCCTCGCAATGACAGCCCGGCGTATGTCGTCCCGGGCGCTGCGCAGCACGCAGTGATGCGC
>JBKGZY010000227.1:0-4139 GCA_046543175.1 Dichotomicrobium sp.
TTCGTCCCGCAACGCGCACGGGACGACATGCCGCCGCGCTGCGAGAGAAACGCCTTGGCGCGCCCTGGCGTGCATAACTGTCGTCCCGGGCGCTGCGCAGCACGCTAGTGGTGCGCTGCTGACCCGGGACCGGGTTGTGCCGGCCGTAGAGTGATCCCGTGTCTGCGCTGCGTGACTTCGTACCGGAACGCGCACGGGACGACATGCCGCCGCGCTGCGCAAGGGATGACAGAGGACCGCGCAATGACGCAGATTGAACCCGTTCAATCTGACCGGAACGTGCTCTAATGCACTGGCCGGCATGTCCGCCGGGGCTTCGGGTTGTATCGACGGGCCGGGCAACGTAACCTGCGCCGAGAGGTTAGGCAGCGGTGCTGCCAGCGGCGTGGCGAATGCCGCAGGAATTAACGACGAGGAGTTTTCTTATGACGGTCAGCGATTTCGATCCCGGCGCGAAGTTTGCAACGCCCGAACAGCAGGACTTTTTTTCCAGGTCTTTGGCCGAGAGCGATCCCGAAATCGCCGAGGCGATCGGGCTGGAACTGAAGCGCCAGCGCGAGGAGATCGAACTGATCGCATCTGAAAACATCGTCTCCCAGGCCGTGCTGGAAGCCGTCGGTTCCGTGCTGACCAACAAATACGCCGAAGGCTATCCCGGCAGGCGGTATTACGGCGGCTGCCAGTACGTGGATATCGCCGAAAACCTCGCCATCGAGCGTGCCACGCGCCTGTTCGGCTGCGGCTTCGCCAATGTCCAGCCCAGCTCCGGCAGCCAGGCCAACCAGGCAGTGTTCCTCGCACTGCTGAAGCCCGGCGACACCTTTCTCGGCCTGAGTCTCGATGCCGGCGGCCATTTGACGCACGGCGCCGCGCCGAATGTCTCCGGCAAGTGGTTCAACGCGGTCCATTACGGCGTGCGCAAGGACGACGCGCGCATCGACTTCGACCAGGTCGAGGCGCTGGCGCGCGAGCACAAGCCGAAACTCGTTCTCACCGGCGGCTCGGCCTATCCGCGCCAGATCGACTTCGCGCGCTTCCGCCAGATCGCCGATAGTGTGGGCGCCTACCTGATGGTGGACATGGCGCATTTCGCCGGGCTGGTCGCCGCGGGCGTGCATCCCAGCCCGTTCCCTCATGCCCATGTCGCCACCACGACGACGCACAAGACGCTGCGCGGACCGCGCGGCGGCATGATCCTCACCGAGGATGCGGACCTTGCCAAGAAGTTCAATTCCGCGGTGTTCCCCGGCATGCAGGGCGGCCCGCTCATGCACGTGATCGCCGGCAAGGCGGTCGCCTTCAACGAGGCGCTGCGCCCGGAATTCAAGGTCTATTCGCAAGCCGTGGTCGACAACGCCCGGGCGCTTGGGGAAACGCTCAAGGGCGGCGGGCTGGACATCGTTTCCGGCGGCACTGACACCCATGTCGTGCTGGTCGACCTGCGCCCGAAAGGCGTAACCGGCAAGGCGGCCGAGGCCGCGCTGGGCCGCGCCCACATCACCTGCAACAAGAACGGTGTCCCGTTCGACCCGGAGAAACCGACCGTGACATCGGGCATCCGGCTCGGCTCGCCGGCCGGCACGACGCGCGGTTTCCGCGTCCCGGAATTCCAGGCCGTTGGCGAAATGATCCTGGAAGTGCTCGACGGGCTCGCGCGCAACGGCAGCGAGCAAAATCACGGCGTCGAGAGCGAGGTCAAGCGCCGCGCTCTGGAACTGTGCGCGCGTTTTCCGATATATTGAGATTCGTCGGGAATCACGAAATCCGTAAAGGCCCTGCTTGACTTTGGGCCGCCATCCCGGCGCAATACACCAAACGCCCACTCTTTTGGCGCCGCAAAGCCCGCTTTGCCGGCCGCAGGAATATTGTAAATGAGATGTCCTTTTTGCGGAGCGCTTAACACGCAGGTCAAGGACTCACGACCGGCGGAGGACAACGGCGCGATCCGCCGCCGGCGCTTTTGCGCCGAATGCGGCGGCCGCTTCACCACCTTCGAGCGCATTCAGTTGCGCGAACTCACCATCATCAAGCGCAACGGCCGCCGCGTCCCCTTCGACCGCGACAAGCTGGCGCGCTCCATCCAGATCGCCGCGCGCAAGCGCTCCGTCGAGCCCGAACGCATTGACCAGCTCGTAAGCAGCATCGTTAGGCGCATGGAAAGCTCCGGCGATCCGGAAATCAGCAGCCAGCGGGTCGGCGAGCTGGTCATGGAGGGTTTGAAGACGCTCGATGACGTCGCATATGTCCGCTACGCTTCTGTCTACAAGAATTTCCGCGAGCCGAGCGACTTTGCCGACCTGCTGAGCGAACTGTCGGAAAAGCCGTTCGCCGCGGCGGACGATAATTCGGATGACTGAGAACAGCAGCGCGGCCGCGCCTCTCCACGCAGTGGTGGAGAATCTTGACGCGCGCAGGCATACGCCGATGCGCCTCGCGCTGCGTTTCGCCAAAGCGCCGCTGGGGCAGACCTGGCCGAACCCGGCCGTCGGCGTGGTCGTCACACACGAGGCGAGCGGTCGAATCCTGGGCGTGGGCGGCACCGCGCCGGGCGGACGGCCGCATGCCGAGGTCGTTGCCTTGCGCATGGCCGGGGCTGCCGCACGCGGCGCAACCATGTTCGTGACGATGGAACCCTGTTGCCATTACGGCAAGAGCCCGCCCTGCGTCGAGGCGATTGCCGCCGCCGGCATCCGCAGGGTGACCTATGGCGTGGAAGACCCCAATCCGCTCGTCGCCGGCAAGGGGCTGGCGGCGTTGCGCGCGCAAGGCGTGGACATTCGCCGCGGCCCGGAACAGGACGAGACGCACTGGGTGTCGCTGGGCCATATCCTGCGGATGCGGGAAAACCGTCCCTTCGTTCAGCTCAAGCTGGCGATAGGCGCCGACGGCCGGGTGCCGCGCGGCGGCGGGCGCCCGGTTTTCGTGACCGATCACGTCGCACAGTCGCGCGGCCATTTGATGCGCGCGCGCAGCGATGCCATCCTCGTGGGCAACGGCACCGTCAAGGCCGACGACCCCTCGCTGACCTGCCGGCTACCGGGCCTGGCCTGGCGCTCGCCGGTGCGCGTCGTTCTTGCGCGGCGCGCCGACCTGTCCCATGACAGCGCGCTGGCGCGATCCGCCGCGTCGCATCCGGTCTGGGTGCTGCACGGGGTCGATGCGCCGGCGGACAATGTCGCACGCCTGCGTTCCATTGGCGTCGAGTGCCTGTCGGTCGCGCTCGCGCCGGATGGCCGGCTGGCGCCGGGCAGCATCTTGCAGGTGCTGAGCGAGCGCGGGATCACGCGGCTGATGATCGAGGGCGGACCGTCGGTCGCGCGGGCGTTTCTCGATGCCGGCTATGTGGATGAACTCGCGCTGTTTCACGGCGCGCGGGCCTCGGGCACGGACGGACTTGCGCCATTTCCGCCGGACGGCGCGGAACTGATTGCCACGATACCCGATTTCGTTCTCCATGAAGACCGGCGGCTCGGCCTGGACCGCCTCGTCATCTACCGGAACCAACAGCGCACGCATCATGTTTACCGGGATCATTGCTGACATCGGCACGGTTCAGGCCCGCGCGGATGGCCGGCTGCGGATCGCCTGCGCCTACCCGGCCGAAGACCTGACCATCGGCGCGTCAATCGCCTGCGACGGCTGCTGTCTGACGATCACCGGCGCCGCGCCGCGCGAGGGAGGTGGATCAGTCTTCAGCGTTGATGTCTCGCCGGAGACGCTCTCGCGCACCACCCTGGGCGGTTGGGAGCCGGGACGGCGCGTCAATCTGGAGCGCGCGCTGCGGCTGGGCGATGAACTTGGTGGCCACATGGTGACGGGGCATATCGACGCCGTGGCGCACATTATGGCGGTCACGCCTGATGCCGAGTCCACGCGCTTCGAGATCGAGGTTCCGAGCGAGATTGCGCCGTTCATCGCGCCGAAAGGCTCGATCGCGCTGGACGGCACCTCGCTGACGGTCAACGAGGTCGCCGGCGCGTGCTTCGGCGTCAACCTGATCCCGCACAGCCTTTCCGTCACCACTTGGGGCGAAAAACGCACGGGCGATCCGTTAAATCTGGAAATCGACCTGATGGCGCGTTATGTAGCGCGACTGTTGGAGGCACAGGCCGGCGGGCCGACGGCCCCGCGCGGCTGAC
>JBKGZY010000228.1:0-4104 GCA_046543175.1 Dichotomicrobium sp.
TCCGTAACCCTTTGACACAGCGCGATAATGTGTTGCGCCGTGTTGCAACAGCCTAAACAGCGAATAAGCCGCTTACAGGCGGCCTAAGTATTTGATATATTTACTGGATTTTTGGTTGCGGGGGCAGGATTTGAACCTGCGACCTTCAGGTTATGAGCCTGACGAGCTACCGGGCTGCTCCACCCCGCGCCAAAATGCAATATCGTTTGCCGAGTTGCCTCGGCGTCTTCCTCTTGTCGATGTCCGGGAAGACGAGCGCATCCCGCGCACACTCTCCGTATATAACGTATTGCCGGGCCTTGTGAAGCCCCAATCATGATCAGAGTTTCATCTGCTCCACAAGCCGCGCGCGCCTTGCGCCCTCAATCGCCCGGCGAAAAGTCGAGCGCGACATCGAGGCAGGCGGGCGAATGCGTCAGCGCGCCTACGGAGACGAGGTCCACCCTGGTCGCCGCGATCGCGCCCACCGTTTCCAGGCTGACCCCGCCCGAGGCTTCCAGCAGCGCTGCGCCTTTTGCCCGCGTGACCGTCTCGCGCAATTCCGCATTCGTCATGTTGTCGAGCAAAACCACGTCCACGCCGAGTGCGAGCGCCGCATCGAGCTGGTCCAGCGTGTCGACTTCCACCTCGATGCGCACCATGTGCCCGGCGACGGCGCGCGCCCGCTCCACCGCCGCCGCGATCCCGCCCGCCGCGGCGATGTGGTTGTCCTTGATCAGTACCGCGTCGAACAGCCCGAAGCGATGATTGACGCCGCCGCCCGCCCGCACGGCGTATTTTTCCAGTGCGCGCAGGCCGGGCGTGGTCTTGCGCGTGCAGGTGATCTTCGCGTGCGTTCCCGCCACGGCTTCGACATAGCGCGCCGTCAGCGTGGCGATACCGCTCAGGCGGCCGAGGAAATTCAGCGCCACCCGCTCCGCGCCCAGCAGCGCGCGGGTGTTTCCGGTGAGTTCCGCAAGCACGGCTCCGGCTTCGACCGTCTCCCCGTCGGCCACGCGCGCTTCGAAGCCGATGCCCGGATCGAGCGCCCGGAACGCTGCGCGGGCGATGCCCAGGCCAGCCACGACGCCGCTTTCGCGCGCGGCCAGCCGCGCGTCGCTCGTCTGGTCGGCGGGGATGGTCGCCGCGCTTGTGATGTCGCCGGCCAGCCCGTGATCCTCGGCCAGCGCACGCGCCACCGCATCGTCGACGATATGCGCGGGCGGCGGCGCGAGATTGTTACGGTTGTCGGTCATCAGGCGCTCATGCTCGCGAGCCGGGGACGCTCATTCGGACCTGCAACGGCATTTCGGGCGATGGCTTCGGCCTGCGCCAGCGTCAGCAGGCTGTGGCGTTGCCACGCCTCGTCGGTTTCGGGATGATCGCCGCGATAATGGCCGCCGCGGCTTTCGGTGCGCAGCAGCGCCGACACCGCGATCAGTCGCGCCGTGGTTACGGTGTTGGCCAGCCGCCCGCCGGGCGCCGTACCCGCTTCGATCTCGTCGAGCGTCTCCAGCGCGCGGAGCAGTCCGTCCCGCGTGCGATCCATGCCCACCTCGCGGCTCATGGCCTGGCGCAGCCGGGCGATCATCGCGTCCTCGTTCGCACCATCGTTGCTGACCGCTTCACCTTGCATGGCCGTTTCCGCCGCAATCGGCGGCGGCATCCCGTGCCAGCCCGGCACGTAGCGGGCGATGTCCCCGGCGATGCGCGCGCCCATGACGACCGCTTCCAGCAGCGAGTTCGAGGCCAGCCGGTTGGCCCCGTGAACGCCCGCGCAGGCCACCTCGCCGCAGGCCCAGAGCTGATCGACGCTGGTCCGCCCCAAGCCGTCGGTCCAGACGCCGCCCATGTGATAATGCGCCGCCGGCGCCACCGGGATCGGCTCGCGCGCGGGGTCGATACCTGCGTCCCGGCAGGCCGCGTAAACAGCGGGAAACATCTCCGCCATGCGCGCGCCGATCGCCGCGCGGCAATCGAGATAGGCGCCGCGCCCGCTCGCCACCTCCTGCTGGACGGTGCGCGCCACCACATCGCGCGGGGCGAGTTCGGCGTCGGGATGCGTCGAGACCATGAACCGCTCGCCGCGCCCGTTCACCAGGATTGCGCCTTCCCCGCGCAGGGCCTCGGTCGCCAGCGGCGCCGGGTCGCGGCCGACATCCATGCCGGTGGGGTGGAACTGCACGAACTCGGCATCGGCGATGATCGCGCCGGCGCGCGCGGCGATCGCGATGCCTTCCCCGCGCGCCAGGGCCGGGTTTGTGGTCATGGCGTAAAGCCCGCCGACGCCGCCGGTCGCCAGCACGACAGCGCGGGCGGGCAGCACACGGCCCAAAGATCCCTCGGCCGAGCGAATATGCACGCCGGCGGCCTTGCGCCCGTCCACCACGAGGTCTTCGGCGTAGTGGTTCTCGACCACGCGGATGGACGGCGTGCGCCGCACCGCGGCGATGAGCGCCTGCATGACGGCCTTGCCCGCCTGGTCGCCCTTGACGTGGACGATGCGCCGGGCGCTGTGCGCGGCTTCGCGCGAGACGGCGAGGCGGCCTTCGGAATCGCGGTCCAGCGGTACGCCGAGCGCCAGCAGGTCGTCGATGCGCGCCGCCGCCTCCGCCGCAAGAGAGCGCGCCATTTTCGGGTTGACCAGCCCCGCGCCCGCGCGGACGGTGTCGGCGGCGTGCGCTTCCGGCGTATCGCCCTCGGCGACCGCGGCGGCAATCCCGCCCTGCGCCCAGGCGCTCGACGCCCCCTCGCCCAGCAGGCGCGTCGAAACCACCGTGACGGGGCATGGGGCCAGTCTCAGCGCGGTGAACAGGCCGGCCAGCCCGCCGCCGAGCACGACAACATTGCTATCCGGCTCGCTTGCCCGCTCGTCCATGCGCATCGGACCTTGTCAACTGCCCGCGGATCACACCGGAAGGTTGATCATCCGCTCGACCGCTTGGCGCGCTTTCGCCGCCACGGCCGAGTCGACATGCACCTCATCGCGCATCTCATGCAGCGATTCCAGGATTTTCGGCAGGGTGATCCGCTTCATGTGCGGACACAAGTTGCATGGCCGCACGAACTGCGTCCCCGGCGCGTCCACCGCCACGTTGTCGCTCATCGAGCATTCCGTGACCATCAGAACCTTTTCCGGCTTGTGGGTCTCGACCCACTTGATCATGCCGTTGGTCGAGCCGGTGAAGTCGGCCTCGGACAGCACGTCCGGCGGGCATTCCGGATGCGCGATGATGCGCAGGCCCGGCTCGGCCTCGCGGTAGGCGCGCAACTCATCGGCGGTGAACCGCTCGTGAACCTCGCAATGCCCTTTCCACGACAGGATCTCGACATCGGTCTGTGTCGCCACGTATTTCGCCAGGTACTCGTCCGGGATCAGCAGCACGCGCGGCGCGCCGAAGGATTCGACGACCTGCACCGCGTTGGACGAGGTGCAGCAGATGTCGCATTCCGCCTTCACCGCGGCGGAAGTGTTGACGTAGGTCACGATCGGCACGCCGGGATAGGCTTCGCGCAGGGCGCGCACGTCTTCCGCCGTGATCGACTCGGCCAGCGAGCAGCCGGCCTTTTCGTCGGGAATCAGCACGGTCTTGTCCGGGTTGAGCAGCTTGGAGGTCTCGGCCATGAAATGAACGCCGCACTGAACGATCACGTCTGCGTCGGTGCGGGCCGCTTCCTTGGCGAGTTGCAGCGAGTCGCCCACGATATCGGCGACGCAGTGGAAGATATCCGGCGTCATGTAGTTGTGTGCCAGCACGACGGCGTTGCGTTCTTTCTTCAGATCGTTGATCGCCTTCACGTAGGGCGCGATGGCGGGCCACTCCATCGGCGTGATGACCTTCGATACGCGCTCGTAAAGCGCCTCGGTTTCCCGCGCGACTTCAGACGTGTACGCCAGTTCGGGCCTCCCCGGCGCAGGCGTCCGCGTCCGGTCGGCGGACAGCCGGTCGATGGCGATGTGTGGTGTCGGCATGACGATAACCCTCCATGCGTCGCCTTACCCCTTATGCTCAATCTGAGCATAAGTCAGGGCAAAAAGCAACGCGACCCTTTGCAAATCTGTCACTCCGTTAAGACATGGGCGGGCAACGGGCCTTTGTCCAGCGCCGGAACTTGCGCCGCTAG
>JBKGZY010000229.1:0-4103 GCA_046543175.1 Dichotomicrobium sp.
TGCGCCGCTCGGAGCGCCGGGAAAGGGGCGGCGCAGAGCCGTCCGCGCCGCCCGGCTATCGTGTGACGCCTCAGCAGCCGTCGATGGCCGCCTTGACGAAGCGGTCCGTCACGACCTCGCTGTAGTCGGGAAGCAGGCTGTCGATCTGCTTCTGCTCTTTCAGGAATTCCGAAGTTGCACGCAACGCTTTCGCGGCACCGGTGTCCTCACCGCCGCCGAGCCAGGTGTCGGAAGCCTGTTCTTCCATTGTCGGGAACTCGTAGAGTTCGAGCACACCGGGTACGTCGGCCGGCTCACCGCCGGTGAGGCTCACGATCTTCTTGGCGTTCTCGGAGTCCGGGCCGAAGGCGTCAGGATTTGAGCGATACGCCTCGTCGGCGGCCGCCATCGTGGTCACGAACTTGCACATGAAGTCCGGGTTCGCTTCGGCGAACTCGTTGGTCACAACCATGCCGTCGAAGGTGGCGCGGCCGAGAGCGGCCAACTCGCCCGAGGTAACAAGCACCTTGCCCGATTCCTTGATGCGGCCGAGCGCCGGGTTCCAGACGAAAGCGGCGTCGATGTCGCCGCGCTCCCAGGCAGCCGCGATGGCGTTGGGCTGCATGTTCAGCAGTTCGACTTCATCCGGGCTGATCCCCCAATGCTCCAGCGCGAACAGCGTGTGGAAGTGCGTGGTGGAAACGAACGGCACGCCAATGCGCTTGCCCTTCAGATCCTCCGGCTTCTCGATTCCGGAGCCGTCGCGCACGACCATAGCTTCGGCGTCGGCAATATTCTCGACGATCCAGAAAAGCTGCATCGGCAGGCCGCGGCTCATGCCCGCTGCGATCGGGCTGGACCCGCCCACGGCAATGTCGATGTCGCCCGAGGCCATGGCGTTGATCACCTTGGCGCCTGAGTCGAACCTGCGGAAATTGATCGTCGCGCCGGTCGCTTCCTCGAACTTGCCATCGACGATGAAGGCCTTCCAGGGGTTGAACATCAGCTGGTGAGCAATGTTGACCTCCTGTGCCGCGGCAGGCCCGGCGGCCACGCCGAAGGCCAGAAGGGCGGCAAATGCAAGCCTTTTCATACACATCTCCTATTGATGGTTGTTTATCATATCTGAGCTATCGCGATGGGGGTAGCCCTGGGTTACTCCGGCGCATCTGCGTGATGCAGATGATCGTAAAGCGGGAGTTCGCGCCGCCGGATTATCAATCGTTATCATGCCGATATGTCGCAGCGCAACGATCTGAAAGAGTTAGGCCGACGGACGGGGGGCTACATATGGCGTACCCGGGCGGCCAGCGGCACTGCTTTTACCTTCCGGCGCGGAAATGCGTCGACGGTGGCAAAGGCGGACAGTCAAACGAACGTATCGTCACGATGTATGGCGACAAGCACCAATCGCACAGCCTTGGCCCATGCGCTGCCGCCCCGCGGACAAGGCCACGAATATTGTTCGGATGCGGTCGCCTCACCTGAGTGCGAACAGGACGGAGGCGGTCAGTACGACGGCCGTCACCGACCAGCAAACCGCGACAAGGTTCTGGCGGCGGGTCATGTCGTCTCCTCAATCATAGTAGAACTGCTCGGAAATGACGTTGCTGCTCGCCACGCCGAGGGACAGCAGTGTCTTCTCGACGCTTTCGATCATTGGCTGCGGCCCGCACAGGATATAGCGCCAGGACTTCGCGCCCGGCCGGTCGAGGACGGTCCGCAACAGGGTTTCATCGATCGCGCCGCTATGACCCTGCCAACCGGGCGGGGGCTCGGCCAGCGCAAATCGCACTTGCAGATCGAGATCGTTCTGCATCTGCTTGAGTTCGTCCTCGTAAACGATCTGTTCGCGCAGGCGGTTGCCGTAAAGCAGAACCAGTGGACGCGCGTCACGCTCATGGCGAAGCTGCCTCAGGATGCTGAGAACCGGCGCGATCCCGACGCCGCCTGCGATGAGCGCGATGCCCGCAGCTTCGCTGCCCGGGACGCTCAGATGGCCATGCGGTCCGTCCAGGAAACACCGCGTGCCCAAGGGAACCTCGCCAATTCGGCGGGTGAAATCGCCGACCTCCTTGATGACGAAGGCAAGTTGATCCCCGTCGGCCGGCGCCGATGCGACGGAAAACGGATTCTCGTACACCGAGAATGGGCTATGGCCAACATTCAGCCAGACGAATTCGCCCGCAGCAAAGTTCAGGCGCCCGTTCGCAGGCGTGATCGTCAACTCCCATGTTCGCTCGGCGATTGGGCGTACCGAATGCACCGCGTATGGATTGCGGAGCTGGCGCAACGGCTTGACCAGATAGACCCACAGCAAGGTGAACAGCGCGATAGCCAACAATGCGGCCCAGAACCACTGAAGCCACGGATGAGCACTGTACCGGCCGGCCTCGAGCGTGTGATGCGCGCCAAAGCCCGCGATCGCCACGGCCGCGACGCCGTGAGCGGCGCGCCAGGCTTCGTAGCTTCCGGAGCGTTGTTCCCGGAAGATGGCAAAGACAACCATCACCATCAGGACGATCCAGGCGATCAGGCCGGTGACGAACGTCGTCGTCGTCAACCCCAGCGTGAATTGTCCCGTCTCGTCCCAGGGTAGTGGCCTGTTCATCAGCGGCGTGGCGTAGAGAAACGGGTGAACGAGCACGAAAACCGTAAAGGCGCGGGCCATGAGCTGATGAACGCGCATTGTCACGTCGATGCCGATCCGCCCGGAAATCGTGCGAAACCGCCCTGACAGCAGAAACTCGACAAGGATACCCGCGAAGGCCACGAGCGCGAGCGCCGAGGAAAGCTCGTCGCGCCAGTGCCGCGGCGGCAGCCCTTGCAGATAGGCGAGCGCAAGCGGCGCAAGGAGAACGGCGAGATAAAGCGCCAACAACGGCACCGGCGACAGCGCGAAAGCGTGCGATCTCACGCGAGCCATTCAGCTTTCCCTCATCCCGGTCATGTTGCCAGTTCCGGCACCAAATGGCATCCTTGCCTGCGCAAGAACGGTCATGCCATTCAACGACGTCGATGAGCGCCCTGCCCTTCGCTTTCCCGCCCGTCCGCCATCGCAGAATGTCCACAGCGCATCAATCTTGCGAAACGCCACGACCGGCCTTCAAGCGACCGGCTTTTCGCCATCAAAGCCTGTAATTGCGCGGTGATGTCGATTTCGTTCACAGGCGGGCATATCGGGGTCGTGCGGCTTCTCAGATGAGTTGGCTGAACAGGGCAACGGCATCGTCCTTGGTCAGCGTTCGCGGATTGCCGCCCGCCGTGGGATCGACCACCGCCATGTCGGCCATTTCCTCGATCCGATCGGTTTCAACGCCAAGCTCGAAAAGCCGCGCGGGGATACCCAACTCGGCGTTCAGCGCCTCCACCCAAGCAATTATGCCGTCCAGCCCGCCGTCGATGTCCAGATACGCGGCCGCGCGCGCCATCTCGCCCTCGATTTCGGGGCGGTTGAAGCGCAGCACGGCGGGCATCACCACCGCATTCGTCGTGCCGTGATGAGTGTTGTAGATCGCGCCGACGGGGTGCGAGAGCGCGTGGATCGCGCCGAGTCCCTTCTGGAAAGCCACGGACCCCATTGCCGCCGCGCTCATCATGTGCGCGCGCGCCTCGATGTTGTCGCCCTCGCGAAAGGCAGTCGGCAGGTTCTCCTTGACCAGCCGCAGCCCTTCCAGCGCGATGCCGGCGCTCATCGGGTGATAGTGCGGGCTGCAATAGGCCTCCAGGCAGTGCGCGAGCGCGTCCATGCCCGTGCCCGCCGTGATCGCCGGCGGCATCGAAACGGTGAGTTCCGGGTCGCAGATCGTCACCGCCGGGAGGATTTTCGGGTGAAAGATCACCTTCTTGGTGTGCGTCTCGGAGTTGGTGATCACCGACGCGCGCCCTACTTCCGAGCCGGTTCCGGCCGTGGTGGGCACCGCCACGTTCGGGACGATGGCCTCGGCATCGGCGCGCTTCCACCAGTCGCCGATGTCCTCGAAATCCCAGACTGGCCGGGTCTGACCCTGCATGAACGCGACGCATTTGGCCAGATCGAGGCCCGACCCGCCGCCAAACGCCACAACGCCGTCATGTCCGCCACGCCGGAAGGCGTCGATCCCTGCTTCGAGATTTGCCTCCGT
>JBKGZY010000230.1:0-4101 GCA_046543175.1 Dichotomicrobium sp.
TCGGCGAAGATGCCGCGCGGCATGTGAAAGCTGACGGTCCAGTTCGGCGCATCGACGATCTGGCTGATCGCAAGATCGCCCGCCACGCTGCACAGCATGTAGGCGTCCACCGCCGCCAGACCGTGCCGCGCGGCCAGCAGGTCGATCATGCCGCGCACCGCGTCCTGTGCCGCGCGGTACAGGTCGGGGCCGATGCCCGTTGTCACATCCGCCGGCCCAGCCGGGCGGGGCCGCGCCCCGGGCCGCACGAGCCGGGGGAAAGCCGCGGCGCTGTCCTTCGCGACATCGAGCGTGACCGTGACCTCCATCGGGCTTTCGATGGCGGTGCCGCAAACCTCGCCGTCGCCCTGCGCGGCATGGGTGTCGCCGATCGACAGCAGCGCGCCGTCCGCCTCGACCGGCAGATACAGCACACTGCCCGCTACCAGATCGCGGATGTCCATGTTGCCGCCCGTGCGCCGCGGCGGGATGATATCGTGCGGCCCGGCCGCGGCGGGGGCGACGCCGATGGTGCCCGCGAACGGCGCCAGCGGGATTTGCGCGATTTCCCCGAACATCAGCGGCGTTACCCCGTCGGAATCGTAGGTCCAGTGACGCAGAGCGGGCGCGCGGAAGTCGTCCGTCAACAGGCCGAAGCCGGGGATGTTCGCCGTCCAGCCCCAGCCGGACGGGCGGTAGCTTTCCAGCTTGACGACCAGCGTATCGCCGGCCTTGGTGCCGTCCACGTAGACCGGCCCGGTGACGGGGTTGACCCGCCCGCTCATATCCGTGGACAGGATGTCCGCGCCGCTGTCGCGCGTAATCACGCCGTCCCAGGCGTCGCGCACCGTGAGCGTGAGCGTCTCGCCGGGCACGGCCGTGGCGACGGGCGCGATGGCATTGTCCCACGCGTAGTGGCGGTGGGCGTCGTGAATGGTGCGGTAGCGCATGGACGGCCTCCTTCCGGCCAGTGTCGGACCCCGCCTATTGTGCGATCGTCGAGAGCGCGGAGACAACGCCCATCAGGCTCTCGCCGACGACCAGCCCGGCCGCGATGACCACGATCCGGCGCGGGGCAAGCCCGGGGAACAGCCACAGCACGAGCGCGCCCGTCAGCGCGCCGATGAACAGCGAAATGGAGTTCCAGGCCGGAATCACGAAGGCCAGCCCCATGGCCGTGGCGCTCGGCACGTAGCGCGCCATGTTTAGCGGCAGGAACCGCTCGGCCACCGCGAAGACAAGGGCGGCGGCGGCTGCCAGCATCATCGCCGGGGCGGCCATAGGCGGCAGCGCGCCCAGCCCGTCCATCAGCACTTCGGCGACGGCTTTCCACGTGGCGACCGCCGGCGCGGGCCATTCCGGGCTCAGCAGTTGCGCCTGCGGGTCGGGGATCAGCAGCAGGTAGGCCGCCGCGCCCGCCAGGCTGCCGGCCAGCACGCCGAAAACCTGCGCGATCACCTGAAAACCCGGTGTCGCGCCGATGATCTGGCCGGTGCGCAGGTCGTGCAGCAGGTCCGCGGCTTGGCCCGCCGCGCCGCCGGTGACGTTGGCCGACATCAGGTTCGCGGTGATGTTGGCCGGCGAGATCAACGCGAAGCTGAACTGCGTGATCTTGCCGAGCGCGCCGATGGGCGTGATGCCGGTCTCTCCCGAGACGCGGGCCGAGACGACCGCGAGGATGTAGCTCAGCAGCACGGCCGCGACGGCCTCGAGTATGGTGATGGCGAAATAGCTCGTCTGTGCAGCGACCGAGCACACGAGGACGACGACGAAGCCGGCGATGACGGCGCGCGGCGTGATGCGCGCTTCAGGGGCGGCCTCGTTGGATGCGGGCGCGGCCTGTTCATCGCGGCGGGCGGCGCGGCGCAGCGCCAGGCGCCCCAGCGAAATCGACAGCGAGGCGAGCGCGGCGACGACCATCAGCGTCGCGCCGGGCCAGAGCAGCCATTCCACGAGCGTGCCGAACCACGGGGCATCCGCGCTCTCGCCCGCTTCAGCCCAGCCATTGCTCAGCGCCACGGGCGCCAGCACGCCCCACGCGATCGCCGCGCCGATGAGCGCGGAGATGCCGATGCGCAGGCCCGCGATCGCGCCGAACCCGACCATGAGCAGCGACGGGTCGAGCGCGATCCCCAGGTTCAGGAACGACACGCCTTCGCCCGAGCGCGCGCCCTCGGCCACGCGGACGAAGGGGACATTCAGTGGCGGCGCGAGCTTCGGAATGGCAGCGATGAAGTCATTGACCGCTTTCAGGCCCGCCGCCACCGCGCCGGCATAGGCAAGCGCGCGCAGGCGGGCCGCTGCCTCGCGCCCGCCGGCATGGATTTCCTGCATGGCCTCGGCCGTGACGACGCCTGAGGGAAAGGTCAGGTGCTCGCGCACCAGCATCTGGTTGCGCAGCCCCGCCGCGACCACGACGCCGAGCAGGCTGACCACGAGCAGCCAGATCGCCAGCGCGTGCCAGGCGAGCGTCTGGCCGGTCAGAAGCGTCAACGCGGGGATCGGCGCGGCCAGCCCCGATGAGACGATGGACGCCGCCGAGGACGCCGATGTCTGGTTGATGTTGTTTTCGAGCAGATCGAGCGGCCGCCCGCGCCCGAGGACGTTCCACAGCGCATAGGCGATCAGCCCGGCCGCGACCGACATGTTGAACGACCAGCCGATTTTCAGGCCGCTATAGACGTTGCAGGGCGTCAGGATGGCGCCGATGACCATGCCGGTCAGGACCGCGCGGACGGTCAGTTCAGGAGGCGGCGGGGCGGTCGGCGCATCGCTGGGCATGGGCCTGTCGGAACCTGTATGCTGGTGCGCGGCGTCCGTGCCGGACGGACGGCCGGCGATCCGGTGCCGGGGCGCCGGCGTAGCACGGAAGTTGACGGCAAGCCAAATCGGCAGGGGAGACTCGACAGATGTTTCAGGAACGCTTGGCGGTGTCGCGCCGCGGCCTGAACGCGGTGATCGCGGCCCTTCTCGTCGGCGTGATCGCGGGCCTGTCCGGGCCGGCGCGCGCAGACGAAGACCTCGCCGCGCGGCTGGCGCAGCCGGGGCACATCGCCATCATGCGCCATGCCATCGCGCCGGGCACGGGCGATCCGGCCGATTTCGAACTGGGCGACTGCACCACCCAGCGCAACCTGTCCGAAGCCGGCCGCGATCAGTCCCGGCGCACGGGCGACTTCCTGCGCCGCGCCGGGGTAAAAAAGGCGCGCGTGTTTTCCAGCCAGTGGTGCCGCTGCCTGGAAACCGCGCGGCTGCTGGGTCTCGGCCCGGTGGAGGAACTGCCCGCGCTCAACTCGTTTTTCGGCGACCGCGCGAAAGGCCCGGAACAGACCCGCGCGCTGCGCGAGAAGATCGCCGAGATGGACCTGTCGCAACCGGTCGTCATGGTCACGCACCAGGTGAACATCACGCGGCTGACCGGGGTCTATCCGGGCTCCGGGGAGGTGGTGATCCTGCGGCGCGAAGCGGATGGCGGGCTCGAGGTGGTCGGCACCGTCGACCCGCGCCCGGCGCGCGAGCCTGTTGACGGTTGACCGGGCGCGCGGCTGCGGTATACACCGCATGTAACCGAATTTCCCGCGCGCGGGGATGTCTCCGCGCGCCTGACCCGTTTGCAGACCGGAAACAGCCATGCCCAATACGAAGACCGCTCAACGCGCCGTCCGCGAGATCGCCCGGCGCACGGAGATCAACAAGAAGCGCCGCAGCCGCGTGCGCACCTTCATCCGCCGCGTGAACGACGCCGTGGCCTCCGGCGACGCCGAGGCCGCGCGCGAGGAACTGCGCAAGGCCCAGCCCGAGATCATGCGCGGCGCGCAGAAGGGTATGATGCACAAGAACGCTGCGTCGCGGACCATCTCGCGGCTCGCCGCGCGCGTGCGCAAGCTGGACGAAGCCCGGTAGCTTCCCCACACGCACAGCGCCAGCGGTTGGGTTTCGCGGCGCAGCGGAGGCCTACATCTCGTGCCGTGTTGCCGAAACGCCCGCAATCAAGTAGATTGTATGGGTTTCGGTCTGCACGGGGGACGCGATGGAAGTCGCCGCACTGGCCATTGTCGGCTTGGCCGTGCTGCTTGTGTTCAGCCTCGGCGGCCGTGACGGTGCCTCGCAAGATCCCCCTGC
>JBKGZY010000231.1:0-4093 GCA_046543175.1 Dichotomicrobium sp.
AGCACGTGCTCCACGGTCTCGCCTGGCGCCAACTCGAGAAAATCGTCCTCTATGAACAAGCGAACCTTTCGCCGCGAATAATGTGCTGCCGAGACGCGGACGGACTTTTTGTCTATGTCCAGCGTGAGTTCGTTCTCCTGGTAAAGCACCGTATACGAAAGCGCCGGCAGTCCATCGGGCAGGCAAGGGTGAAGCCGAAGACACCCCTCGCGCAATTCCATTCCGGTGTAACAGCGCTGCACGAGATCGGTCGTGGCCGCCATCGCACCGAGATGGATCCCCTCGGATGTCGTGCCATGCTGCGCGTCACCGACATCGGCTTCCAGGGCCTCCAGAAACAGCTGCCATGACTTTTCGCGATCCGAGCGCGCCAGCACCCAGGAATGGACGACATGGCTGAGCGAGGAGCCGTGCGATGTCCGTTCCACGTAATACGCGATGTTTCGCGGGATCGTGGCGGGAGCGAAATCGTAGCCGAGCCGGTGCATCAGCGCGGTCAGCTGTTCCGCCGAGAACAGGTAGAACAACATCAGCACGTCGGCCTGCTTGGACAGCTTGTAGCGGTTGGGCGTGTCGCCCTCGGCTTCCAGGATGCGGTCGAGGCGACGAATGTCGCCGTACTTCGCGCGGTAGCCCGCCCAGTCGAACTCGAGCAGGCTCTCGTAGCCCTCGAACTGGCTGATCAGGCCGTCGCCGTGGAACGGAACCAACATCTCGCGCGAAATCCGCTGCCATAGCGCGATCTCTGCGTCGTCCAGCTCAAGTTTCCCGCGGATATCGTCGCGCCAGCCCGGCGGCAGCAATTGGAGACATTCCAGCGCGGTGGACAGGCACCACACGGCCATGACGTTGGTATAGGCGTTGTTGTCGATGCCGGGGACATCCGCGCCGGGATAGGCGTCGTGATACTCGTCCGGCCCCATCACGCCGCGAATCTCGTAGCGTGCGCGATCCGCGTTCCACGTCGCGATGCTGGCCCAGAAACGCGCGATCTCCAGAAGCATTTCTGCGCCTGCACGTTCGAGGAACGGCATATCCGAGGTCGCCTCGAAATGCTGCCAGACATTGTAGGCGACCGCCGCGTTGACGTGGCGTTGCAGATGCGTGTTGTCGGGAATCCATCGCCCGGATTCCGGGTTCAGATGGAGCCGCTGACTTTCTTCCCGGCCGGTGCTCCCGCTTTGCCACGGGAACATGGCGCCCTGGAAGCCCGCGTCCCTGGCCAGCCGCCGGGCCGCGCCCAGCCGGCGATAGCGGTATTCCAGCAGGGATCGCGCGATGCACGGGAAGCGGAAATTGTAGAACGGAAAGACGAACAGTTCGTCCCAGAAGACGTGCCCGCGATACGCTTCGCCGTGCAGGCCGCGCGCGGGCACGCCGGCGTCGAGCCGGGCGCTGTTAGCCGAGTTGACCTGCAACATATGGAAAGCGTGAAGCCGAAGCAGGCGCGTCGGACGAGACAGGTCGCTGTGGTTGATGAAAATGTTCGCGCGCTGCCAGAGACGGTCCCATGCGCGCCGCTGCGTGCGTACCAGCTCATCGAAACGCGGCGCGCGCGAAACGGCGTCGCGGGCGTCCAGCGCGGGCTCGGAGATGGCGATGTCGCGAGAGGTGTAAAGCGCGACGAGCTTCTCGACCGAAACCGGCTCGCCCTGTTTCAGTTCAAGCGCCAGGTCTTCGGCTGCGAAACCCGGCTCGCTCGCATCCTGCCTTCCACACGCAACGAGGTCGTCGCCGCGGTAGACCCGGGTACGTGCGGCCTGGGCGATCTCCACGCGGGACTGGCATGTACGCGCGCGCAGCCAGACAGGACGTTCACCGCCGCTGCCTTGACCCGGAATTTCCAGATGGTCGCCGTTCAGCGCCCGGTAGCGCGCGACCCCGGCATTTGTCACCCGGCCATCCAGCGCCGAGCGGACCGTCGCAGGCCCCGACCAGTTCTCGGCCGTGATCGTCGTCTCGATACCGGCGAGATGCGGCAACTGCATGTGCACGAACCGGCGGCTTTCCAGACCCGTCACGCGACCTTCCTCGTCGCGAAACCGCAAGCTGCGCAGCAGCAGCCCGCCGCGCATATCGAGCGTCGTACGGTATTGCAGGAGCTCGACCCGCGTCAGGTCGAGCCAGTCGCCGTCCCCGGCGCGAAAGCCCAGAAGCAGCCAGTTGGGCGCGTTGACCAGGTCTTCGTTCTCGACGGTTTCGCCGGCGATTTCCGTCTCGAGCCGGTTGTAGACGCCGGCCAGGTATGTGCCCGGATAATGCGGGCCGCCCGCAATGGCCTCCTGCGCCGCGCCGCGCGTGGCGAAATAGCCATTGCCGAGCGTACATAGCGCCTCGCGCAGCGGCTCTTCCTCCGGCGTGAAACCTTCGTAAGCGAGGATCCAGTCATTCGCCGTCATCTCGGCCCAGCTCTTTTGCAAGGTCGCGGAGCAACCGTTCGACCTCTTGTATGCCCGACAGACAGTATGCTGCCGCGGTACGTCTCGGCCCATCCCAAACGACCACCCCCATGCCGCGGCCGCGCAATGCACGAAAGACATCCTCGTCGGTCATATCGTCGCCAATGTAGAGGACGCGCTCAAGGGGAACGCCGAGACGCCCGGCCAGCTTTTCGACAGCCGTGCCCTTGTCCCAGTCGATATCGGGCCGGAATTCGCGTACGCGCTTGCCTTCGACCAGACGCAGTTCGGGATGCTCGCCAAGCAGGTCATCGACGGCGCGGCGAACCGTGTCTCGATGCTCCTCCGGCACCAGCCTGTCATGCACGGCCACGGAGAACGGCTTGCTTTCGATCAGCACGCCGGGAACGGACCCCAGACGGTCCCGCGCGTCGCGCCCGACCTGTTCAATCCGGGATGTCAGCGCCTCGGCGGGCCGGTGCGCTTCGACCGTGCCGTCCGGCAACGCCATCTGGAAGCCGTGATTGGCGATATAGATCAGGTCCAGCCCGACCAGCGCCTTGACGGATTCGAGGTCGCGCCCGCTGGCGATGGCCACGGTACACACGCTGGCAAGGTTCGCCAGCGCCGCGCGCATCGGCTCGCCCAGCACCGCCTCCTCGGGGCGCGAAACGATTCCCGTCAGCGTGCCGTCATAGTCGAGGCAGACCACGCCGTTTCCCGCGCGCAGCCGCGCGATAATTTCGCCGCGACGATCCAGCGCATCCGGCAGGCCCGCGACTTCGACCGTGTTCAGATCCTCCACCGCGACATCCGCGCCGTGGTCGAGAAAGGCTTGCGGATCGCCATGCCGATCGACGCCCACGACGAAGCCGAAGCCACCGGCGCGCCCGGCCTCGACGCCGGCATAGGCGTCCTCGAACACGACGCAGTGGCGCGGATCGGCGGCAAGCCGGCGCGCGGCTTCGAGGAAACTGTCCGGCGCGGGCTTGCCCGCCATCCCCAGGTCCTCGATGTCCACGCCGTCCACGCGCACATCGAAAGTTTCCTCTAGCTCGGCTGCGCGAAGGATCGAATCGCAGTTCTTGCTGGCGGTGACGACGGCGATCTCGATCCCGACGGATTTCAGGCGCCGGATCAGCGCGAGCGCATCCTCGAAAACCGCCACGCCGTCTTCGGCGATCGCGGCCTGAAACTGCGCGTTTTTCGCGTTGCCCAGGCCGCAGATGGTATGTGCACCGGGCGGATCGGACGGCTCGCCGTCGGGCAGGGCGATGTCGCGGGACTCGAAGAACGCCCTCACGCCATCATATCGCGGCCGCCCATCGACGAACTCGTAATAGTCGCGTTCAATGTCGAACGGGACGAAATCCGGACCATCGCGCTCGCGAAGAAAATCGTCGAAAAGCCGCTTCCAGGCCGTGGCGTGCGTTTTCGCCGTGTTGGTGACGACGCCGTCCAGATCGAAAATCGCGACATCGAGATCCTGCTTGGCGATCACCGGCATCATCGAATTCGGTCCTTTCGCGACATCTTTCTCTAGAAACGGGACCGCCTTTTAGCTGCGATGTCGATACGCGCAATTGTTGGCGATTTTTCCGGATGGCTCTCGTTGCACGCGGTGTGCCAGTAACATCAGACGCAATCGCGGGGGATCTTGCGCTCCCAGCTCCTGCACATCACCCGGCGCTCGC
>JBKGZY010000232.1:0-4085 GCA_046543175.1 Dichotomicrobium sp.
AGGCGCCGTCATGCCAGAGCCAGACCATACCGCCACCCTGTCCCGTCCGCTGGATGCCGCCGATGTTCCCGCCGAGGGCCTCGAAGGCCGCGTCGAGGCCAGTGCCGAAGAGCGCGCCGCCCTCGCCCGCCGCTTCGACCTCGCCGCGCTCGACAGCCTCACGCTGGACTACAGGCTGATGCCCTCGGGAAAAGGCCGTTTCCGGCTGACCGGCCACTGGTCCGCCGCGGCCACGCAGACCTGCGGCGTCACGCTGGAGCCGGTCGCGCACGCCTTCGACGAAGCTGTCGATCTCGAATTCTGGCCGCCGGAGGTCTGGGACCGGCATATCAGTTCTTCAGGCGAGATCGCCGTCGACCCGGAAGCGGAAATGCCCGAACTGATCGAGGACGGCGTGATCGACCCCGGGCACCTCCTCGCAGAACTGCTCGTCGTCTCGCTTCCCCCGTTCCCGCGGCGGGACAATGCCGAGCTGGAATGGCACGAAACCGACACCAATCCGGAACGTCCCTTCGCCGTGCTGAGACACCTGCCGGGACGCAAACGCGGCTGATGTTGGGCCGATACCGTCCCGATTCGGCACATGGCGCGGCGAAAATGGAGTTGTGTCGCCGCCCGAAATCGTTATGGTCTGACCGCCTTCAGGGTGTGAGGGGCTGTCAATACGCTTGCGTGTTCGCCACGGCGCGAGCGTGATCCGAGTTCGGCAACCATGACAGATGCGATCACGATAGCCGTGGACGCGATGGGCGGAGATCATGGACCGGCGATCTCCGTGGCCGGAACGGCCCTTTCCGCGGTCCGCCACCCGGACGCGCGCTTCCTGCTGTTCGGCGATGAAGAACAGATCAAGCCGCTGGTCGAGGCGCATCCCGAACTCGCGGACAAGGTCGAGATCTTCCACACCGACATCGCGGTGGCGATGGATGCCCGCCCCAGCCAGGCGCTCAAGCAGGGGCGCTGGAAAAGCAGCATCTGGCTGGCGCTGGAAGCGGTCAAGCGGGGCGACGCCGATGTCGTGATTTCGGCCGGCAACACCGGCGCGCTCATGGCAATGGCCAAGTTCTGCCTCAGGACCGTGCCCGGCATCGACCGCCCGGCGATCGCCGCGCTGTGGCCGACCGTGGACAGCGAATGCATCGTGCTCGATGTCGGCGCGAATGTCGGCGCGGATGCCCGCCAGCTCGTCAATTTCGCCGAGATGGGCGCGGCGATGGCCCGCGCGCTGTTCCAGGTGGAAAAGCCGTCGGTTGCCCTGCTCAACGTCGGAGTCGAGGAGATCAAGGGCCTCGACGAGGTCAAGAAGGCGAACGCGGCGCTGGCCTCGTCCACCCTCCCCGTGACCTATTACGGCTATGTCGAAGGCAACGATGTCGGCCAGGGCGTTGTGGACGTGGTTGTAACCGAGGGGTTTACGGGCAATATTGCCTTAAAAACGGCGGAAGGAACCGCCAGACAGATCGCGGAGTATTTTCGCGCGGCGGTGAATCGCTCGTTATTGTCCCGAGTCGGCGCGTTTCTGGCGCAGGGCGCGTTCCGGGCGCTGCGCAAGAAGATGGATCCGCGCCAGATGAATGGCGGCGTGTTTCTCGGCTTGAACGGCGTCGTCATCAAGAGCCACGGCGGCACCGACGCGGTCGGTTTCGCGAGTGCCGTGGATCTCGGCTACGACATGGCGCGCAGCAAGCTGTGCGACAGCATTGCCCGGGACGTGAGCAAATTTCAGGCCGCCCTGAGCGAAAAGGCGGCTGATCAGGAAGCCGACACCGAGCCTGAGGCGCACGAACGCAACACGGTGGAACAAGGATCGAATTAAGGTGAAAGCTGTCCGCTCGGTCATAACGGGATGCGGGGCCTATCTTCCCGAGAGAATCCTGACCAACGACGACCTCGCGCGCATGATCGACACCAGTGACGCGTGGATCACCGAGCGGACCGGCATCAAACAGCGCCACATCGCGGCCGAGGGCGAACTCACCGCCGACATGGCCGTTGCCGCGGCCGGACAGGCGCTTGAGCGCGCGGGCCGGCGCGCCACCGACATCGACCTGATCGTGCTCGCCACATCCACGCCGGACAACACCTTCCCCGCGACGGCGACATCCGTACAGGCCCGGCTCGGCATTCATCACGGCGCGGCCTTCGACCTTCAGGCTGTGTGTTCCGGCTTTGTCTACGCGCTCGCGACAGCCGACAACTTTCTGCGCGCCGGGCAATTCAAGCGGGCGCTGGTGATCGGCTCGGAAGCCTTCTCGCGCATCCTGGACTGGGAGGATCGCGGCACCTGCGTGCTGTTCGGCGACGGCGCCGGCGCTGTCGTGCTCGAAGCCCGGCCCGCGCGCGGCGACGATGTGGACCGCGGTGTGCTCGGCACCTACCTGCATTCGGACGGCCGCTACAAGGACATGCTTTATGTCGACGGTGGGCCGTCCTCCACGCAGACGGTCGGGCATCTGCGCATGCAGGGCCGGGAGGTTTTCCGCTTTGCCGTCAACAAGATCGCCAGCGTCATCGAGGAAGCGCTGGAAGACCACAAGCTCGGGGCCTCGGACGTCGACTGGTTCGTGCCGCATCAGGCCAATCAGCGCATTCTCGTCAGCACGGCGAACAAGATCGGGCTGCCCGAAGACAAGATCGTCATGACACTCGAGAAGCACGGCAACACCTCTGCGGCGTCGATTCCGCTGGCCCTGAACGTCGCCTTTGAAGACGGGCGCATCAAGGAAGGCGATCTCGTCCTGCTGGAAGCGATGGGCGGCGGATTCACCTGGGGTGCAGCCCTGATACGCTGGTAAACGCGGGCGGAGCCGGTGCTCTTGCCAGAAAAGTCGTTTTCATTCAGCGTTTTGCCCTGTTGACAATTGACCCGTGCAGAAAAACTCCGTTACCATCTGCTAAGGAGGCTCGGCAGGGAGGGGTCTTGACCCATGCCTTCGGATGTCAAAACAATCACGCGTGCGGACCTCACCGAGGCCGTGATTCGAGAAGTGGGGCTGCCGCGAAATGAATCCGCCGAAATGGTGGAGATCGTCATTCAGGAAATCGCATCTTGTCTTGAGCGGGGCGAGCAGGTGAAGATTTCTTCTTTCGGCACCTTCAATGTGCGCCAGAAGCGCGAACGCGTCGGACGCAATCCGAAGACCGGCGAAACCGTGCCGATCGCCCCGCGGCGGGTGATCGGGTTCCGCCCCAGCAACATCATGAAAGAGCGAATCAACAAGGCGCTGAGCCGCAAGCGCGCCGCGGAATGAGGCGTGCTGTCATAACCGGCCAGCTTTCTGGGGGGCAAATCATTGGGAAAGTCGCCGGAAGCGTTCCGCACCATCAGCGAAGTCGCGGAAGAACTCGACGTGCCGAAGCACGTGCTGCGGTTCTGGGAGACGAAGTTCGCGCAGGTCAAGCCGATGAAGCGCGGCGGGGGACGGCGGTATTACCGCCCCGAGGACATTGATCTTCTGCGCGGGATCCGCACGCTGCTGCATGATGAAGGCTACACGATCCGGGGGCTGCAACGCATGTTCCGTCAGCAGGGCGTGAATTATATCAAGAATTACCCGCGCACGGCCGGGCACGGCGATACGGCCACGGCGAAGAGCACGCCCAGCCTGCCCGATCTCGCCGGCGAGGCGGCCGGCCACGCCCGCAAGGCGGCGATGCAACGGGCGAAATCCGCGCCGAAAGGACAATCCGCCAAGCCTGCACCGTCCCGCGCTTCGAGCGCGGCCAGGCGGGGAACGGATGCCGCGTCCGGTCTCAGCGCCGAACAGCGGCGGACGCTCCGCGAAGCGGTCCACGAGCTGGAGGAATGCCGCCAGCTTCTGGCCACCGCGTGCGCGGAGGCGAAACACCAGGCGTAACCCGTGGCCGCCGGCGTGATTCCCCACTCGCCACTTTCGCGCTTGACCGCCATGAGGCCGCGGGGCAGACTCCACTTTTCTTACCGGAGTCATGTCGGAGCGTAGCGCAGCCCGGTAGCGCACCGGTCTGGGGGACCGGGGGTCGTGGGTTCAAATCCCGCCGCTCCGACCAAAAAATCCCCTAAAATTCAATGTTTAGCCGATGGCGACGGCGTGTGCGCCACAGGC
>JBKGZY010000233.1:0-4082 GCA_046543175.1 Dichotomicrobium sp.
TCGCGGAAGGCTTCGGCGCTTTCGATCTCGGTGCCGCCGCGAAGCCCGCCGAACGTCACAAGCGCGGTGGAATCGACGTTGTTCGGCGGATCGGTGAATTCCAGCGATCCGCCGGAATCGATATTGGTGTCCCGGCCCGTCGTCCTCGCGGTCACCTTGACATTGGCATACGCCGCGGAGACCTTGACATCGCCCGTGGCCGGCGTGGCCGGCGAACCCTCGATCTCGTAAGTGAACTCAAGATCTGCCGTCGCGGTGATCTCGAAAGTGCCGTTGTACTCGGGCTGGTCGGCCCCGGAGATCGTCACCGTCATGCCGGTGGCGAGCTGGTGCGGCAGGTCGGTCTCGGCGATCGCCGTATCACCGTCGCGGATCAGCTTGACGTTGAGCGACTGGTTGGCGATGATCGCGCCGGCGTCGACCTCGTAGGTCGTGCCGCGCGCCTCCAGGGTCGATCCTTGCGGGATCGACGTGCCGGACTGTCCCGTCGCCACGACGATCCCGCTCGCTCCCGCGGCGGGGAGGCGGGAGAGCTTGGTGATGTCCGCCCACCACCCGAAAAACAGGAAGCCGTCGGTCGCGGTCTGCGGAAACGGCTCCTTGTCCGCATAAGCCTTGAACGCGCGATACCAGTCATGCAGCGCCGAGCCGTTGCCCTTGACCATGCCGCCGACATAGGACCGGCGCTGGGTCGTGGGGTCGAGCTGCGGCAGCGCGGTGCGGACGTAGTTCCTGAGCCCGTCGATGACTTCCGCGCGTGTCGGGATCTGCAATGGCATTCAGGTCGTCCTCGCCAGTTCGCCGGCCCGGGTGTGCTCCCACAATTCGAAGCTGGTCCGCGAAACACCGCCATCGGCCACGGTCAGCGATGTGCGCAACTCCAGCGAGCGGGCGGCCGGGTCGTGGATCACTTCGGCGTCGACGCTTTGCACGAGCCGGTCCTGCAACAGCCAGGCCAGCGAGTTGAGCGCCTCCAGCCTGAGCGCCTGGCGCACATCGGCCGTGAGCCGGCGCTGGTTGTACAGCCACAGTCCCGAGCCGTGGGCATCGCCGGGAATCTCGGCATAGAGATCACCGATCCAGCCGCGGCGTTTCAGCGGATCGGCCACCTCGTCGGGGCGCGCGCGCCGGTCGGAGAACAGCGAGATGAACAGCGCCGGGCGCATCCCGCCGGTCACCTTGAAATCGCCTGTGTCGGGATCGACGACGAGATCGTAGACACCGTCGGCATCCCGCTCGAAGTCGAGATCGGTGAACTCGCTCATGCGGTGTGCGGCCCGTTATTGTCGACATGGACGCCGGACTGGCTGTAATCGCCCGAATGCGAGATGTCGCCGGTCCAGTCCTGATCGGCCTCGACCTTGAAGGTCGCCGCCTTCACGGTGAAGGTCCCGGACAGTTCGAGCGTGACATTGCCGTCCTTGTCCATCTTCAGCGCCTGGCCGGCGACGTGGTTCTTGTAGGTCACCTCGCCTTCGGCCTGGCCGTCGACGCGGTCCTTGGGCGGCGGCTTCGGGATGAACACGGCCTTGCCTTCATCGCCGTCGGGAATCAGCACGAGCCCGGTCGATTGCCGCGGCGGCGATCCCTGGACGCCGTACGGTTCCCAGATCTCCGCGATCATTTCCTTGCCGTCGGACTGGATCTTGACCAGCTTGTGCGGGCCCTTGTCGTTGGAGGCTTCGAGAACCTCACCGAAACGGACATGGCTCATTCAAAGACTCCCGAGGGTTGAATCGATGTCCGCAGCAGGAAAGCTCTTCGGCGCGGCCTGGCCGGCGCCGGCCTGGGCAGTGCGCCCCCCGGCCACGGAAGCCTCGCTCTGCGGCTTGTAGGATTCCGGCGGCACGCAGGTGACCGTGGTGATCGCGCCGCCGCCCCAGTCCTTCCTGAAATCCACCTTCTTGATGAACATGGAACTGGCCAGCAGGAAATGCGCGTCGAACACGGTGATGATAAAGCCCGGCCACCAGAGCTGGCCGCCGGCCGGGTCCATCGTGAAACCCTGCACGTCGGCGGTGTACTCGACCGAACGCGCGCGGGCGATGTTGGCGTGCCACTTCGCGGTTTCTTCCGGCGTCTTGCCCACCGCAGCCTTGCCGGCGCGCACGTAGCGCCGCCGTTCCGGGCGCACCGAGGTATCGAACGCCCTGCCCCATTTCTTCGACATCGGGCCGGCCTGGCCGGGCGCGTAATCCTTCGCCTTGGACTCCCAGAAGTCGCGGTCGTTCGGGCTTTTCTGCGCCGCGACGGCGTTGGCGTTGGCACGCTCGAAATCGCTGGCGTGATATTCAGCCGACAGCACGTTGTTGCGCGGGCTGTCCTCGAAGGCCTTGTGAAGCTCGCCGGGCCCGCGCTTGTTCAAGTTGCGGGTGATGACCAGGTCGCCGTCGCCGTTGGTGGTCAGGAACACCTGGCGCTTGCGCGCCCAGCGCTCCAGGAACGCAAAGCCGGTCTCGTCGATCGCACCCGAGACGGTTTCCCCGGAGCGGTAGAGCGGCGGGCCGATCTCGTCGACCACCTTGATCTTCGACAGCCCCATGCGCTGCAATGTCTGCCTGGCGACATCCTTGAGTGCGATGGGGGACTTGAAGTTCATCTTCGGCCCGATCGTGGAGTCGATCAGGTCCTGGGTCTTGTCGCGGATCGTGATGTCGATCTTGTGCGAGCGGTCGTCGTGCGAGCCCTTGACGTCGTGGACATGGCCGGTAATGACGGGGTGACCCGCGAGCAGGATCTGCGCGGTGTCGCCGAGGCGCGCCGGCAGCGGATCGCCGGGCTGCGGGGACATGGTCACCGAGGCTTCGCCCGTGGCGTCCTCGAAGGATTTCGAGGTGCTCATGGACATCCAGCCGTCGAAGGCGCGGCCGTTGAGGATGAGAACGACGCTGTCAGCCACGCAGGATATTCACCTCGCCGTCGTAAAGGATCGGGTTGGTGCCCGGATTGATCTCCGCGAGCGACTCGAACTCGCTCTCGCTTTCATAGAGCTGGTAGGCGAGCACGGAGGACGGCATGTCGCCGACGTCCAGCGGGACGATCTCGGGCAGCTGGAGCCGCAATTCGCGCAGCACGTCGAGCGCGGCGGCCCATGTCTCGCGGACCTGCTCCATGATCTGGTCGGTCTGCGCCGACAGGCCTTCGAGCTGGACCTCGGAGAGATCGTTCCAGCGGCCCACGAGCCGGTCCTGCGCATCGACCACCTCGTCGGCCGTGGTGAAATTCCGCCCGGCGGCGGCCTCGGCCATCGACACGAGCGCCAGCGCGCGAATAAAGAAGGTCAGCACGCGCAGCCCGTCGCGGCGCAGAATGCGGTCCCGCGTCGTCAGCTCGATGCTTTCCATGTCCTCCTGAATCCGCGCGATGGTCGCGCATAGATCGCAGAAGGAAAAGAACAGCCGTTCATTGGAGACGTCGGGATCCTCGAACGGCGCGCGCGCGATCGCCTCCAGGCGCGGCGCCAGTTCGCCCGGCGCATCGACCAGCCGGCGCGCGTAGGTCGAGACGTAATCGGCATGGCGGGAGACATCCTCGACGGCACCGAAGGCCCCGTCCAGCGTATCGGCGACATCGGTGACCGCATCGGCGAGAACGCCGGCGGAAAACGCGCTCTGCGGGCGCGGGAACACCGCCGAGAACGCCTCGAACATGGAGGTGATGGCACCGGCCGACAGGCCGGAGACCGCGGCGGCGATGCCGGCCACGGTGCCGGGGAACGCCGGCGGCCCGGTGACCGCGAAGGTGATCTCGAGCACGAAGACGCCGGAGTCGCGATCCTCGCGGTGGCCGCGATACGGCCCGATGACCGAGACGAACTGCGCCCCGAAATACGGGTGCAGCAGCGTGCCCGGTCCCGGCGTGTCTAGCGCGGCTTTCAGCGCGCGCAGCCGGCCGGTCGCGCCGCGCCCATGTACGACCGCGGTGATGCGGAACCGCGACGGGATCAGCCCGTTGTCCTCGACGAAGCGCCGGCTCGCATCCGGGTACTCGTGCTCGATCGAATTGCGCCCGCCCTGGAAGGAATCGCGGGGCACCAGGAAGCGCACTCCGCGAAACGAGGCCGGCGCCAGTTCTTCGAGATA
>JBKGZY010000234.1:0-4002 GCA_046543175.1 Dichotomicrobium sp.
CGCGCCCGTCTTCGACTCCGCTTCGCTTCACCCGCGCTCGCGTTCGAGCAACGCCTGCTTGCGCGCGATGCCCCAGCGGTAGCCGCCGAGCCCGCCATCCGCGCGCCGGACGCGGTGGCACGGTACTGCAACAGCGACGGGGTTCGCGCCGCAGGCATTCGCCACGGCGCGGGTTGCCGACGGGGCGGCGATCCGTTCGGCGATGTCCGAGTAAGTCGCGGTCTCGCCGAACGGAATATCGCGCAGCGCCGACCAGACCTTGTGCTGGAACGCCGTGCCCTGGATGTCGAGCGGAAGCCGGTACGCGCCTTTGGGCCACTCGATATAGGCGACCGTCGCCGCGACCCATTCGGCCATCGCCTCATCGGCCGGGAAAAGCGCCGCGCCCGGAAACCGCGTCTGCAACTCCACGCGCAAGGTCGCATCGTCATCACCAAAGAACACCGCGCAAATCCCCCGGACCGTGCCGGCGACGAGCACCCGGCCCAGCGCGCAGTCAGCCAGCGCGTACCAGATCGATTGGCCGCGCCCGCCGGCCTTGTAGTCGCCGGGCGGCATCCCGCAGATCGCGGCCGCCTGCGCGTAGAACCGCGCCGCGCTTTGATAGCCCGCATCGTAAATGGCTTCCGTCACGGTACCCGCCTCCGTCAGCGCGTCGCGCGCCCGGTCGCGGCGCTGCGCCTCAGCGTATTGCTTCGGCGTCACGCCGAGCTGGCGCTTGAACACCTTTTGGAAATGGAACCGGCTCATGCCCGCCGCTTCGGCCAAGGCACCCAGGCTCGGCGGGCATTCGCTTTCGTCAATCAGGCGGCAGGCGCGGATAACGGCCTGCGCGTGTTTCTCGCCCACACCCGCACCATTCGGACGGCAGCGCAGACAGGCGCGGAACCCTGCTGCCTCGGCCTCGGCCGGCGTGTCGAAGAAAATGACATTCTCGGCCCTGGGCCGCCGGGCCGGGCAGCCCGGCCGGCAATAGACGCCCGTCGAGCGCACCGCGAACACGAATGCGCCATCCAGCGTCCCGTCGCGCCGCTCGACCGCAACCCAGCGCACATCCGTTAGATCAGGGGCAACCCGCATGACCATACCTCCATTCATCTGGAGACAGCCTATCCGGCTTCGGCCATGCGGGCAGCCCGTTTGTTGCGCTCGAATTTTCCGCCCGCAACCGCGGCCGGGGAAGAAAGACGGCTATTCCGCCGCCTTGATCTTCTCGCCCGAAGTGTCGCCGCCTTCGGGGGCATTGTCCTGCGCGAGACGCTCGGCCGCCTTCGCCCGCTCCTTCAGGATCATGTCGTCGCGCTTGGAGGCGATCGCCCGGAGACGGTTGAGCATGCCGCCCGTGCCCGCCGGGATCAGCCGCCCGACGATCACGTTTTCCTTCAGGCCTTCCAGCAGATCGGTCCGGCCATTCACCGCCGCATCCGTCAGCACACGCGTCGTCTCCTGGAACGAGGCCGCGGAAATGAAGCTGCGGGTCTGCAGGCTGGCCTTGGTGATGCCGAGCAGGATGGGATCGCCTTCGGCCGGCTTCTTGCCGGACGCCTTCGCCTGGGCGTTCAGCTCCTCGAACGCCAGCCGGTCGATCTGCTCGCCCTTGAGCAGGCCGGTTTCGCCGGCATCGGTGATCTCCACCTTTTGCAGCATCTGGCGGACAATGACCTCGATATGCTTGTCGTTGATGGTCACGCCCTGGAGCCGGTAGACGTCCTGGATCTCGTTGACGAGATAGGTCGCGAGTTCCTCCACGCCCTTGATCGCCAGGATATCGTGCGGCGCGGGCAGGCCCTCCATGATGAACTCGCCCTTTTCGATCCGGTCGCCTTCCTGAACCGACAGGTGCTTGCCCTTCGGGATCAGGTATTCGGCCGGCTCGGCATCCTCCGCGTCGGGGCGGATCAGGATGCTGCGCTTGTTCTTGTAGTCCCGACCGAACTCGACGGTGCCGGAAATCTCCGCGATGATCGCGTGATCCTTCGGGCGCCGGGCCTCGAACAGCTCGGCCACGCGCGGCAGACCGCCGGTGATGTCGCGGGTCTTGGCGCTTTCCAGCGGAATGCGCGCCAGCACATCGCCGGCCTTCACCTCCTGGCCCGGCTCGACAGACAGCACCGAGCCCACCGGGATCTGATAGCGTGCCTCGCCGCCGCGCTTGAGCTTCACCGCCTTGCCCTTGGCGTTCTTCACGACAAGCGCCGGGCGCAAGCTGGCGCCGCGCGGATTGGCCCGCCAGTCGACAATCACGCGCTGGGTGATGCCGGTGGTTTCCTCGGTCTGCTCGCTGACCGACACGCCTTCCACGAGGTCCTCGTACTCCACCGTGCCGCTCGCCTCGGTCAGGATCGGGCGGGTGTAAGGATCCCACTCGGCGAGGCGCTCGCCGCGCTTGATCTTGGCGCCGTCATCGACCTTCATATGCGCGCCCTGGACGATCTTGTAGGACGCCTGCTCGTTGCCATCGTCGTCCAGCACCAGCACCGACATGTTCCGGCCCATCGCCACGAGACGGCCCTGGCTGTCCTTGGCGATATGACGGTTCTTGATCTCCACGGTGCCGGCGAAGTTCGACTCCAGGAACGACGAGTCGACGACCTGCGCCGTGCCGCCGATATGGAAGGTGCGCATGGTGAGCTGCGTACCCGGCTCGCCGATCGACTGCGCGGCCATGACACCGACCGCTTCGCCCAGGTTCACCGGCGTGCCACGGGCCAGATCGCGCCCGTAGCACTTCGTGCAGACGCCATTGCGCGTCTCGCAGGTCAGCGCCGAACGGATACGGACCTGCTGAACGCCCGCCTCCTCGATCTCCCGGGCCTGGCGCTCCTCGATCAGGTCTCCAGCCGGCACGATGACCTCGCCCGAGGTCGGCGACACGACATCATCCGCAGCCGTCCGGCCGAGAACGCGGTCGCCCAGCGAAACGATGACCTCGCCCGCGTCGATGGCGGCGATCATGTTGATGCCCTTGTCGGTGCCGCAATCGAGCTCGTTGACGATGCTGTCCTGCGCCACATCGACCAGCCGGCGGGTGAGATAGCCGGAGTTGGCCGTCTTCAGCGCGGTGTCGGCCAGCCCCTTGCGCGCGCCGTGGGTGGAGTTGAAGTACTCCATCACCGACAGGCCTTCCTTGAAGTTCGAGATGATCGGCGTCTCGATGATCTCGCCTGACGGCTTGGCCATCAGCCCGCGCATGCCGGCAAGCTGCTTCATCTGCTGGGGCGACCCGCGCGCGCCGGAATGCGACATCATGTAGATCGAGTTGAGCGGCAGTTGCCGGCCGTTTTCCTCGTCGTACTGGATGGCCGAGATGCGGTCCATCATCTCGTTGGCGACCCGGTCGGTGCATTTTGCCCAGGCGTCGACAACCTTGTTGTACTTCTCGCCCTGGGTGATGAAGCCCTCCATGAACTGCTGCTCGTAGTCGCGCACGAGGTCGTGCGCTTCCTGCACGATGGCGTCCTTGGTTTCCGGGATCACCATGTCGTCCTTGCCGATGGAGATGCCCGCTTCGCAGGCATGGCGGAAGCCCATCGCCATGATCCGGTCGCAGAAGATGACCGTCTCCTTCTGACCGCAGTTGCGGTAGACCGCGTCGATCATCTTGGAGATCATCTTCTTGGTCAGGAGCTGGTTGACCAGCTCGAACTTCACGCCCGGCTGCTTCGGCAACTGCTCGCCGAGCAGCATCCGTCCCGGCGTGGTGTCGTAAACCGCCGAAACGAGGCTGCCGTCCCCATCGACCGTCTGGAAGCGCGCCTTGATCCTGGTATGCAGCGTCACGAGGCCGGCTTCGAGCGCATGGCGGATCTCCGCCACGCTGCCGAACACCATGCCTTCGCCCGGCTCGTTGGGCGTTTCCAGCGACAGGTAATAAAGACCGAGCACGATGTCCTGGGACGGCACGATGATCGGCGTGCCGTTCGCCGGGTGCAGGATGTTGTTGGTGGACATCATCAGCACGCGCGCTTCGAGCTGGGCTTCCAGCGACAGCGGCACGTGCAC
>JBKGZY010000026.1:0-18939 GCA_046543175.1 Dichotomicrobium sp.
GATGCGCGGAATGGGCATGGGCCCCGGCTGGCGCATGGGCATGTTCGAGCAGGTTGACGCCAACGACGATGGCCGTGTTTCTGCCGAGGAGGCAGAGGCTTTCTGGACGGAGCAGATGGAGACCTACGACTCCGACGGTGACGGAACGCTGTCGCTTGAGGAGTTCGCGGAAATGCACGCGGCCCACACCCGCCCCATGACGGTCGACCGTTTCCAGGCGTTCGACGAGGACGGTGACGGCAAGGTCACCAAATCCGAACTCGAAGCGCCCTCCCGGCGCATGGTGCGCATGATGGAACGCTTTGAGAACGATGCGGCAGGTCCCGGCAACATGCGCGGGCGCAGAGGCAGAGGCGCCGGCATGATGCGGGAGCAGTAAGCGCAGAAGCGGCGTCGGGCGGGAAGGGCGGCCCCGCCGGCGAAATAGGGGAGGGGGGAAGGGAGCATGCCCGGCCCGCGCGTTACGAAATTCCGGCTCGGCGCGATCCTGTTGTTCGCCGCCATTGTCCTGATGGTCTCGATGCCCACGCAATTCGTCGGCGCGGCCGAGACCGCAACCTTGGCGCAGGCGCAGACCTCCCCTGCACAGGACGCCACGCAAACACCTTTCGGGACGCGGGTTCCTTCCGGCGAGGACGGGAAGGCATCCCGGCAGGAAGTAGGCACGCTGACCCGCTTCTGGCGATGGGTCGAGCAAACCCAGCAGACGCTCTACCGCCAGCTTGCCGGGGGCGTGCGCAAGCTGAAGCAGGAGCGCGGGGTCGCGGCCGGTTTCGCGCTGGTGCTGCTCAGCTTCGTCTACGGCGTCGTACATGCCATCGGCCCGGGCCACGGCAAGGCCGTCATTTCCTCCTACGCGCTGGCGAACGAGCGCACCGCACGCCGCGGCATCGTCCTGGCGTTCGGCGCGTCATTCGTTCAGGCGCTGTCGGCCATCGCGCTGGTCGGCGTCATGGCGGTTATCCTCAATGCGGCCGGTCTGAAAATACGCGAGCGCGTCGGCGAGATGGAAACGCTGAGCTATGCACTGGTCGCCGTGATCGGTGCGGGGATGCTGTTCGCGACGCTTCGGCGCTTCTGGCGGCGGAGCATGCATGCGCATCACGCCCACGCGCATGACGCGGACTGTGACTGCGGCCATTCACACATGCCCGATCCGCATGCGCTCGAGGGCCGGGAATGGTCGTGGCGCAACGCCGCCGCGATCATGCTGGCAGTCGGCATCCGCCCCTGCACCGGCGCGATCGTCGTACTCGTCTTCGCGCTGACGCAAGGTATGTTCTGGGCCGGCATCCTGTCCACCTTCGCCATGTCGCTCGGCACGGCGATAACGGTTTCGGTACTTGCCGCGGCGGCGGTCGGCTCGCGCGAACTGGCCGCGCGCGCCGGCGGCGCGGGCACTGTCTGGGCGCGGCGGGTGCAAGCCGCGGCCGCGCTGGGCGGAGGGTTCGTCGTGATGACGCTCGGGATCGTCCTGTTCGCCGCGTCGCTGGGACCGGCGCGTCCGTTTTAGCCGATCCGGGCATTGCGCCCTGTCGCCCTGTCCGGGCATGATAGGTTTCGGCATGGGCAGCGGACACGGCATGAGCGAGACGGCACCATCTCTTTCCGGCCTCAAGGCAGTCGCCTTCGACGCTTACGGCACACTGTTCGACGTCCATGCGCCGATGGCCCGGCTCGCCGGCGAGATCGGTCCGAACGCCGCGCTGGTCTCCGAACTCTGGCGGCAAAAGCAAATCCAGTACACTTGGCTGCGCAGCCTGATGGGGGCATATGCCGACTTCTGGCAGGTCACTCAGGACGCGCTCGATTATGCGCTGGAGGCGCATGGCCTCGCGACGCCGGAACTGCGCGCGCAATTGCTGGCGCTGTACCGCGACCTCGACGCCTATACCGACGCCGCCCCGGCAATATCGGCGCTGCGCGACAACGGAGTCGCAACAGCGATCCTGTCGAACGGCGCGCCCGGAATGCTGGGGCAGGCCGTGGCCCATGCCGGTCTCGGGGCGCTGCTGGATCATGTCCTGTCAGTCGACAGCGTCGGCATCTACAAGCCGGCCCCGCGCACTTACCAGCTCGCGGTGGATGCCTTCGGCGCCGCGCCAGGCGAAATCGGCTTCGTTTCGGCCAACCCTTGGGACGTAGCGGGTGCGGCCTATTTCGGCCTTGCCGTATGCCACCTGAACCGCTTTTCGCAGCCGGGCGAAAACTTGCCTGCGAAGCCTTTAGCTGTCATTAACAATTTGTCCGAACTGCCGGACCTGCTGGCCCCGGCGGTATAAGAGATAATTGTGCCTGCCGGTCACCCCTCGGCCGGGAGACGGTGTGGAGGAACAAGGAGAGCTTCGATGGATCGTCGTTCGTTTCTGAAAACCACGGGCGTGGCCGCTGGTGCCACAGCAGCTTCGGGACTCGCCGCCCCCGCGATCGCCCAGAGCGCGAAGGAACTCAAGCTGGTCATGGCCTGGCCGAAAGGCTTTCCGGGTCTCGGCACGGCGCCAGAACGCTTCGCCCGGCGTTTCGAGGCCGCGACCGACGGCCGCTACAAGATCCGCATCTATGGCGGCGGCGAACTCGTTCCGGCGCTGAAGGGCCTCGACGCCGTGCAGGAAGGCACCGCGGACATGTATCACTCCGCCGAATACTACTATCAGGGCAAGACCCCGGCCTTCTCGTTCTTCGCGGCGGTGCCGTTCGGCTTCCGTCCGGACGAGATGGACGCCTGGATTCATCACGGCGGTGGTCAGGAACTGTGGGACGAGCTTTCCGCCGAGTATAATGTCAAGCCGTTCCTGTGCGGCAATACCGGCTCGCAGATGGCTGGCTGGTTCAAGAAGGAGATCACCTCGGTCGAAGACTTCAAAGGCCTGAAGATGCGTATTCCCGGCCTCGGCGGCGACGTGATCCGCGCGCTCGGCGGCTCGCCGGTGACGCTTGCCGGCGCGGAAATCCTGCCGGCGCTGCAATCCGGCACGATCGACGCCACGGAATGGGTCGGCCCGTATAACGACCTCGCCTTCGGCTTCTACAAGATCGTGAAGAACTACTATTATCCCGGCTTCCACGAACCAGGCCCGGCGCTGGGCCTCGGCGTGAACCGCGAGCTTTACGAAAGCATGTCGAAGGCCGACCAGGCCGCCTTGGAAGCCTGCGCCGTGGCGGAAAACAACATCGACCTCGCCGAATTCAACGCCAAGAACTCGCAGGCGCTGGATACGCTGGTGAACGAGCACGGCGTCAAGGTGCATGAATTGCCCGACGAAGTGTTCGTGGAAGCCGGCAAGGCGGCCAAGGACGTGATCGCCGACGCCGCGAATGCCGACGCCATCACCAAGAAGGTCTACGACAGCTACATGGCCTTCCGCAAAATCGCGCTCAACTGGTCCAAGCTTTCCGACCAATCCTACATGCGCAAGCGCGCCCTCGCTGAGGGTTAGACGGCGTCGTCTGGCGGGCGGCGCGCCGCGGGCGTGCCTCCCGCCGGCACCCCGGGCGTGCAACTTTTGACGGCGCAATCTCATCCGACCTTTTCCGGCAGCCGCAGCGCGCGGCTGGGCCGCTGACCGTGTAAAGACCGTGCGAAAGGCGCGAACATCATGACGACCCTGTACCGGATCGCCAACGCGATAGACGCGCTCAACATACGCGTGGGCAACGCAATCGCCTGGATGGCGTTCGTCATGGTGCTCGTGCAGTTCGCGGTAGTGATCCTGCGCTACGTGTTCGCCTTCTCGAACACGGCGCTGTCGGAGTCGATCTGGCACATGCACGGGCTGCTGTTCATGATCGGGGCGGGCTACACGCTCCTTTACGACGGCCATGTGCGTGTCGATGTCTTCTACCGGGAGGCCAAACCGCGCTACAAGGCCTGGGTCGACCTCATCGGCTCGCTCGTGTTCGTCATCCCTCTGTGCATTTTGACGGTCTGGTTGTCCTGGGGTTACGTCATCAATGCCTGGATCTCCCTGGAAGGCTCGACCGAACTGGCTGGCCTGCCGCTGATCTTCCTCTACAAGACGGTCATCTGGGTGTTCGCCGCGCTCGTTGGCGCGCAGGGGCTGTCGACGGCGATCAAGGCATTCCTCTATTTGATGGGCCGCTGGCCACGCTATTCGCCCGGCCCGATGACCTGGGACCAGCCCGGCGCTGCCGGACACTCGTAGCCCGCAAGGAGGCCCCGGCGATATGAGCTTCCTGCTGCAACCCGAAGCCATGTGCGCGTTGATGTTCCTCGCGACGGTGGCGCTACTGCTGACCGGCTTTCCGGTCGCATTCGTGCTGGCGGGAACTTCCGCCGTCTTCGCCTTCATCGGCTACGGCCTTGGCATTTTCGATCTGGGTTTCCTGAGCGCCTTTCCCCAGCGCATTTTCCAGACGATGAGCAGCGAAGTCCTCGTGGCGGTGCCGCTATTCGTGTTCATGGGCGTGATGCTGGAGCGGTCGAAGGTCGCCGAGGAACTGCTCGACAACATGGGGCGCCTGTTCGGCAGCCTGCCCGGCGGACTGGCCTACTCGGTCTGCGTCGTGGGCGCGCTGCTCGCCGCATCCACGGGAATCGTCGGCGCGACCGTCGTGACGATGGGACTGATCTCGCTGCCGACCATGCTGCGCCGCGGTTACAGCCGGTCGTTCGCCTGCGGCACCATCGCGGCGTCGGGCACGCTGGGACAGGTCATTCCGCCGTCAATCATTCTGGTGCTGCTGGGCGACCAGCTCGCCTCGGCCTATCAGAAGGCGCAGTTCGACATGGGCATCTTCGCGCCCGACACGGTGTCGGTGAACGACCTGTTCGCCGGAGCGCTACTACCGGGCCTTTTGCTGGTCGGGATGTACATGATCTACCAGTTCGTCCTCACGCGCGTGCAGCCTGACTTCGCGCCCGCCGTGGCGATGGAAGACAGCGGGCGCAACCGGCGCGAACAACTGCAGCATCTGGCAGGCGTGCTTGTCGCGCCGATCATCCTTATCGTCGCGGTGCTCGGCTCGATCCTCGGCGGCCTCGCCTCCCCGACCGAAGCCGCGGGCGTCGGCGCGGTCGGCGCCACGATGCTCGCCGGTCACAAGCTGATGCCGGGCCGCCCGACCCTGCTCGTGGCCGCCGGCGTGAGTCTCGTCGCGCTTCTGGTGTTGACCGGCTCTTTCGATCTCAGGCTGCAACGCAATGTGATCCCGCAGCATGAATTTATTGCCATCATCGTCGCCATGGTGCTCACCACCATTCTGTTCGCCGGGGTCGTGCTGGCGGCCTGGCGCACGTTTCACAGCCGCGATGAAAACGGGGACCGCGTGCTGCTTCTGGTAATGCGCTCGACGATGACCATCTCGGCGATGGTATTCATCATTCTGGTCGGCGCGGGCATGTTCTCGCTGGTATTCCGCGGCTTCGGCGGCGATGTCTGGATCGAGGAATTCCTGTCCAGCCTTCCCGGCGGCGCGGTCGGGGCGGTCCTGCTCGTCATGGTGGTGATGTTCCTGATGGGCTTCTTCCTCGATTTCCTGGAGATCATCTTCATCGTTGTGCCGATCGTCGCGCCGATCCTGCTGCAGATGGAGATCGCGCCCGGTGAGCCGATCAATCCCGTCTGGCTCGGCGTGATGATGGCGATCAACCTGCAGACATCGTTCTTGACCCCGCCTTTCGGCTTCGCGTTGTTCTATCTGCGCGGAGTGGCGCCGCCGGAAGTCCGCACCATCGAGATTTACAAGGGGATCGTCCCCTTCGTTCTGATACAGTTGCTGGCGCTCGTCGTACTTTGGTACGCGCCCGACATGGCCACGTGGCTACCGCTGGCGCTTTACGGCTCGTAGGGGCGCCGGAGAAAACCTCCGGCGTTTTGCAAAAGGGCGGCCACACAAAACAACGTTCTCGCTCGTGCCCGCATCGCGGCATCCGTTCGTTGACGCGACAGGCGCGTGATCCTCATTTGTGATATTGATTGCCGCGAATACACGGGCGGCGCAGAATGCGTCTGAAACGTACGTGCTCACGAGCGAAGGGAGAGCATCATGGTCTTGCAAATCGGCGACACGGCGCCGGATTTCGAAGCTGAGACAACCGAAGGCCGTATCCGCTTCCATGAATGGCTGGGCGATTCCTGGGGCATCCTGTTCTCGCATCCGAAGGACTTTACCCCTGTCTGCACCACCGAGCTTGGCACGATGGCCGGGCTGAAGCCGGAATTCGACAAGCGCAACACCAAGATTCTCGGCCTGAGCGTCGATCCGGTCGATCGCCACAGGGAATGGGGCCAGGACATCCAGAAGGTCACCGGCCACGCCGTCAACTATCCGATGGTCGGCGATACCGACCTGTCGATCTCCAAGGCCTACGGCATGCTGCCGGGCAGCGCGGGCGACACTTCGGAAGGGCGCACGCCGGTCGACAACCAGACCGTCCGCAACGTGTTCATCATCGGCCCGGACAAAAAGATCAAGCTGATCCTGGTTTATCCGATGAGCACGGGGCGGAACTTCAACGAGATCCTGCGCATTCTAGACTCCATCCAGCTCACGGCGCAGCATCAGGTCGCCACACCAGCCGACTGGAAGCAGGGTGACGACGTCATTATAGTGGCCGCCGTTTCCAATGAAGAGGCCAAGCAGCGTTATCCTCAGGGCTGGAAGGAAGAGACGCCGTATATGCGGGTCGTGCCGCAGCCGAAATGAGCTTCCGTGCCCGGCCTTGGAGTCGGACGCAAAACCGGCCCCGGTCATGCTGAATATGCACTAGGTAAATCCCCTGAGCCGCCCGCATCGCGCGGGCGGTTTTTCTTATGGCGCAGTCACGATCCCGAGATCACCGCGGATGCGTTCAAGCACCGCCTGAAACATCTGCTCGGTCAGCCGGCCGGTGTTCGTGTTGTAGCGCGAGCAATGGTAGCTGTCGTAGACGCGCAGCCCGTCCGGCAGCGCGTGACATGCCCCGTGGGCGAAACGGTAGTCGGCCTGGCGCCCGTCCCGCGCCGCGATAACCGAGTCGTGCGCGACCCGACCCAGCGCCAGAATCGCCCGCAGTTGCGGCAGAGCGGCGATCCTTCCGCACAGGAAAGGCCGACATGACTTGATCTCCGCGGCGGTTGGCTTGTTGGCCGGTGGCACGCAGCGCACGGCATTGGTAATGAGGCAGGTTTTCAGGCGCAGCCCGTCGTTCGGATCGGCGCGGTATTCCCCCTCGGCAAAGCCGGTATCCAGGAGTGTCCGGTAGAGCAGTTCGCCGGCATAGTCGCCCGTGAAGGGACGGCCCGTACGGTTCGCGCCTTGCAGGCCGGGCGCGAGCCCCACGATCAGAAGCCGTGCCTGTTCGTCGCCGAATGATGGCACGGGGGCGTTGAACCAGTCGGGATGGGCCACGCGGCTTTCCGCGCGGAACGCCACCAGCCTGGGGCATCTCGCGCAATCCGATGCCGGTTCCGGGCTTTCCGGCGCGCACCCCACCTAGCCGGCCCGCTCAGAGCTTGTGCGACCCGTCCGACGCCCCCGATCCGATTTCATCGTCGTCGTCATCCTCGTAGAAATCCGCTTCGGCCGCGCGCCGGTCGCGCCCGTTCGGCAGCCGGCAAATTTCGCTTTCCAGTTCGCGCAGATCAATAAATTGATCCGCCTGCCGGCGCAACTCGTCGGCGATCATCGGCGGCTGGGTGGTCAGGGTGGAAACCACGCTCACACGCCGCCCCTTCTGCTGGAGCGCCTCGACGAGGCTGCGGAAGTCGCCGTCGCCGGAAAACAGGATAACGTGATCGAGGTAGTTGGACAGCTCCATGGCATCGACGGTGAGTTCGATATCCATGTTGCCCTTGATCTTGCGCCGGCCGCTGGTGTCGGTGAACTCCTTCGTCGGCTTCGTCACCATCGTGTAGCCGTTGTAATCCAGCCAGTCGATGAGCGGGCGGATGGAGGAATATTCCTGCTCCTCGGCAAGCGCCGTGTAATAGAGCGCGCGCACTAGGTAGCACCGCTCGCGGAACAGGGCGAGCAAACGCTTATAGTCGATATCGAAACCGAGCGCACGCGCGGCGGCATACAGGTTTGCGCCGTCAATGAACAGCGCGGCGCGCTCGTTGGGGTAGAAATTCATCATGGGGACCTCGTCAATAAGAAAACCGCCCCAAGCCCGTGCGCGGCTTGACAAAATGGCGATTATTCACTCGGTGTAGCCGTGAAATGGGGCTTTCACCACATTTTGCAATCTGAACGCGCAAACAATCGTGTCGCTTCATAATGATCGTTCTTGGACTCGGCGCAAACATGGACAGCGTGTGGGGCGCACCAGCCCACACAATTCGTTACGCTATGTCCTTATTTGGTGTGAATGGAATATGCGTTAAAGCCCGCTCACCGTTTTATGAAAGCGCACCGCTTGGCGTGCGGGACCAGAGCGATTTCGTTAATGCCGTGGTGGCGGTGAGAACCACCCTGCCACCGGAAAGTTTGCTGAGGGTTCTCAAACGGTTAGAGCGCAAAGCCGGCCCACGCAGCGGCACCCGGTGGGGGCCGCGCCCGCTGGATATTGACATCCTCGATTATGCGGGACGGATCATCAATTGGCCGGCCGTCGGGCGCCACGGACTCAGTTGCGACGTCAGATCGCAGGTGCCCGCTGCCCGTTCGCCGGGGGCGCGCCACCTGCGCCGGTCCGGCCTTGTCACGCCGCATCCGCAGATGCATCTGCGCGCCTTCGTCCTGCAACCTCTCGTCGATATTCTGCCACGCTGGCATCACCCGGTGAGCGGCGAATCCGCTTGCCAGTTCCTCAGGGCGCTCCCACCTGACAAGCGGGGGCATGAGGGACAAATTCGGCGGATGCTGTCGGAGCCGCCTTGACTTGCCGATGGCAAGCGCGTTTGTTCACGACAATGGGAAACTCCAATCCGGTCACGGCGGCTCATCGCTTGTAACACGACCGGTTTCATCTTACTCTCCGATGCGCGAAAAGGAGAACATCACGCATGGCCCGCGTTACTGTTGAAGACTGCATCGACAAGGTCCCCAACCGCTTCGAACTGATCCTGCTCGCCGCGCATCGCGCGCGGACGATCTCGGCGGGTGCGCCGATCACGGTGGAACGGGACAACGACAAGAATCCGGTCGTCGCGCTGCGCGAAATCGCGGATCAGACACTGTCGCCTAACGATGTCGAGGAAGATCTCATCCATTCCATGCAGCGTTACGTGGACGTGGATGAGCCGGAAGCCGAGCCCGGACCGACCATCGGCAGCGACGACACGACGCCCGCGCTCACCCGCGACGACATGGCCAACGACACCGCCATCGACCCGCTGTCCGAAGAAGAACTGCTGCGCGGCCTGGAAGGCGGCTCAATCGGGGGCGGCGCGCCGAGCGGGCGTTCGCGCTAGACACCGGCGTTCGTTCGGTGACACGGCAGCGGCACAAGGCGCAGGGGACGGGCGCGCGGGCGATTTGCTTGCGCGCTTTTTTGTCGCGTTCCGCGCCGAGCGGGGGCGGGCGCGACACGGCATCTGTGAGGGCGTAGATCATGCGGCAATTCGAGCTTGTTGAACGCGTGATGCGGTATGACCCGGACGCGGACGAGGCCATGCTCAACCGCGCCTATGTCTACGCCATGAAGGCGCATGGCAACCAGCGCCGGGCCTCGGGCGATCCCTATTTTTCCCATCCGCTGGAAGTCGCCGCGGTGCTGACGGATCTGAAGCTCGACGACGCGACGATCGCCGCGGCCCTGCTGCACGACACCATCGAAGACACGCAGACGACAAAAGACGAGATCGAGGAACAGTTCGGCAAGGAAATCGCCGATCTCGTCGACGGGCTGACGAAACTGCGCAAGCTCGACCTCGCCAGCAAGCGCATCGAACAGGCCGAGAACTTCCGCAAGCTGCTGATCGCCATTTCCAGTGACATCCGCGTGCTGCTCGTCAAACTCGCTGACCGGCTGCACAACATGCGCACGCTGGAGCATATGAAGCCCCACAAGCGCAAGCAGGTGGCCGCGGAGACGATGGAGATCTACGCGCCGCTGGCCGGGCGCATGGGCATGCAGGAACTCAAGGACGAGTTGTCCGACCTGTCATTCCGCTGGCTGAATCCCGACGCCTACAATACTGTCGTGTCCCGGCTGCAGACCCTGCGCCAACGCAATGAAGGGCTGATCGAGGATATTCGCGCCGAACTGGAGGAGAGGCTGACCGCCGAAGGCCTCAACGCGGAAGTCTATGGCCGCGAAAAGAGACCGCATTCGATCTGGCGGAAGATGCAGAACAAGCAGATTTCGCTTGAGCAGCTTTCCGATATTTACGGCTTCCGCGTGATTACCGAGGAGATGCCGGACTGCTACCGCGCTCTCGGCTGCATTCACACCATATGGCGGGTCGTTCCGGGCCGATTCAAGGATTACATCTCCACCCCGAAACAGAACGACTACCAGTCGATCCACACCACCATCGTCGGCCCGCGCCACCAGCGCGTCGAGCTTCAGATCCGCACCCGCTGGATGCATTACGTCGCCGAGTACGGTGTGGCCGCGCACTCGCTCTACAAGGACTCGCCGGCCAAGGGGAACGGTGGCGTCCGCCGTCCGTTGAGCGAGGAAAGCGCGCCATATCAATGGCTTCGCAAGCTGGTGGACAATCTGCTGGAAGGCGACAACCCGGAAGAATTCCTGGAGCATACCAAGCTCGAACTGTTCCAGGATCAGGTTTATTGCTTCACGCCAAAAGGCTGGCTCATCGCCCTGCCGCGCGGCGCGAACGCGGTGGACTTCGCTTACGCCGTGCATACCGACGTCGGCAATCGCTGCGTCGGCGCCAAGATCAATGGCCGGCACATGCCGCTCGTCACCCAGCTCAAGAACGGCGACGAGGTCGAGATCATCTGTTCAGAAGCGCAGACGCCGCCGGCGGCCTGGGAGCGCATCGCCGTCACCGGCAAGGCGCGCTCGGCAATTCGCCGCGCCACGCGCGACGCCGTGCGCAAGCAATACTGCGATCTCGGCCGGCAAATTCTGCGCAACACATTCGAGAACGTCGATCTCGAATTCGATGAGACGGCGCTGGAAAACTGCCTGCACCGGCTCGCGCAGACGTCAACGGCCGATGTGCTCGCCGCGGTCGGGCGCGGGGAACTGACCTCGGACGAAGTGCTCAAGGCCGTGCATCCGGGCCGCGAATGGACCGAGACGCCGAAACGAAAGGCGATTCGTCGCGACGACGAAGGCTGGTTCAACCTCGGCTGGGTGCGCCACGTCAAGTTCCGCCTCCTCGGCGGGCAGAACGCCTCCGCGCGCGATCTGGCCGACGCCATGCCGATCCGCGGCGCGCATGAGGGCGAACCGATACGCTTCGCACCGGGCGGCGCGGTGCCCGGCGATCGCATCGTCGGCATTCTGGAGCCGGACAATACCATCACGATCTATCCGATCCATTCGTCGAAGCTCACGGAATATGACGATCAGCTCGACCGCTGGATCGACGTGACCTGGGACATCCATGAAGGCTCGACCGAGCGGTTCCCGGTCGATATCAAGGTCAACGCGATCAACGCGCCCGGCACGCTCGCCCAGATCGCCCAGCTGATCGGCGAGTCCGGCAGCAATATCGACCGCATCGAGATGACCAACCGGCAGGTGGACTATACCGAGATGCTGGTCGCGATCGAGGTTTACGACCTGAAGCATTTGACGGATATTCTCGCCGGGCTGCGCGGGCTGAAGGTCGTCAGCAACGCCGAACGCGCCCCCGCGTAACGACCGGACGAGGCGGCCCAGCGCATGACCGAAGACGATATCCTGGCGGTTTTCAAGGAAACGGGCGCCTTGCGCACCGGCCATTTCATCCTCACCTCCGGCCTGCACAGCGACACCTATATCCAGTGCGCACAAGTCCTGCAGTATCCCTGGCATGCCGAGCGGTTGTGCGCGGCGCTGGCCGAAAAGCTCGGGGAAGTGCGCGCCGACATCGACATGGTTGTCTCGCCGGCGATGGGCGGCGTCATCGTGGGCTACGAAATGGGCCGTCAGCTCGGCGTGCCTGCCGTGTTTGTCGAGCGGAGCGAAGGCGCGTTCGCGCTGCGCCGGGATTTCCGCATTCCCCGAGGAACCCGCTGCCTGATGGTCGAGGATGTCGTCACCACGGGCCTGTCATCGCGCGAATGCGTCGCCGCCGCGCAGGCCGAAGGTGGCGAAGTCGTCGCAGCGTGCTGCCTCGTCGACCGCTCCGGCGGCCGTGCCGATCTCGGTCTGCCCCTGATCCCGCTGCTGCAACTCGACGTCGCCACGTATCCGCCGGACGACCTGCCGTCACATTTGCGCGATACCATCCCAGTCAAGCCCGGCAGTCGCAACGCAGGTGCGGCCTGAGCGCAACATCGGTTGTAATCTGTAGACCGTGCACGCCGCCTATCGTTTCGCGCGCATGAGGGATCGGATACAACCGACAAGCAGGATCTCCCGAGACGTCTTTTTCGGCATGCGCATGCCACACGGCTGCAATCCGCGTAACATGCTTGCCGTAAGGGATAGCCCGCCTATATGCGGTGAGCGGCGCGGCTTCGTGTCGGGGAAGTTTTGCCGTTTCGTGGCCGCCTTGACGTGGAGTTCTACGATAAATGCTGTTTCAACGCCGTGAGCGTCCTTCCCTGCTGGAAACCCTGCGTGTGGCCGTCTGGCCCCGCCGGAGTTTCGCACGGTCCATAAAATACGTGTTCTATCGGCTGTGGCGGCTGTCCGGCTCGCCCCACGCGATCGCGGTCGGCTGCGCGGCGGGCGTATTTATCGGTTTCACCCCGTTTTTCGGCTTTCAACTCGTGCTCGCGGGCCTGCTGGCATGGGTGCTCGGCGGCAGCATCATCGCCGCAGCGCTCGGCACATTCGTGGCGAATCCGATCAGCTTCCCGCTCATCTGGTATTCAACCTACAAACTCGGCTGCGTGATGCTCACGGGCAAGCCGATCGGCGCTTGCGGCGGCCTGCCGGAAGGCATGGCGAGTTGGGGCGGCGCCATTATGGAGCGGCTCATGGCTTTTTCGACGGAAGCGGCGATGCTGCTGGTTCAGGGCGTGTGGCCGGTGATCAAGCCGATGGCGCTCGGCTCGCTGCCGATCGGTGCATTGGCGGCGGGCATTTCCTACATTATCGTGCGCAAGATGATCGAGCTTCGCCAGCGGCGGCGGCGCGAACGTCTGAGCAGCCTGGCCGGCACGGCGCTGGTCGACCGGCTCGCCTTGACGTCCCGCTCCACCGCTTGAGGCGCATGAAACCGTCTGGACCCCATGAGCACCTTCGGCACCGACATCCGGCTGGGCGTCAACATCGACCACGTCGCCACCATCCGTAACGCGCGCGGTGGCCTTCATCCTGATCCGGTACGCGCGGCCCGGCTGGCGGCGGAGGCCGGCGCGGACGGCATCACTGCGCATCTGCGCGAGGACCGCCGGCACATCTGCGACGACGATATCGAAAGGCTGAAATCCTGCACGGCGCTGCCGCTGAACCTCGAAATGGCGGCGACCGAAGAGATGCGCGACTTCGCGCTGCGTCATCTCCCCCATGCCTGCTGCATCGTGCCGGAACGGCGCGCGGAACTGACAACCGAGGGCGGGCTGGACGCCGCCGGGCAACGCGCGTCGCTCCAGCCAAGTGTCGACGCCCTGTCCCGGGCCGGCATTCGCGTGTCGCTGTTCATCGACCCGGCCCCGCACCAGATCGAAGCCGCAAGGGCGCTCGGCGCCCCGGTGGTGGAACTACACACCGGCACCTACTGCGAAGCCGCCGTCAAGGGCGATCACGTCGCCCGCGACATGGAACTGGCGCGGCTGCGCGACGGCGCCCGACTCGCCGCGACGGCCGGGCTGGAGGTGCATGCCGGGCACGGCCTCACCTTCGATACGGTCGCGCCCATCGCCGAAATCCCGGAAATTGCGGAGTTGAACATCGGCCATTTCCTCATTGGCGAAGCAATCTTCTCCGGCCTCGATTCCGCGGTCCGGCGAATGCGCGCGCTCATGCACAAGGCCCGCAGCGACGCACTCGGCGATATGAGCGCGTGAAGCCGATCGGCAGCGGCCATGATCATCGGACTGGGCAACGACATCATCGACATCCGGCGCATCGAGGCAACGCTGGAACGCTATGGCGAGCGCTTCCTGGACCGCATCTTCACCGACATCGAGCGGCAGAAATCCGACCGGCGCCGGCTGCGCGCGGCGTCCTATGCCAAGCGGTTCGCGGCCAAGGAAGCGTGTTCCAAGGCGCTCGGCACCGGCTTTCGCAACGGCGTGTTCTGGCGGGACATGGGCGTGGTCAATCTGCCGTCCGGGCGCCCGACGATGCAACTAACCGGTGGCGCCGCACACCAGCTCGCGCGGTTGCTACCGGAGGGGTGTGAAGCTCGCATCGACCTGACCATCACCGATGATTTTCCCCAGGCGCAGGCGGTCGTCATCATCTCGGCCGTGCCGGCCGGCTACACGCACAAGTTTTAGACTGCGGCTCACTTGTGCACCGCAAGAAGAGCAGCCTGACCAAAGCGTCAGCACTAGATGTGTGACAGATGACGGCCCGACACCGGGCGATTCTGCTTGTCCAAATACCGCAAATACGGCATATTACGCGCATCGGGCGGCCTTCTCGACCCGGTGGATGAACTGAGTTTGACCCGCCGCTTCATGCGCGTGGGTGCTATCTAGTCTCTCCCCGATTCCTGACGTGCCGGCCATGTTTTCCGACGTGGCGCTGCGCCGCGTCCAGTTAAGTGTCGTGGGGACCAGGAGAGAGACGTCATGCAGCAAACCGGCACGGTCAAGTTTTTCAACCAGACCAAAGGCTACGGCTTCATCACGCCCGATGAAGGTGGCAAGGACGTTTTCGTCCATATTTCGGCTGTTGAACGGTCCGGACTTGCGGCACTCGACGAGGGAATGCGCGTCACCTTCGAGACCGAGCCGGATCCGCGCGGCAAGGGCCCGAAGGCGGTCAATCTCGCTATGTCGGCCTGACAGGCGCAGCGACAGGCGGGGGGTACGGTTTTGACCTCATTACTCCCCGACCGCGCTCCATAACTTGTAGAAGTGATTGAGCGGGCCGGCGCCACGGCCAACCGTGAGCTCGTTGGATTCGGTTAGCGCGCTCGTCAGATAGGTCTTGGCCTCGCGCACCGCTTCATGCAGCGCCAGCCCGCGCGCCAGCAGCGCGGCGATTGCCGAGGAAAGCGTGCAGCCGGTGCCATGCACGTTCTTCGTCGCCACGCGCAGCGCCGTGAAGCGGGCGAAGCCCTCGCCGTCGAATAGGATGTCCAGCGCCTCGTCGCCGGTGCCGTGACCGCCCTTGACCAGCACAGCTTTCGCCCCGAGCCCCGCAAGACGCTGCGCCTGATCACGCATGTCTGCTTCCTCTTCGGCCTGCCCCGTCTCCAGCAGCCGCGCGGCTTCCGGCAGGTTCGGCGTCAGAACGCTCGCCAATGGCAGCAGCCGCGTTTTCAGAACGGTCTCCGCGCCCGGCTCCAGCAACACATCCCCGCCTGCGGCGACCATCACCGGATCGAGCACGATCGGTATGCCAGAGACCTGCTCCAGCGCGGAAGCGACAGCATCGATGGCTTCGGCATTTCCAATCATGCCGATCTTCACGGCCCTGATATCGATGTCGTCGAACACCGCCGCGATCTGGCCCGCAATGATCCCCGGCGGCACTTGGTGGACGTCGCGCACGCCCCGCGTGTTCTGCACGGTCACGGCCGTGATCGCGGACGCCCCGTAAGTGCGCAGGGCGGCAAAAGTCTTCAAGTCGGCCTGGATACCGGCACCGCCGCCGGAGTCCGACCCGGCTATCGTCAGGACGTTGGGTATGCTCATGGATCGATCAGTTCGCTTTTCGCCGGCCGTCCGTGATGAAATATAAGCTCACGGGCGGAGGTTTTCAGTTGCGCACCGCGGGCGTTTCGACGGGCAGCCCGCTGCCGCGCCACGCCAGATACAGCTCCAGATTAACATAGGTGTCGGAGCCGAGCGGCAGCGGCTGCGCCTGTACGCGCCTGTTGCAGCGCCTGAACTGCTGGTGCAGCGTCTCCACGCGCTCCGCCGCGATCCGGTAGGCCGGGAACCCGTTGCTGTGGCCCTGGCTGATGGTCGTGGCGCCCAGCTTCTCGCCGGCATTGTCCTCGTGGCATCCGGCACAGGAGGTGTCGAGTTCGCCGCGCTTGCGATAGTAATAGGCTTTTCCGTCCTCGAAGAACGGGGCCGCCTGCCCACCGGTCTTCACGCGCACCGGCATTCCCCGCGACTGGGCGCGCACATAGGTCGTCATAGCAACCATCGCATCCGAGCCCACAGGCCAAGGCTTTGCCTTCATGTTCTGGCTCCGGCACAGGTTGATCCGCTGCCCCAGACCGATCGGCCTGGCTTCGGCCTGTGAGAACTGCGGATAACGCGCCCCGACGCCGCGCATCGCCTTCTCCGCCCGGTTGTGGCAATCCGCACAGGACTTGTCGGCCTCGCCGTCGGGCATCGACCAGAGTTTGCGCCCGTGCTCGTACCACAGCATACCGGGGTTCCTGATGTCGTCGTCCTGCATCTCCTTGACATGCGCAGGCTGATAGCGATAGCCGGAATGCAGTTCCTCCAGAGGATGGTCCTCTCCCGGCGGCGCCACCGGCTCGGCCAAGTCGGCTTCATCGGCGCCTGCCGGCGACGGCCCGACAGTCAGGCAAGGCGCCGCCAGCGCGCCAATGACCGCCAGCCATGGCCACAGGCGCCACCTTACGCGCCGCAGCCCTCGGCCGCGCGCAACTGCATCATGCGTCGTCATGCGTTCAGCATGCCTCATTTCGTCAAATTGAGAAATGCTGCTTTCGCCGGTGAACGGCGCGACAGGATGCGTCTAATGGCTTGATAGCGCGCTCGAACAGCGGGAACAAACCGGCCTCGGCATGACCGCTCAGGGCGCGCCGATCCGCAACGCGGCGATCACGTCCTCGGTTTCGCGGAGGGAGCCGATCACCCGGTCCGCGCCCAGATCTTCCGGCGTGTCCCGGCCATAGCCCGAACGCAGCACGATCACCGGCATGCCGAGTGCCCGTGCCACGCTCACATCGGAGCCGCTGTCGCCGACCATCAGCGCATCGAAGGCCGCGACCTCCAGTGCATCCAGAACCGCGCGGAGCATGGCGGGGTCCGGCTTGCGCGGACGCGCCGGGCATTCCCCGATAATTGCGCCGAAATGCGCGGCAATACCCAACGCCTCCAGAACGGTTTCCGTGATCCGCTGCGGCTTGTTGGTACACACGCCCAGCTTCACGCCGGCGCCCCGCAGGCTGGCAAGCAGTTCCGCCGCCCCGTCATACAGCCGCGTGCGCGCCACGGGCCGCGCCGAATACCGCTCAAGCATGTCGGCGATACAGTTCTCGAGATCATCCTCCGCGACGCCACTCTCCAGGAGGCCGCGCCGCACCAGTTCAGAGATCCCCGCGCCAACAAATTCCTTGATACGGGCTTCCGGCAGCTGCGGCAACCCGCGCCCGGCGAAAGTCGCGTTCAACGCGTCGGCAAGATCGCCGATGCTGTCGACCAGCGTGCCGTCAAGGTCAAAGACTACCGCGCGCGGCCAGTGCGGGCCACGATCCTGCGCGTAACAAACATTCATGGCCCACCTCCCACGACTCTCACGCTGATTCCTTGGAGAATTTTTCCGATCGATCGGAACCGCGTCATAGCGAGGCCCGAAGGGCCGACGCAATCCGCTCTCATCACCATATCCAACGCGCGAAGTGTTCGAAATCCGGTTCCCGTGTTTGGGATCGCGTTATGCGGCGCGCGCCGCGCCAACCCGGGGATCAAGCGAGCCATCGGCGTAGCGTTTGGCCATCTCGGCCATGGGGACCGGCTTGATCTTCTCCGCGTTGCCGGCCGTGCCGAATGCCTCGAACCGCTCGGCACAGACCTTGCGCATCGCTTCCATCGCGGGCTTGAGGTATTTCCGCGGGTCGAACTCGGCCGGTTTTTCGTGCAGCAACTGACGGATTGCCGCAGTCGAGGCCATGCGCAGATCGGTGTCGATGTTCACCTTGCGCACGCCGTGGCGGATGCCGCGCACAATCTCCTCGACCGGGACACCGTAGGTCTCGCGCATCTCACCACCATGCTTGTTGATGATGTCCTGCAAGTCCTGCGGCACCGAGCTTGAGCCGTGCATGACGATGTGCGTGTTCGGCAGGCGTTCATGGATCGCCTCGATCACGTCCATTGCCAGGATTTCGCCGGTCGGCTTGCGCGTGAACTTGTAGGCGCCGTGGCTGGTGCCGATGGCAACGGCGAGCGCGTCCACCTTGGTCTCGGCGACGAACTGCTTCGCCTCGTCCGGGTTGGTGAGCAGCATGTCGCGCGACAGCTTGCCCTCGAAGCCGTGTCCGTCCTCGGCTTCGCCCACGCCACTTTCCAGCGAACCCAGGCAGCCAAGCTCACCTTCCACGCTCGCGCCGACCCAGTGCGCCATTTCCGTGACCTTCCTGGTCACACCGATATTGTAGTCGTAAGAGGCGGGCGTCTTGGCGTCCTCTTCCAGCGAGCCGTCCATCATCACCGAGGTGAAGCCGTGCTGGATCGCCGACAGGCAGGTGGCAGGGTTGTTTCCGTGGTCCTGGTGCAGGCAGATCGGAATGTCCGGGTAAAGCGCCTCGAGCCCCTCGATCAGCTTGGCGAGCATGAAGTCGCCGGCATAGTTGCGCGCGCCCCGGCTCGCCTGGATGATCACCGGCGACCGGGTGGCGTTTGCCGCCTCCATGATCGCGAGGCCCTGCTCCATGTTGTTGATGTTGTAGGCCGGCACGCCGTAGCCGTGCTCGGCGGCGTGGTCGAGAAGCTGTCTGAGCGTAATCCTTGCCAAGATCGTCCTCCGATTGCGTCAGGCGCTTTCTAGTGCGTCGACGCATTCATTCGCTTTACCAAGCAGCGAGTCCGAGAGCGAATGAATGCGTC
>JBKGZY010000235.1:0-3974 GCA_046543175.1 Dichotomicrobium sp.
TGGCGGAGAGGGAGGGATTCGAACCCTCGGAACGCTTGCGCGCTCAACGGTTTTCGAGACCGCCCCGTTCGACCACTCCGGCACCTCTCCGCGTGCGGCGCTGTGGCCTCGCCGATTATGTATCGATTTGGCCTGGACCACGCAACCTTATGCCGGCCTTCGCGGCGTTGATTAGAGCGGCCGATGAACCCCGTCGCGGGTCGCGGTCAGTTCGCGCTCGAGGTTCACGCTTCCTTGCTGCTCACGCGGCGGTCGGCAAGGACCTCATGAGATTCGAGTTCAGCTTCAAATTGCGGTGTCGGCGCTTGCAATCGCTATTGCTCAAGCTATCGCCGATCATTGCCGACCGGATCTGCCTCCGGTTCGAGAGGTTCGCCCGTCGTCTGCGCGGGTTCGTTCCGGTAAAGAATTTCGAATTCCACGCGGCGATTGCTGCTGGTCCGGCCCTTGTCCGCGCTTAGCAGCGGTCCCTGCGCCCGGCCGACGGTCTTGAGGCGGTTGTCCGGCACGCCCCTGGCGATCAGCGCCTCTTCAACCGTCAGGGCCCGCGCCGCCGCAATCGTTCTGTTCCGCTGACCGGAGCCGGACGGGTCCGTGTAGCCGACGATGCGCAAGCTCGAAGTCGATTGCTTCAACAGGCGGGCCAGTTCATCGAGTTGGACGCCGGTAAATCTTGTATCCCGTAGCTGCGCATCCTGGGAAAAGAAGATCGCGTTGCTTTGCACCCACGAAGCAAGCTTCGCTTCCGGATTGTCGATTTGCCCGCTGAGCGTGTCGAGCCTGTCGGACAGGGCCGCCAGTTCGTCGGACGATGCGAACCGGTCGCCCTGCCGATCCAGGCGGGCGATTTCCGTGGTAAGCCGGTCTTTCAGATCACCCAGGTCGTGCGCGACGGCGCCGTAACGTTCCTGTAGCGTCTCGACCGATTGCCGGCTGGCCAGTGTGGCGGTCTCCGTTTGCAGGGCGGCCACTCTGGCCTCGATCCCGCGCAGCTCCGCGTCGAGCTGCGTCGCCAGCGCCTGGACCGACGCCCGTGTCGCAAGCTGCTCCATGGCGCCGCGAAGCTCCGCTATTTCCTCCAGAACGGGGCCGTCACCTATCGCGCGAAGCTGCCAGCTCGGCTCGAAGGCCGGAGACGCGGCGGCAACGGCATCCTGAAGCGCGCGTTTTGCGTCCTCGGACGGGACCAGCCCGCTTATGACCATCCTGTCGGCGGCGGGCTCCACCTGGATCGGGAAGCCCGCGAGTTCGGATTGCCGGGCGACGATTTCCTGAACCTGCCGCTTGGCGACCGCTTCCGGGCTCGGCGTCGTAAAATGCCATGCGGCGAAGCCGGCACCGGCCAGCGTCAGGGTCACGACGGCCGCGATCCCCAGCACTGGGGTCCGCTTATGCCCGGCTACGGCATCGGTCAGCCGTTCGGCGGCCTCGGGAAGGCGCGAACTGGCGCGCGGCTGCGGCGCGTTCTCCGATCCTCCGTCTCGCCCTGCAACGATTTCGCTTTCGACGATCTCGATCAGCGTTTTGTCGAGGATGCGCTCTATCCTGGCGTCGCTGCGGCCGCGCGTTCTGACCGCGAGGATATGCGCGGATGACGCCCTCAGATAGATGCGGGAATCCGGCGTTTCAAAGCTGCGCAATGCGTTGTCGTCGGATCGAAGGGCGTCGGTCGCGAATTCGTTTATCGCCGCGACGAGGCCGCCGAAAAGCGTATCGCTGCTCTCCTCCGAGTCGTCCATCTCGTGGTCGGGCGCGCGCCAATGGTCGATGACGATCCCGGACTTCCGCTGAATCAGGGACACCTCGAGAATCGTGAAATTGTAGGCTTCGCGGAGCAGGAGAGCCTTGTAGGGAACGCCGGTCCGCAGGCTCTTCAGTCTGAGAAGAAGCGAGCGCCCCGATAGCCTGTTGCCGAGTCTTTCATCGAGCGCCTCGACGAACTGCTTGAAGCGGCTCGCCACGTATGACGACACCAGGCGGCCCAGGATCGGATAGAACGCCTCGACCATTTCATCCCGGGAATTCCGGAGTTCCCGGCGTATGCTCCCGACGACCAGCGGCGAGACGGTCGTTTCCAGTTCCCAGTGCTGCTTTTTCTCCGCGTCGCGCAGCGCGTCGCAGACGATTTCGGCGACACTGCTGCGCAAGGCGGCGGCGTCGCCGACGCGCTGCTGATGTTGCTCAACGAGCGCTTCCAGGCGTTGGAGCGTATACTGTTCATCCTTCAGCAGAAGCTCTTTGAGCTGATCGAACTCGGCACTGCGTGTCTGCATCGCGTCAATCGCCACCCTGTTCCGTGGCCAGTTGCTCGACTTCCCGGCCAAGCGTCTTGATCGCGTTGGAAATGCGCAGAACCACCTCTTTCTGCGAGGCGGCCGATCTTTCTTCGGAGGCTTTCAGATTGTCCCGGGACTCCGCCGCCATGCGGTCGATTTTTTCTTCAAGTTCGGCAATTCGGCGGGTAAGTTCCTGAATCTGGCTTTCCGTTCGCCGCTGGTGCTCGCCGAAGAGAAGTTCCCGGACCTGTTCGATGTTGTCGGCCTCTCCGGAAGCGGAGCTACTGCCGTAGCCTTCGAGATTTCCGTCGTGTTGCATGACACCCCATTCCCGACTGAATGCGCTCAATTTAACACAATACGAAAATTTTTTGGCAGAATAAACACGGTTAACGTGTTAAATTCCGTGATCTGTGTCATTTATGTGACATAAAACCGGGCGCAGGGACTGGTGCTCGGCGAACCGGCTAAAATCTGGCGAGCCGGTCCAGCACGCCTTGCAGGATGTAGGCCGCCGCCACCTTGTCGATGGTCTCGGCGCGGCGCTTGCGCGAGGTGTCCGCGGCGAGCAGCGCGCGTTCCGCCGCCACGGTGGACAGCCGCTCGTCCCACAGCAGGATCGGCAGGCCGGTGGCCGCGTCGAGGTTGCGGGCATAGGCGCGGGCGGACTGCGCGCGCGGGCCTTCCGAGCCGTCCATGTTGAGCGGCAGGCCGATCACGATCCCGCCGACGCCGTAGCTCTCGACGATCTCCGCGAGCCGGGCGGAGTCGTCGCGGAACTTGCCACGCCGGATCGTCTCCAGCGCCGTGGCGACGCTGCGGCTGACATCCGAGACGGCCACGCCGATGGTCTTCGTGCCCAGATCCAGCCCGATCAGCCGCGCCCCGGCGGGCAGGGCGGCGTGAAAGGCCTCGATGGACATGGTATCGGGGGTGGACATCGGCTCCGGAGGGGCGTTGTTCGGCGTCCGCGCTCACAGGTTGAGACGCGGCGCATGGGCTTTATACTGCGGCTAATCTGCGCGGGCGCGCAAGCGGCTTATCACCCGAAACGGAGGCCCACATGAAACTCACCTGGCTCGGACATTCGGCATTCCGCCTGGAGACCGGCTCCAGCGTCATTCTCATCGACCCGTTCCTGTCCGGCAACGACAAGTTCCCCGGCTCGGTCAACCACGCCGCGCAGGGCTGCACCCATGTCGTCCTCACCCACGGCCACGACGATCATACCGGCGACGCCCTCGACATCTGCCAGCAGACCGGCGCGAAGCTGATCGCGGTCTATGAACTGGCGCTCTACATGAACGCGCGCGGCATCGAGAACATCGACCCGGCCAATCCCGGCGGCACGCTGGCCCAGGACGGCTTCGACGTGTCCTTCGTCAAGGCGTTCCACTCCTCCAGCACCATGATCGACGGCAAGCCGGTCTATCTGGGCGCGGCCTGCGGCGTGGTCATCCGCGCGGAGGGCAAGAGCATCTACCATATGGGCGATACCGAGATCTTCTCGGACATGGCGCTCATCAACGAGGTGTTCGCGCCGAATATCGGCCTTGTTCCCATCGGCGACCGCTTCACCATGGGGGCGAAGACCGCCGCGATGGCCTGCAAGCGGTATTTCGACTTCGAGACCATCGTGCCGATCCATTACGGCACGTTCCCGATCATCGACCCGGACCCGTCGAAATTCATCGCCGA
>JBKGZY010000027.1:0-18688 GCA_046543175.1 Dichotomicrobium sp.
GGCAAAGCCGCGCTGGGGTGCTCCGCATCAACATCATTGCGAGGCATCGCCCAGCGCGCCCATCAGCAGACGCAGTTTCAGCGGCGCGGAAGGCTCGAACGGCGCGAGGCGCGTGGTGCTGACCGGAAGGCCGAGGATGTCTTCACTCGGCAGCGGCTCGGGCGGCAGGCGCGGGATAGCCTTGGATGCAACCAGATCGACAATCAGCGCCACCGCGGCCTCCGGCACGGTGCGCATCGGCCGGATACCGACCCCGCGGATTTCGAGCATCCCCGCGATTGTCTCCGGTGCGCGCGCGGTAAGCCGCACACCGTTCCTCGTGATCACGACCTGGTCGTCGGCCACGAGCGCCGCGGGCGGTGCGCCGTCGGGCGTCGGCCCTGCGATCAGCCGCAGCGCCAGGTCGGATTTCCCTGAGCCGGGCGGCCCGCGCAGCAGCACCGCCTTGTCGGCAAACGCCACGCAGGTTGCGTGCATTTGGAGGCTGGCATCCACCGGCTCCCATCCCGTCCCGTCCCGGCTTGCGGCGGACATGATGTCACGCGGCCGGAAGCCGGATCACGAAGCGGGCGCCCTTCTCGGGCGCGCGGGCCGCGCCGACCTGAGAGCGCGGCAGGCTGCGGTTCTCCGCCCAGATGCGGCCGCCATGCGCCTCGACGATCTGGCGGGCGAGATGCAGGCCAAGCCCGGAATTCTGGCCCGACCCGTGCTCTTCCGGCCGGTCGGTATAGAAGCGGTTGAAGATCTTCTCCAGGTCCTGGTTGTTGATGCCCGGCCCTTCATCCTCGACCAGGATCTCGATTTCCTTGGTCTTGGGCAGCCGCTGCATCGACAGCCTGATCTTGCCGCCCTCGGGCGAGAACGACGCCGCATTGTCGAGCAGATTGGTCAGCACCCGGGTCAGCCGGCTGTCGTGACCATTGACCGTGAACGCGCGCGACTTCCTGGCGGCCTCGTAGCTTGACACGCCTTCGATGTTCAGTTCGATGGGCGGATAGTCGTCGCGGTGGAAGCCGTTGTTCACGTTCGAGACCGTCATCATCAGGCTTGCCATGTTGACCGGCTTGGCGCGCTCGCGCGCCAGTTCCGCGTCGAGCCGCGAAGCGTCGGAAATCTCGCTGATCAGCCGGTCCAGCCGCCGCACATCGTCGCCAATGACCCTCACAAGCTCCTGCCGCTGCTCTTCCGTGCGCGCCTTGGGCAGCAGTTCGGCGGCGCTGCGCAGGGACGACAGCGGGTTCTTCAGCTCATGCGCGACATCCGCCGCGAAGGTCTCGATCGCTTCCATGCGCCGGTAGATAGCCGCTGTCATGTCGTTGAGCGCGCGCGAGAGATGGCCGATCTCGTCGCGGCGATGCGAGAAATCCGGGATCTTGCGCTTCGTCTTCACGTCGCGGCGCACATATTCGGCGGCCTGCGCCAGCCGGTGCATCGGCCCGGCGATCGTGCCGGCCAGGATCAGCGAGAACACAACGGTGACGCCGATCGCCATCGCCGCCATCCACATGATCGTGGCGCGTTCGTTGGCGATAATCTGGTCGATGTCGCCGCTGCGTGTTGAGAGCATCAGCACGCCAATGACACGTTGGAGGCGCTGGACGGCCACGCCGACGCTGACAACCGTCTCGCCGTGTTCGTCGACCCGGACGATGGGTGTGGACACGCCGTTCAGGGCCAGCTTCACCTCGTCGTAGGCCTTGCCGTTCTCCGCGCCGACATCCTTGTAGAGCGGAAGCTGCTGGCTGCGTAACTGGGCCTGGAACCAGTCCCATGCGCGTTCGAACAGTCCGGCCTGCTCCGGCTCGACGGGCGGCAGATCGAACCGCATGATCTGACCGCGCGCATAGAAGCCCTGGCTGTCCACGAGCAGGTTGCCCTCGCGGTCGTAGACGCGCGCGCGCGCGCCCGTCGGCTCCACCATGCTGCGCAGCAGGGGCGCGATCTCTTCAGGGTCGATATTGAAGGTCATGCCGGACAGGTCGGCCTCCTGCCCGGAGAAGCTGCCGCCGGAAATTTCCGCGGATATGCCGACGGAGTCGGCCGATGGCTCGCCTTCGGGGTCAGTGGTCTGGCCGATGGCCTGGGCGATGATCTTGCCCTGCGTGAGCAGGCTGTTGACCTTGGCGTCGACAAGGCCCTCGCGGAACTGGTTCAGATACAGGATGCCGCCAACGAGGATCACCAGGGCAACGAAGTTCAGCACGATGATCCGTAGTGCGATCGTATTGAAGCTGAACTTGAAACCCACGCGGTTGAGTTGGCGCATGACAATGCGCCAGCCGGTCGCCGGAAGCCGGAACGCGAAGCCCCCGTCCCAGGCTCTGCTTGTGTCGACGGCCATCGTTTCCCACCCGTGTCAATTTTGTCGCGCAACAATGATGCGCTGATATCGGCCGCAACGCGACTTCGAGACGCGGCCGGAGTCGCTATGCCTCCTTGAAGCGGTAGCCGACGCCGTAAAGCGTCTCGATCACGTCGAACTCGTTGTCGACCATCTTGAATTTCTTGCGCAAGCGCTTGATGTGGCTGTCAATCGTCCTGTCATCGACATAAACCTGGTCATCATAGGCGGCATCCATCAGGGCGTCACGGCTTTTGACCACGCCGGGACGCTGCGCAAGGGCCTGAAGGATCAGGAATTCGGTCACCGTGAGCGTCACGGGCTTGTTGTCCCACAGACAGGTGTGACGCTCGGGATCCATCTTGAGCTTGCCGCGCTCCAACACGGACTTGCCTTCCGCGGCCGTGGCGGTGCCGCTGCGCGCCTCGGAGCGGCGCAGGATCGTCTTCACCCGCTCCACCAGCAGCCGGTGCGAGAATGGCTTGCGGATGAAATCGTCCGCGCCCATGCGCAGGCCGAACAGCTCGTCGATCTCCTCGTCCTTCGAGGTCAGGAAAATCACGGGGATCTCGGATTTGTGGCGTAGCCGCCGCAGCAACTCCATGCCGTCCATGCGCGGCATCTTGATGTCCAGAATCGCCAGATCGGGCGGCGCGCTGCTCAGCCCGTCCAGCGCCGACATGCCGTCGGTGTAAGCGTCGATCCTGTATCCCTCGGATTCGAGCAGCATGCGCAGCGAAGTGAGAATGTTCTTGTCGTCGTCAACCAATGCAATGGTTGCCATCTGGCCAATGCCTCCAAGGCTTCGTCAAAAGACTCACGACGGGACAATCACGACCGAAATCTGAACGAATTGTGGCGCCACTGCCACGAACCCCCGTGAAACGCGATCCTAGCGGTTTGGCAATGCAAAGCAAGCCCGAAAAATTCTTGACTGGCACCAAGATGCCTCATCGCATTCACATGCGTGCTCGGCCGCGAAACGCCTCGCTCGGGCGGATTTCATACACCGGAAACCGGAGAATTTCAGCCTTTTACTGGCGTCACGAAGGCGTGCGAATCAGTGGCGCGGGGCAGGTCGTCTTGGCTGGGGCGGGCTAGCTGCTCGCGTCCTCGACACGGGGGTCAAGGCTGTCGATCTTGTTCATGGCGATCACGGCCTGGGTCCGGCTGTCCACGCCCAGTTTCTGGAGGATCGCGGAGACGTGGGCCTTCACGGTCGCCTCGGAAACGCCGAGCTTGTAGGCGATCTGCTTGTTCAGCAGCCCCTCGGACAGCATGGCGAGCACCCGCACCTGCTGCGGCGTGAGGGATGCCATGCGGGACAGCAGCTCGGAAACCTCTTCGGCTTCCGTGCCGTTCAGGTCGATCTCCGCCGGCGTCCAGACGCGGCCGCTGAGTACCGCCTCCACGGCTTCCCGGATGCGCTCGGCCGACAGGCTCTTCGGAATGAAGCCGAGCGCCCCGAGCTGCAGGCAGCGGCGCACCGTGACCGGCGCCTCGCTCGCGGACACCACGACCACCGGCAGTTCCGGATGGCGCACACGCAGTTGGATCAGGGCCGACAAGCCGTCCGCACCCGGCAACGCCAGGTCGAGCAGAACCAGATCCACCTCGGTCCCGGATTCGATCGTCCGGGCGAGATCGTCGAACGATCCGCACTCGCTGACCTGTAGCCCGGGGATCGACCCGCGCAGGATCTGCTTCAGGGCGTCGCGGAAGAGCGGATGGTCGTCAACAACGATGAGATGATGATCCTTCATCGCGATTGGCTATCCCGCGTTTGTTCCAGCGCCCAAGCATGACGGTAAGAGATCATGTCTACGACTTTAGCCGTACTGCGACGGACTCGTCCACATCGGCCATGAATGTCAGTTGACGTCGCCGGCGGAACCGGTGCTGCGTTGCAGAAGTGGTTCATCAGTGACATCGGCGAGTTCCAGAAGCAAGCGCGGCGTCAGCCGCCCATCCGGCTCAAGATCGCGAAACGCGGCAAATTCGCGCAACGCCCGCCGGGTATCCGCGCCGAGCCGTCCGCTCCGCGGCAGATTGGCGAAGCCAAGCCGTGAAAGCAGCGTCTGAACCCGCGCGACAAGGGCCCCGTCGGCCTCGATCCGGGCGACCCGGCGGTCGTCCGGCGCGGCTTGGAACGGGCCGAAAAGGATATTTTCCAGAACCCCCTCGGAAGGACGCCCGGTCAGGGGCATGTCGGCATCGTACTGGTAGTTCAGGATCGCCAGCCGTGTGGCGACATCGAGCTTGCCGTCCCGACGGTCGATCGCGTAGTTGCGATACGCGAGTTCGCGCTGAATGGCACGGATGACCTCTTCCGACGTCGCCCGTGCCGGAGCGACGCGTGGCGCGGCCGTCTCGGCCTGCGGCTGGCGTGCGGCGGTTTGGCGCGCCGCGGACGAGCGGTTCGCGTCTTCGGGAGGCACGCCCCTGTCGGCTTTCGCGCTGCGCCCGGCCGGTTGGCGGTCGTTCGTCTCACCAGTTTCCGCAGGTGTCTCGGCCTTTTCCCGCAACGTTCTCGCCGCCTTCTCTTCTGTCTCCGCCACCGAGCCGGTCACGCCGGACTTCGTTTCCAGCGGCTCTTGAAAATACAGCGCATTGGTCGTGATCGCGCCCGCCAGAGCGAGAAACCCGAGAAAGATCAGCCGCGCCGAAAAGGGTGTCATTCCTCGAGGCCCCTCTTGCAGCCGAGTCGAATACACAGACATGCTCAGACAGATCCCTTGAGCGAAGCTATTCGGATTTTTACGAAAAAATGGCTAAATTTTACACGCGCAGATTTGCGTGTTGTTTCCCAACAACTGATAGACCGTCCCATATCGGCATAAACAAAGCCACGCGCGCCGGCAATGGGTAAGACGGTCATGTTCTTGCTGCGTCTCGCAATCGTCCTCTTCATCATCGCGCTATTCTTCCCCTCGACGCGGGAAGAGAAAGAGGAGGTCTATCACAGTGTCTCCAGCGCGGCCGAACAGGTGCAGACATTCTGTGTGCGTAACGAGGCCCTGTGCGACAATGTCGGCACCTTCATCACGGCCGTCGCCAACCGCGTCTATATCGGCGCGCAAATCGTCTACGAAACGGCTATTGGCGAGCCGGATGCCGAACCCCGCTGGGACCGGGAACGCCCTTATCCGTCGCGGCTCGACGGGGCGTCACGCCGCGAGCGCTATGAGCGGCGGGGTTCGGAGCAGTCCTCGAACACATTGCACCGGGACGACCTCGCGCCCGAATGGCGCGGCCCCGGCACCTGATGACGGCGTGCGGCGGGCTGCGCTCGCCCGCGGCCTAGTAAGACGAACTGCCGCTCGGGGGCGTGCCGGCCTTGGTGGCGGTTTCCGTGACGACTTCCGTCGTCAGCCGCCGAAGTTCTTCGAGCTGTTGCGCGAAGGTGTCCATCTGGTGGCGGACATGCTGGTTTTGCAGTTCAATGACATCCTTCATTTCCTTCGCATCGGCCAGTTTCATCGCCAGGTCGAAATTGGCCTCGGCGTTCTGCTTGGTGAATTCCGCGATCTTCTGGTTCAGCATCTTCATGCTGTGCGAGGCCGGCGACGCGCTGGTGTCGATATTTGACATGGCCTGCTGGCTGGCCGCGATGAAGGTCTCGAAGGCCTTGCGGGCCTGCTCGATGCTCGATTTCACGACCTGGCGCATCGGTTCCGGCATTTCTCCGACTTTCGGCATTTCCTGCATGACCTATCTCCTCTTTCGCGGTTCAAACTCGCTGAACATGTCCCGAAGTGGCGCGGGCGCTGAAGCACCGCCGACGATGCCGCCTCGCCCGATCGGCGAGCGCGGGCGATAAAGGCTTCGCGCGGGCTTCACCGATAGCGCGGCCAGCGTCCGGTCGTCATCGCTGCCCCTCGCCGGGATCGGAGACGCCGCCGCCGGGGGATGAGCGGGATGGGTCGTCATCGTCCTGCTCGCCGCCGGAATCCTCGGCGGTTTCATCATCCTGCTCGGGTTCCGGCTCGGAGATCATCGCCTCGGCGGACTGGGCATCGTCTTCGAGCGATCCAGCAGCGGCATCGTCATCACTCTCATCAGCCGTCTCCACGGCGGGCGAGGACTCGGCGATCATCGATCCGGCCATGTCCGCGTCGTCGTCCTCGAGAATCTCGTCGCTCTCGTCCGTGTCCGTGCCCTCCGACGTCTCGCCTGCATGGGTTTCGCTGTCGTCAGCCTGGGCTTCGCCGACCATGGCGCCGCCCATCGCCGCGGCGCTACCGGCCATCAGCGCTGCCGTGGCTTCGGCCTGGCGCGCAATGGTGTTGGCCGCCGTTTCCGCCGCCTCGATAGCAGCCTGAGCCTGCGGCACGCCGGGCGCGTCCTTGTCGACCTGCTGCATGGCGGCGCGCGCTTCGTCGGAGATGTGTTCCGCGGCCTCGCTGGCGGCGCCGGCCATCTGCCGGACCGTCTTGGCGGTCTGGGTCATGGCCTCCGCAGAGGCTTGCGCGGTTTGGCCGGCGCCTGGCGCCACGGCGGCCGGTCCGGCGGGTTCGGGCTGCATCTGTGCGCTCCCGGCCTGTTCGGCCGCCTGCTCACCGTCTTCGGGCGACACGTTCGAAATGCCGTTCAGCAGATCGAGCAGGCGCCCCATCTCCTCGGAATATTCCGCCTGCATGTGCTCGAAGAAGCGCGCCTGCTCTTTCCACAGGTCTGCGGGAGAACTGCATTGTGACAGGCGCGACGACAACTCGCGGTATTCGAGCGCTCTTTGCGCGCTGAAGCGCAGCATCTCCAGGTTCCACTTTGCCAGAGCCGCAGCAAAGGGCGGCAAAGTGCCGGTAAGATATTTCAGGTTCTGCCGATTGATATCATTCAACTGTTTGAAGACATCGAATCTGTCGTTGTTGTTGTCTTGTCCGGTCATATCCCTGACCTCCTTGCCATGCGGCAGACCGCCCGGTAAGAAGCGGTCAGCTTGCCGAGGATCGCCCGACCTGCGCCGCACGCAGCATAGCGTTCAGCGCGCTGCTATCCAACATCGCATCCTTCATTTTCGCTTTATTCACTTGAAAATGTTAATAGGAAGGACGCTGGGCCCGTAGCACCCCATTGCGCGCGTGTGCGCGACCCTGCCCATGTGTTAAGCACATTGGTATGCAGCAGATCGTCTCCGCTCTCGGCGTTATCGCCGTCTGGATCGGCCTCAGCGTGGGTGCCTGGTGGCTTCATCGCCTTCATCTGCACCGCAAGCAGCGGCGCAGAATGGCGCTCGCCAACGAGGCGTGGATGCGCATTCGCGAGGCGCCCGAGATATTCGCCGATATCCGTGCGGCGGGCGCAGCCCGCGGCGCGTCCGGCAGGCAGGCGCGGACCCACGCGCTTTTGAGCCGGGTCCGCGATTACGGCGATTATTTCGACGATGTCAGTGCGCTGCGCGCGGAACTGTCCCGCGCGCTGAAACGCGACGACTGCCCCCCGCTCACCGAAATCCTCAACATGCGCCGGGATATCTGGGCGGCGGCGGATGTGCTGCTGATCGACGACCCGGCGGTGTTCGGCGAGGCGTTTGCCGAACCGGGTGAATACGAGGAATTCTGCCGGGACGCCGAGGACCTGCTGTTTCTCGATGCCGCGCCGCTCACCGACGATCCCGTCTCCCTGCGCCTCGCGCTTGCCGAAGAGGACATGCAGACCTTCGTCAGCGGCGTGGAGAGCGAGATCGCGGACGAGCGTGAACGCGAGCGGTTCCCCACCTGGCGCGAGATCGTTGCCTATCCGGTGAGCTGGGCGCGGGCGGTGCCCCGCATCCTGGCCTGGCTCGGGCGCGCGGCTGTGCGGCTCGGGCGCGGCGTGATAACCGTGGTCGCTCGTGGCGCGCAGTTCGGCGCCGCCGCCATCGGTGCAACTTGGCGTGTCCTTGCCGGGATACCCGGCGCGATAGCGGGCGTCGCGCGACGTGTTGCCGGCATGGCCGCGCTCGTTCCGCGCCTGGGTCTCCGGCTCGCACGGATCAGCCGCTTCCTCGCTCTTATTTGGGCGGGCCTCACGGCCGGGGCCGGGCGCCTGTCCGGATATGCGACAGCGGCGGCCCACGGCTTGGCCGGGCTTCGCCACCACGCGGCGGTCGAGCGGGTCGCCGCCTCCATGCGGCGCGCCAGCGATCGTTTTCCCGAACAGGTGTCCCAGGGGCTGACTCGCGCGGCCGAAATGACCCGCGACGTTCGCGCCCGTGCGGCGGCGGCCACCGGACGGGCCCGCGAACGCGCGCTCGGGTTCGAGACGAGCGAACTCGGGATGCATTACGACTTCCTCGTCAAGGCGCACGGCTTGCGTCAGCGCTACGCCGACATGCTGCGCCGCGCGCCGGAGCTTACCGACACGGGTCGGCAATTCGTGGCCCGGCTGGAACTGGAGAAGCGTTCCGAGCGATTGCGGCTGGGAACGGCGAAGCTGCGCCGTCGCGCGCGGCTGGAACTGGTGCGGTTCCTGAGCGTGCTGATCGCGGCGCTGGAGCGCCTGCGCGACCGGCTTGCCGATGCGCCGCCGCAGCCGGCGCAGACCACCAACCTGCTGACCGCGCCGCTGCACCGGATGTTTCTGCCGCCGCCATCCCCGCGGGAAGCCGGGGCGGATTTCCCGGGCGGCCTGCGGGCGCAGGCGCGATCCTGGGCGCGGGGCTGGGGCCGTTCGGGGCGCTCGATGCGCGATGTCTCACCCGAAGATGATGCCGACGAGCCCGAAGCGCCGCCGAAGCAGCCGGAGGCCGCGGAGACGCAAGCGCGCGAACCCGACGACGATGCCCAGCAGCGCCAATCTGACAGAAGCGATGCGCCGGAACCCGAAACGGATGACCCGACGGAAGATGCCATTCGGCGTGTACGCCAGCTTTTCGGCATCCGGGACCGACACAGGCAGGCCCGCGGCCGGACCCGGCACAAACAACAGAACGCGCGGAGAAACGGCGCGGACAAAACCGCCGCCAACGGTGAAGCAGCGGCTTCGGGCAGCGCCGGCACCAGCCAAGACCCCGGCACGCGCCGGAGCGGCAAGGCACAAATCCTGCCGCCTTTGCGTGGCTCACGCGCTGGCATCTACGACGAGGGCGACGGCCCGCCGCGTTCGCGCGATACCCTGAGATCGCGCCTTTCAGCGCTTGGCGCAGGTGGTGACGGTCTAGGCACAGGGGAATCCGACGGCGAATCGGAACCCGGGGATGACCGCGAGCCCGCGCGGGACAGCGCCAGGAGCGGCGGGCGCGGGCGCTGGCGACGCTGGTTCGGCTCGTGAGCCTGAGACACAGACAGTGGCCGGCTTAAATGCCCCTCCCCGGGCCCACTGTGGCCGCGACGCCTTAACTGTGGCGCATTTGTCCGCAACCCAACAGGGTGAGGATAAAAACTGATTCGCAGCAATTCGACGGACAGAGACATGGCGCATGGTATGATCCGGACGAAATCGCCGCTTCGGCGGTTTGGCAGAGGATGGCGTTTGTCGGCGGGGGTGGCCGCGGCCATCGCCGTTACTCTGGCTACTGCCGGCTGTACCAGCAGCCGAACCACGAGCGGCCCCGGCGAGTTCGACTCCGCCGGTCCCATGAAGCTGGCCCCGGCCACGCAGGGCGGCGCGGCGTCGGGCGCCGACGTCACCCTGGGAGAGGTGGATCAGGCGGAGTTGCGCAAGGCGCTGGAGCGTTACCGCATCGGCCTCGAGCGCGAGCAAAGTCCGGTCGAGACGGCCGGCGTCGACCTTACCGGCGACGGCATCGCCGAAGTGCTGGTGCTGTATACCGGGCCGGGGTGGTGCACGACGACCGGCTGTTCGTTCGTCGTCTTCCAGTCCGGCGAACGCGGCTACAGCCCGGTTTCGCGCACGACGCGGGTGCGCGGGCCGGTGATGATCGGGCCGGGCAGCAATTCCGGCTGGCGCGACCTGATCGTGAAGACAGGCGGCGGCGCGGCCCCTGTCCGCCATGTCCGGCTCGGCTTCACGGGCAATGGCTATCCGAAAAACGCGCTTCTCCAGCCGGGACCGACGGAATCGACACTGTCGCAGTCCACGGAGGTGATCCCCGAGGCCGACTTCCGGGCAACCGCGGCTCAGACCTCGTCCGCGCAGTAGCCGTAGAGCCAGTCGTTGCGGCGCAACAGGTCTTGCGGGTGGCGCGCGGTCAGAACCTGGTTGCGGCTCCAGCGCATGATCCCGCGCATGTGATAGATTCGCCCCATGCGCCGCGACCACATATGGACGTGGCGGGCGCGGGCGCGCCGTTTCCGCGTGTAGGCCGCGAAGGCGGCTTCCGGTTCGCCTCTTGCCGAGTCAAGGGCGTTGGCCAGGCTGGCGGCATCTTCGATCGCCAGAACGCCGCCGGAAGCGAGAAACGGCAGAACCGGATGAGCCGCGTCGCCCAATAGCGCAATGCGGCCATGCCACCAGTGGCGCGGCGGCGGCATGTCGTAAAGCGCCCAGCGCCGCCACCCGGTCTGGCCGGCGAGGAACGCGGTGATCGTCTCCGGCCACCCGGTCAGGTGATGAATGAATTCGCCCGCTTCACCCGGCACGTTCCACCCTTCGGGCGTGTCGGACTCATCGACGATCACGACGACATTGACCTCCGCGCCGCCGCGCACCGGGTAATGCACCATGTGCGCGCGCGGCGACAGCCACAGGCCGATCGCGTGCTGGCGCAACGGCTCCGGCACGTCCGCCAGCGGGCGCACGACACGCCAGGCGTTCTTTCCGGAATACACGGGCGCGTCGTTCGAGCCGAGCTGCGCGCGGACCGCTGAGCGCATCCCGTCCGCGCCAATGAGCGCACCGCCCGCCACGCTTTCCCCGGTATCGCTGATCGCGTTGACCCGTTCGCCCTCGGTTCGGCACTGCGCGACGCGAAACGGCTGGCTGATCACCGCGTTGTCGTTCGCGTTCACGGCGTCGAGCAGAACGCGCTGCAAGTCGGCGCGGTGAACAACCCAGTACGGGGCGCCATAGCGCATTTCCGCCAGCGGGCCGAGCGGGATGGTCGTGAGGCATTGCCCGGCGCGCGCATCGATCAGATGCACGCCTTCCGGCGCGACAGCATGCCGCGCAAGCGCGTCGGCAATTCCCAGCGCGCGAAGCACCCGGACGCCGTTCGGCCCGAGCTGAATGCCCGCGCCGGCTTCGGAGAATTCTTCCGCCTGCTCCAGCACCTGCACCGGCACGCCCGCCTGCGCCAGCGCCAGCGCCGCCGTCAGCCCGCCGACGCCGCCGCCGGCGATCAGGATGCGGCGGTTGTCATCGCTCAGCTTCACCGGACGCTCCGCCCGCGATCAGCGGTCTTCGAGTTCTTCGGTATAGGCGCAATAGGGCGGGTCCGACTGGTCCGAGCCGAGATTCGGGTCGTAGATGTAGAGCGTCGAACAATAGGGACAGACGATCTGCTGGCGGTCCCCCATATCCAGATAGACATGCGGATGATCCTGGGGCGGGCGGGCGCCGATGCACTCGAACTCCTTGACCCCGATATGGATCTTCTCGACCCCGATATCATTGCAGAACCGGGGAGTGATTGACGCCATGATCGCCTCCAAAACCCGTCGCCTCCGATTTACGTGCTATGCTGCGTGATCCGGCAGCCACCGCACCGGCATTTGCGCTTGCGCTGCGGCGGTGATAGGCGAAAGCCGCGACTTGGACAACAGCCAACCGTGAAATGCCCATGCAGATGCAGTCTTTCGATTCCGATGGTGTGCGGATCGCGTACCGCGACGAAGGCGACGGCGAGCCGGTTCTCCTGATCCACGGCTTCGCCTCCAACAGCAGCGTCAACTGGGTCGGCCCGAGCTGGTTCAAGACGCTTACCGATGCGGGCTACCGCGTGATCGCGCTGGACAACCGCGGCCACGGCGAAAGCGAGAAGCTCTACGACGAGGCAGATTACGGCGCGGACATCATGGCGGAGGATGCGCGCCGGCTGCTGGATCACCTCGGAATCGGGGAGGCGCATGTCATGGGGTATTCGATGGGCGCGCGGATCGGTGCTTTCCTGACCGCCCGTCATCCGGAGCGCGTCAAGAGCCTGGTCCTGTCGGGCATGGGCGTCAACCTCGTGCGCGGCGTGGGCGGCGCGGGACCGATCGCGGCGGCGCTCGAGGCGGAAAGCGTGGACGACGTGGCGAACGACGCGGCACGCAGCTTCCGCGTCTTCGCCGACCAGACCGGCAGCGACCGGCGAGCGCTGGCCGCCTGCATCCGCTCCTCGCGCAAGGCGATCACGGCGGAAGACCTGAACGCGGCGGGCGTGCCCATGCTCATCGCCGTGGGCACCGACGACGTGGTGGCGGGTTCGGCCGCCGAACTGGCCAAACTGCTGCCGGGCGCGGAGGTGCTGGACATTCCGGACCGCGACCACATGCGCGCTGTCGGCGATCCGGTTCACAAGAAGGGCGTGCTGGCCTTCCTCGCCGGGCACGGGCGCGCGTAATGGCGCGGCCTTACAGGAACCAGACCGCGGACAGGAGCGAAAAGGCCGTGACCACGTAGCCTGCGCCCAGCACGTAGCCGTCACGCACCGTCAGCCCGACGCTCAGGATCGTCAGCGCCAGCGCGGGCGGCGTGACGCCCCACGGCACGAACGCCAGCGGAAACATCATCAGCGCAAGCAGGATACAGACGATCGGGATCAGCAGATAAACGGGCGGCTCGCTCAGGAAGAGCAGGCGCGGCCGGGTCCAGCGGTCGAGCGCCGCGAGGTAGGGCCGCATGGTGTTCAGTGCCCGTTCCAGTTGTCTCCGGGTCAGCGACAGCTTGCTCAGGCGCTGGGGCAGCCACGGGCTTCTGCGCCCGACGAGCATCTGGCCCGCGATCAGGATGATCAGCGTCGCCGTGAGAACCGATACGCCCGGAATTGCGCCGATGATGGGCACCAGCGCCAGGAGCGAGGGGACGAGCAGAATGGGGCCGTAAGCCTGCTCGCGGAAGGTCGCCACCGCCTCGCCGAAGGAAATGCGGGAACCTTCCACGTTGGCGAGCACGTCGTCGAAAAGGCCAATAAGCGAATAGTCCCGATTCTCCGCGTGTGAGCTTTCGTCCGAGGTCACGATTGTCCCTATTGCCGCACGGTCCGGTCCGACGACGGGCCGTCTCGCCTGCTTTCACCGATACACGCTGTGGAGGTGAGGCACGGCAGGCCTCCGAGTGGAGAAATCCTCGCCGAGAACCCTCAGACTAAACACGCTGAATAACGTATCGTTCCGGGGATGTCAGTTGGGGGTGAAAGCATCTTCCGCCCAGCTATCCGTGTCGCTTCCCTGGCTCGACCGTCCGGGCGTGCGTCTCGTTGACGGCACGCCGAGCGACGTATCGGCCCGGGTCTGCCCCGTTCCGAAAATCTGATCCCAGAAAGAACCGCTCTCCCGCCGGTCCTCCTCGAAGCGCACTTCGCTCCATGTGCCGCCGGGCAGCGCCGCCGGCGGCTTGCCGCGGTGCGCCGCTTCCATCAGCTTGCGCCAGATCGTGGCGGGGAGCGAGCCGCCGGTTATGCGCTGCATCGGGCTGAAATCGTCATTACCCAGCCAGACGCCTGTCGTATAATGCGCGGTGTAGCCGATGAACCAGGCGTCGCGATACTCCTGCCCGGTGCCGGTCTTGCCGGCGGTCGGGTGCGGGGGCAGGGCGGCCTGCTGGCCCGTGCCTGCCTGGATCGTGGCACTGAGCATGTCGTTTATGGCGGCGACATGCTCCCGGCTGATCACCCGGCGCCGATCGTCGGTCTTGTGCTGCAACAGCACCCGCCCCTCCGAGTCGGTGATTGACTGGATGACATGCGGGACGGCGCGCAAGCCGCCGTTGCTGAACGGCACATACGCGCCCGTCAGTTCCAGCGGCGAGAGTTCGGAGGCGCCGAGCGCCAGCGAAGGTCGTGGTTTCAGAGTCGACTCGATACCGAGCCGGCGGGCGACCTCGATCACCTGCTGGCGCCCCGCCCATTCGCTTACGCGCACGGCAACGGTGTTCATCGAGCGGGCGAGCGCCTCGCGCAGCGACACATCGCCGTAATAGCGGGAATTGTAGTTCTTCGGCGACCAGCCTTCGACTTCGACGGGGCCGTCATGGACGAGGCTCTCCGGTGTCAGCCCCTGTTCCAGCCCCGCGAGAAAGACAAAGGGCTTGAAGGTCGATCCCGGCTGGCGCTTCGCCTCGACGGCGCGGTTGAACTGGCTCTTGGCGTAGTCGCGCCCGCCGACGAGCGCCTTCACCGCGCCGTCGATATCGAGGATGACCGCCGCGGCCTGCCCCGCCTCGTATTTCTCGGCGTTCTCGTCCATCGCCTCCGCGACGATGTCCTGCGCCGTGCCCTGAAGGCGGTAGTCGATGGTGGTCTGCACGACGAGATCGGACTGAAGCGTGTTGCGGAAGTCGGCGACCTGCTTGACCACCCAGTCGACGGCGTAGCCGAAGCTCTCCGACGCCATGAAGGCGCGCAGCTTGGGCGGATCGCGCAGCGCGGCCTCATATTGCTCGCGCGTGATGGCGTCAGTGTCCAGCATCAGCCCCAGCACCAGCTTGCCGCGGCCGCGCGCGCGCTCCAGATCGCGCGTCGGCGAAAAATAGGACGGCGCGCGGATCAACCCCGCCAGGATCGCGGCTTCGTAGAGGCCGAGTTCCGAGACGTCCCTGCCGAAATAGTGCTGCGCCGCGGCCTCGACGCCGTAGTTGCCGCCGCCGAAATAGATCCGGTTGAGATAGAGTTCGAGGATTTCCGTCTTTTCGAGCCGGTATTCCAGCCACAGCGCCAGCAGCACCTCCTCGGTCTTGCGCCAGTAGGTCCGTTCCGGCTCCAGGAAGAGCACCTTGGCGAGTTGCTGCGTTATCGTGCTGCCGCCCTGGACGATCCGGTCGGCGCGGTAATTGGTGATCATCGCGCGAACGATGCCGATAGGATCGAAGCCGAAATGCCAGTAAAATCGCCGATCCTCGACCGCCAGCACGGCGTCGATAAGGTGTTGCGGCATGTCCTCGTAGGGGACATGTGTCCGGCGAAGACCTTTCTCGGTGATCACCTCGCCGCCTTCGGAAAGAATGGTGAGCTTCGCCGGACTCTGGCTCAGCCCCGCCTGCAACGGGTCGGGGGCCAGATAGGAATAGATCGTCACGGCCCCAACGATCAGCAGCACCATGACGGCGGCGGCGGCCCCGCCCCAGATCAGGCAGAAGCGGGCGATCGCCCATTTCCACGAGCGGCGCCGGGCCGGCTGTGGGTCACCTGCGAGTTCTTCAGGCGGAATACGGAACAGGTTGCCCTCCCCGCGCTTTTCGGCGCGGGCGTCCTGCCGTTCGGAGACGCGGGCCAGATCGCGGCGCCAGCGCCTGAGTTTGTCCATCATATCCACGGTTTTCGGACGATCCGCCTAGCCAATACCTCTGTCGGCGCTCCGCCGCGCGCCGCTCTTGCCTCTGTCAAGTTTCTTCTAACGGAGTAAAGCTTCAGTTTGGCCGAAGCACGACAATTTGCACAACCAGAGGCTTCATCATCACTTTTTGAGTTGATAGCCCGTCTGGAAAATGCGCCAGACCAGCGCCATTCCCGCGCTGAGGAACAGGACGATCATCGACAGGCTGATCCAGACACTGACATCGGCGACCTCGTAAAAGCTCCAGCGGAACCCGCTGATGAGATAGACCACCGGGTTGAACAGCGTCACCGTCTGCCAGAACGGCGGCAGCATCTCGACCGAATAGAAGGTGCCGCCGAGAAATGCCAGCGGCGTGATGACGAGAAGCGGGACGATCTGCAACTGCTCGAAGCCGTCGGCCCAGATGCCGATAATGAAGCCGAGCAGGCTGAATGTGATCGCTGTCAGTAGCATGAACAGGATCATCAAGAATGGATGGTCAACGCGCAGATCGACGAAGAAGCTCGCGGTGGCCAGCATGATGAGCCCGAGGATCATGGACTTGGTCGCCGCCGCGCCGACATAGCCGAGCACGATCTCGATGGAGGAAATCGGCGCGGACAGAAGCTCGTAGATCGTCCCGGTGAATTTCGGGAAATAGATGCCGAACGAGGCATTGGCGACGCTCTGAGTCAAGAGCGTGAGCATGATGAGGCCGGGCACGATGAACGAGCCGTAGTCCACCCCGCCGATCTGTTCGATGCGCGAGCCGATGGCCGAGCCGAACACGATGAAATAAAGCGAGGTGGTCAGCACCGGGGACACGATGCTCTGGAACAGCGTGCGGAAGGTGCGCGCCATCTCGAAGTGATAGATCGCTTTGATCGCGTGATAATTCATGGATTCTTCTTGACCAGGCTGACGAAAATTTCTTCCAGCGAGCTTTGCTTGGTGTTGACATCGTGGAAGCGGATGCCCGCATCGCTCAGTTTCTGCAACAGCGCGGTGATGCCCGTGCGCTCGCCCGTCGAATCGTAGGTGTAGACGAGTTGCGCGCCGTTGGCGTCCAGCGTCAGCCGTCCGTCGTCCAGATGTTCGGGGATCGCCGTCAGTGGCTGATTGAGATCCAGGATCAGGCGCTTCTGGCCGAGCTTGCGCATCAGCGCGGCCTTGTCCTCGATCAGGATGATCTCGCCTTCGTTGATGACGCCCACCCGGTCGGCCATCTGCTCGGCTTCCTCAATGTAGTGGGTGGTGAGGACAATCGTTACGCCGGTGTCGCGCAGCCGGCGCACGACGTTCCACATGTCGCGCCGCAGTTCGACGTCCACGCCCGCGGTCGGCTCGTCGAGGAACAGGATGCGCGGCTCGTGCGACAGCGCCTTGGCGATCAGCACCCGGCGCTTCATGCCGCCGGAAAGCGTCATGATCTTGTTGTCGCGCTTGTCCCACAAGGAGAGATCACGCAGCACCCGCTCTAGATGCGCGTCATCACGCGGCTTGCCGAACAGGCCGCGGCTGAAATTGACCGTCGCCCAGACGGATTCGAAGGCCTCGGTGGTCAGTTCCTGCGGCACCAGCCCGATCAGCGAGCGAGCTCGACGAAAATCGTCCCGATTGTCGTGCCCGCTGACAGTAATCCGGCCGCCCGTCGGCGTGACGATCCCGCAGATCGCGTTGATGAGCGTGGTCTTGCCAGCGCCGTTGGGCCCGAGCAGCGCGAAGATCTCACCGTCGCGAATCGTCAGGTCGATGCCCTTCAGCGCCTGGAAACCGTCGTCGTAGGACTTGGTCAGACCTGAGACCTCGATCGCATGGGGCATGGATGCGGTGCCTTGACTCCGGCAGTCCGGGCTTGTGTGGAGGATGTCATGAGACGGGCTTGCCGCCGGGTATCTGGCGGTTTGATCGACCGCGTCATAGGGCGTTTTTGTCAGATCGGCCATGCCAATTTCTCAAATCTCGACAGTCCTGAACAGGTGATCAGGGACTGGTTGTTCAGCAGCGGTGAATGACGCATACTTGCACGCGTTAAACAAGCAGGTTGAATCATGTATCAATCGACGACCCTGCCGAAGCATTGCGATGTCTGCTCCGTGCGCAACAGGTCGATCTGCGGAGCGTTGAGCCGCGATGAGATCGAGGCCATGAACCGGATCGCGCATCGCCGGCACCTGAAGGCGGGCGCGGTGATCATCCACGAAGGCGCACAGCCCGAGAGCTTCGGTAACGTCATCAGCGGCGTCGTCAAGCTCACCAAGACGATGACGGACGGGCGCCAGCATATCGTCGGCCTGCTTTTTCCGTCCGATTTCATGGGCCGGGCCATGCGCGCGGAAAGCCCGTATCGCGCCGAGGCGGCGACCGATGTCGAGCTATGCCTGTTCCCCCGCACCGGCTTCGAGGCGCTGATGCACCGCCACGAGCATCTGAAAAGCCGCCTGCTGGCACACGCGCTGGACGAGTTGGACGCCTGCCATGAGTGGACGCTGCTGCTGGGGCGCAAGAATGCCAGCGAGCGGGTTGCGAGCTTTCTGCTGATGATGGCACGCCGGCTGCGCGAATATGGCTGCGAGGCGGATATCAGCACTGACGGCGCCGCTTTCGTGCTGCCACTTGGACGCGCGGACATCGCCGATTTCCTCGGGCTGACGACCGAGAGCGTGAGCCGCCAGATGACGAAACTGAAGCGCGACGGGGTGATCCGGCTCCACGGCAACCGCGACATCGAGGTGCCGAGCATGGACAGGCTCCTGGGGATCGCGGACCTCGCACCCTGCCACAGCCTCGACTGAGATTTGCAGGAATCGCATAGCTATCCCGTTGTCTTTCGGTTCAGACTGCGGCGGAAGGCGTCGCCGGGCGTTCTCGGGAAATGACGAAAAACGCGTTCGCGGTACGGCACGACGAACATGACAGCTTGGCGTATCGTCGCCGCGCACACCTGGATCGGACATGACAAGAGACCGGCTTTATTTCCTGTTCCTGAACATCGGTCATTTTTTCGATC
>JBKGZY010000028.1:0-18618 GCA_046543175.1 Dichotomicrobium sp.
GGGCGCCGCGCATAGCGCGGAACCGGCCCACGGATGTGGGCCGGAAAGCAAAGAATCGCGCTCAGCGGCGTTTGCGGGAGGTCTTCGCCGGCTTTGCCGGCTGTTTCGCCTGTCCCTTGTTCTTCGGCTTTGCCGGCTTCCGGGATTTCGCCGGCTTTGCCTGTTGCGTCGATTTGGCGGTTTTTTTCGGCTTCGGCATGCGCAGCCGATTGGGCGCGAAGCGGATTCGCACATCGGTGCCGTCGCCCGCCTTGCTGATGATGTCGAACTCGCCTTCGTTGTCGCGGACGAAGCCGAGCACCAGACGCAGACCGAGACCGCGCCGGCCCGCCTGTTTCACATCCCTTGCCTGTTCCGGCGCTTTAGCCGCGGCGATCTGATCGGCGGTCATGCCGGGGCCGTCGTCCTTCACGCTCAGGATCAGCGCGCCGTCGCGGTCGAGCCGCGTCATCACGCGGATCCTGCCACCGCCGTCGCCGTGGCGCAGCGCGTTCATCAGCAGGTTGAGCAGGATTTGGCGCATGCTGCGCTCGTTTGCGCGCACGCGTGGCGCGGCGCGTTTCAGCCGCCGGATCAGCGCGAACCCCTGCGCCGTGGCGACCGGCTCCAGCAGATGCAGGCAGTCGGCGATCACCGCGTTGACATCGACCCAGTCATGCGGGGGCGCCGGCTCGCCGCTGGCGCGCTCGGCGAAGCCCAGCAGGTCGTCGGCTATTCCGAGCGCGAGTTGTGCCGTCCGGTAAATGTCGCTGGCGTACTCCCGGGCCTTGCCGGGGGGCAGCCGCTCCACGCGATCACCACTGAGGATTTCCGCAAAACCGAGGATGATCGTCAGCGGGTTGCGGATTTCGTGGCTGACGCGGGCGAGCAACGCCGCCATTTCCTCGCTCGAGGGGCCGACACGTGCTTCGGCCTGTTTTGCCGGCTCGCGGCCGGCGCCTTTCGGCTTCGCTGCCGCTTTCGCGCGCGGGGCCTTCGGCTTGCCGGACGTCCTGGCTCGCCGAGCCGTCGATGGCTCGTTGGCACCGGATGACCTTGTGTTGCGCGACCCGGTCGGGGAAGGCGCCGGTTCAGCATCCGCTTGCTTGTGCCCCGTCGCATCGCCGATATCACGCGCTATCGCCTTCAGCACGCCCAGATCGGACCGGCTGTCCGTCTTCCCCGCATTGGGCGCGGAATGTTTCCCGATGGCGCGCAGTGCCGGCGCCGATGATCGTTCCGCTGCGCTCGGGTGCAGCGCGATCTCTGCGGTGGATTCCGTTTCCTCGCGCTCAGGCAGCGCGCGGACGACGAGACCCGGCCGGCGTCCGGCGAGTTGCAGCCTCTGGAACACGCAAGAGATGGCGACACGGCCGTCCGGCGACGGGATATGCAGCGTCTCGCTACGGTCCCCGAGTGCCTCGCCCGAGCGCGCCAATTCCGTGAGCCGCGCCGGCGCGCCGGAACCCTGTCCCGTGCGGCGGCGCTTGAGGCGTTCAGGACGCGCATCGCCCCACAACCGGGCGGCGGCGGCGTTGGCCCAGACGATGCGCCGCCCCTGTCCGTCCCACACCCATACGGGATCGTCAGTCGCAAGAAAGCTTTCAAACGGCAATGGCCGCGCTGCCGGGGTCACCGGAGCCGGTATGCTTTCAGACTGCGCCATCAGTGGTGCCCGTTCGCAAACGGTTAAAGAATTATCACCAACGAATTGTCAAATGAAGGGAATTCCGGATTTGCCCCCAACTCTGAGGATGGCGCTCATTGTGCGTCGCAGCAAAGTCGTGCCACCCAGGGAAAGCAGGCTGGCAAAAAATTTTTGCTGCGCTGCAAAAGAATGTTGCAACGCAGCAAAACACATATTACCTAGTGGGTGTCGGCAGGCGGAACGCCATTTTCGCGCCGACCAGAGATTGAATGGCTTCTCAGCATTGACTCCGAGGAGAACTGAAATGAACGACGCAACTACATTCGATATCCCCGCTCCGGTTCGGCAGATGGCCGAGAAAAGCGTGGAGCAGACCAAGGACGCCTATGACCGGCTGATGGACGCCGCGCGCCAGGCCCAGGGCATGTTCGCCAATTCCACGAACGTGATGGGTGTTGGCACCAAGGAGATCCAGGAAAAGACCATGCAGTATGCCGAGGCCAACGTGCAGGCGAGCTTCGATCTTGCCGAGCGTCTGGTGAAGGCCCGGGACCTGCAGGAAGTCATGGAGATCCAGAGCCAGTTCGCGCGCCAGCAGATGGAGACCTATTCCCAGCAGGCCCAGGAATTCTCGAAACTGATGGCCGAGGCCGCGCAGAAGGCTCAGCCGAAGGCGTAACGTCTTGTGCAATGTTGGATGACACGTCATCAATCGAAGGAGACACGATCATGAATACCGATCCGACGAGCACCCCGGCTTCGACGAATCCGCACGAGACCGGCTTCTCCCCCGCCCAGGTCGCCGCGCCGACGCCGAACTTCGGCGAGCAGGCCGGCGACGCGCCGGAAGCGGTGCGCAGCTACGCCGAAAAGACGCTCTCGCAGCTTCGCGAATCGTATGCGCAGGCGCGTCAGGCGATGGAAGAGGCGACCGCCGCGATGGAGACTTCGCTGGAACAGGCCAGCAAGGGCACCACGGAGTTCAACACCAAGGTCATGGAAATGACCCAGCGTAACGTGAACGCGGGGTTCGAGTTCGCCCGCAAGCTCGCGGGTGCCCGGACGCAGGCCGAGGCGATGGAGCTCCAGGCCGGTTTCATGCGCGATCGGCTCGATGCCCTGAAGGCGCAGTCCGAGGAAATCCAGCAGTTGGGCGCGCGCATTGCGACCGAGGCGTCGCAGCCGCTTCAGCAGCAGGTTTCACGCACCGTAAGCCGCTACGCCTCCAGCGCGTGACATACGGCGCCACGATCAGGCGGCCGTGCCGGTCCCCGGCGCGGCCTTGCCACCCATCCTTTCCGTCGCCTTAACGCCTCGATAAGGCGACTCTGACACGCTCCTCCCCGAAATGCAGACCATTCGGGGGATGGACACCATGAGCCAGCAAATCGAGCAGGACGCGCTACAGCGCGCGGTCGCGGATGTCGGCTATCTTCACGGGGATTTTTCGGTCCAGGTGATGACGGGCGAGGCAGGCTCGAAGGCAAACTTCGTGATCGTGCGCAACGAAGTCACCAAGGTCCGGCAGACCTATCGGCGCGGGCGTCAGCAGGCCTGGCTTGGCGAGTTCCGGCGCGATCTGACCGCCGGCGCGTTCAACTGACGGGCGTTGGCGGTCCCGGTCGATGGATTGCCGGGGCGACGCGGCGACAAAGCCAGCGTTTGTCAGGAAATGTTGCGAACGCGGAAGTCCCGCCGGTGCTGTAGGGCCGGGATCCTGGCGCGCGCTTGTTCCACCTTCGCCGGATCGATCTCCGCGACGACGAGACCTGGCTCATCACCCGATATTTCCGCGATGATTTCCCCCCACGGGTCGACAATCAGGCTGTGGCCGTAGGTTTCCCGGCCGTTGTCGTGGAGGCCGCCTTGGGCGGCCGCGAAGATGTAACACCCCGTTTCGATCGCCCGCGCGCGCAGCAGAACATGCCAATGCGCCGCCCCGGTCCGGCGCGTGAAGGCGGAAGGGACGGTGATGAAATCCGCTCCGGTTTGTGCCAGCGCGATGTACTGTTCCGGGAAGCGCAGATCGTAACAGGTGGTCAGGCCGAGCATGCCCCAGGGCAATGCGGCGAGAACCGCGTCCTCGCCCGGCCGGTAGTTCTTCGATTCGCGGTAGCTTTCCCCGCCCGGCAGATCGACATCGAACATGTGAATCTTGTCGTAGCGCGCGGCAATCGTGCCGTCCGGTGCCAACAGGAACGAGCGGTTGGCGGCGCGACGGTCGCCGACGAGGATCGCTATCGAGCCGATATGCAGCCATACGCGCAGTTCGGCGGCGAGATCGCGGAACGTGCCGAGGGCGGGCGTCTCCTCTTCCGGCGCGATGGCCGCGAACAGGGGTTTGGTGCGCATTTCCATCAGCGAGGTGTTTTCCGGGGTGAGGACATAATCGGCCCGCGCCGCGGCATCGCGGATCAGCGGTACGGCGGTGTCGATCGATGCGGCCGTGTCCCGGCTCGAGCGCAACTGGACGAGCGCGCAACGGAAAGAACCGGCTTTGTCGTCTGGTTGAGGCATTCTCCCGTCGCCCGGAAACTGCCGATCAGATCATTTCACTGGGCTCGCGCATCGCCACGCGCGGCGCCGACTGGTTGGGCGCGCCGAAATGACCGAAATACCTGGTGTCGATGGCTTCGACCGGAAGAATGATGAGGACATCGGTCGTGCCGAACTGGTGGTCGACCACGGCGCCGTCGCCAACATAGGCGCCCAGGCGCAGATAGCCCTTGATAAGCGGCGGCAGGGCCTTGAGCGCGGCGCGTTGATCGACCTGATCGGCGGGGATGAGGTTCATGTCGTGATATAGATGCTCATGCGCGCGCACCCGCCATTCCTCCGGCGCGCCGGCATTGTGGTGCAGGAAGGAAAGCGCCATCGCGTGTTCTACCGGGTTGGTGCCGGCGAAGCTGGCGCAGCCCAGCATGACATCGACGCCGTGCTCGCGGACATAGGTCCAGATACCCTGCCAGAGCAGTTCCACGGTGCGCCGGGTCCTGTACGGCTTGAGCACACAGGAGCGGCCAAGCTCCATGAAGGAATGAGTATCGCGCTTGCGGGCGACCAGCGGGGCGATGTCGTATTCGCTCTGGGTGTAGAAGCCGCCATGCCGTTCCGCGATCTCCTGGCGCAGCACGCGGTATGTGCCCACGACGCGGGAACGGCGCGGCCAGCGCTGGCGCGTCCTGGGTACCGCGCCGCGATCCACCACGAGCAGGTGATCGCAGATTGCGTCGTACGGGTCTTCGTCGCGGCGGTTGAGCATGGTCGTGGCGTCGGGTATGGCCGCCATCTCTTCGTAGAAGACCCGGTAGCGCAGTTTTTGCGCCCGGCGGACATCGCCGCGCGAGCGCGCGAGGCGCACTTCCAGCGATCCGATCTGGCCGTAGATCTTGAGAGGGGAACGTCGCATCATGAAGCTGCGCGCCTTCCCGCGGCTGGGATGGAAGGCGGCGGCGTGTGTCGCCGGCGGCTTGACCGACATTGCCGGACGGAACTTGCTGGCGATGCGTCGCACGTTGAGTCTCATGGGCCCACCCACTGCAGTAACCATGCCAGTCTGCCCTGTTGTGTGTGGCTTGTCACGAGCGGGACAACCTTTTCGACCGGAGTTGGGGGGCGAGGCTAGTGGATTGCTCCAATCAGAGAATTCCCAGATAGGCCGAAGCGGTTCAAGCAGCACGAATGAGAACAGGGATCGTCGTTTCGGTCACGCCAAGAGACCGGCTCCGCCTTGAAGCCATCATCGCCGATGGCAACACGCCGCAAAAGCATGTGAAGCGGGCGCGGGTGATCCTCGCGACCGCCGAGGGCTGCGGCACGAACGAAGTGATGCGCCGTTCGGGGTTGTCGAAGCCGGTCGTCTGGCGCTTGCAGGAGCGTTTCATGCACGAAGGCGTCGACGGGCTTGTTTGCGACAAGACGCGAAAGCCCGGCAGAGCGCCTCTGCCGTCCGAGAAGGTCGCCGAGATTGTCGATCTGACCCTGGCCGCGCCTGCGGGCGAGGTGACGCAATGGACGCTGCGCTCGATGGCCAGGGCGGCGGGCGGCGGCGCGACGAGCGTCTTTCGCATCTGGAAGGCGCATGGACTGACGCCGCATCGCATCAAGGCATTCAAGCTCTCGAACGATCCCGAATTCGCCGAGAAGTTCGCCGACATCGTCGGGCTCTATGTCGATCCGCCGGCGCACGCCGTCGTCGTTTCGATCGACGAGAAATCGCAGATTCTTCGCGCTCGACCGCACCCAGCCGGGCCTGCCGATGAAGAAGGGCCGCTGCGGAACCATGACGCACGATTACAAGCGCCACGGCACGACAATGCTGTTCGCTGCTTTGAACGTGCCGGAAGGAACAGTCATCAGCCGCCGCCATCAGGAGTTCATCCGGTTCCTGAACCAGGTCGAGCGCGCCGTCCCCGCGGGAAAGGTCGTTCACGCCATTCTCGACAATTATGCCGCCCACAAGCATCCGAATGTCAGGGCCTGGCTGACCCGGCACCCGCGTTGGACCTTCCACTTCACCCCGACTTCGGCTTCCTAGCTCAACGCCGTCGAGACTTTCTCCGCAGCGCTGACCAAACGCCGCCTCAAACGCGGCGTCTTCTGCTCGCTCGTCGACCTTCAGGCCGCCATCAACCGCTACGTCGCCGAGCACAACGGCGACCCAAAACTACGTCTGGACCGCCGATCCCAACCGCGTCTTCGCAGCTATCCAGCGCGGGAAGCAAGCGTTAGAATCACTCCACTAGTTTTGATGGAGCCGCTAAGACCGATGGTTGACCTCGCCGTTCCTGCCTTCGTACAAAATAACACGGATTGCGGAAAAGAATTTCGCACCTTCACGCACATTTGCATCAACGACTTCGTCACCATCTATTGCGAGCGCCGCAAACCGGACTTTGATGGCAGGAGCAGAAAAGAATGATCAGGAGGTAAATATGTCTAAAGCAAAAGAAGAAAAAATCACTATAAGCGAAAAACAACTGGAAGATGCTTTCAATTACAATAGTACGATGCAGGGAATTAGCGCTCTTGCTAGCGTGTCTGCTGTTGTTGGTATAGCAGGTGTTTATCAATATACAGACAGCGTTCCGCTGGCAATTATCGCAGGAGCTTTTGCTTTATTTGTGTTCTTGATAAGTGTATTCTCCTGGATGACACTCAATTTAATTGGAATTAATTTAGACGAGAATTTCCGAGACATCAGCACTCACATAGACAAGATTGAAACCGCCATTGCAGAAGGCTCCAGCGCCACGGACAAAAGAGAATGAACAGCGATGACATTGCGGCTGTCAACCGACACTAATTGTGCACGCCCTATTGTCATCACACGATAGTCAGGTGAGCAAGGAGATGCGTCCGCGATCTCTATGCGCTGGCAGCAACTTTTTCGCGAGAAATGATTAAAGACCCACCACAGGCCAAGGCTGCGGCGCGGTCCAAAGCGCCTGCGTGCCGACGATGTCGATGCCCTCGCCGCCGCTCGCGGCGATCGCGGCCTCCGTCCCCGCCGTCGCCAGCGCCAGCGCTGTCACCCGGCTCTCCCCACGCAGCACATGCCCCAGCCAAAGCGCGGCGAAAAAGTCCCCCGCGCCGGGGATCACCCGCTCATGCGCGCCGACCTCCGTGCGCCACGCCTTCGCCCGCGCCACCAGCAGGTTGACGAGCTTCCCGTCCGCCGGGCAGGAGGTGGCCAGCACGCACTCCGCCGGAAGCGCCCGCGCCGCCGCCAGCGCCCCCGCCAAATCCGCGATCTCGGCCCCCGCGAACCAGCCCAGCTCGAAGCGGTTGGGCGTGGCGACATCGGTCAGCGGCAGCAGTTCGTCCGCGATCGCCCGCGCGCTTTCTTCCGGCACATACAGCCCCGCCGGCTCGTCGCCGATGATCGGGTCGCAGACGTAAAGCGCGCCGTCCGCTTTCAGCCGCCGCGCCCACTTCGCCGCCACGGCCACATGCGCGGCGCTGGGCAGATAGCCAGTCTGCACCGCGTCGAGCCCGTCGAGCCAGCCATTCGCCGCGAGCGCGCCGACCATCTCGTCGAGCTTGTCCGGCGCGATGCGCTGGATCGCGTGCACGGGAATGGCGGGGTGGCTGCTTAGCAGGATCGTCGGGACCGGCAGCACATGCACGCCCAGCCGGCGCAGCGGGAACACCGAGGCCGAGTTGCCGACATGGCCGTGGACGACCTGCGAGGATATGGACAGAACGGTGGGCATGGGCTGATCCAAACGCGCGTAGCGCGCGAACCCTTACCATGACCCAACGCCACGGCAAACCATCGGCGCTCCATGACGGCGCATGCCCGCCATGCAGCCGCCAGGCCGTATTCTTGCGCGCCCCTGCCCGGCCCCGTATCCTCGCGGCAGACCAACCGGCAGGAAAGGACACAGCGCGTGATCACGCCCCGGCGAAGCGTTCTCTACATGCCCGGCTCGAACCCGCGCGCGCACGACAAGGCGCGCTCACTACCGTGCGACGGCGTGCTGCTCGACCTGGAGGACGCCGTCGCGCCGGAGGAAAAGGAACGCGCGCGGGAACAGGCGCTGGCGACCCTCCGCGAGGGCGGCTTCGGCCCGCGCGAGGTGATCCTGCGCACCAACGCGCTGGACAGCCCGTGGGGCCGCGACGACCTGATCGCGGGGGCGGGGTCGGGCGCCGACGCGATCCTGCTGCCCAAGGTCGAGGGGCCGGAAGGGCTAGCCGAAGTCCGCGACCTGCTGAGCGAGCAGGGCGCGCCCGCCGGGCTCGCACTCTGGGCCATGATCGAGACGCCGCTCGCTGTCATCCGCGCGCCGGAAATCGCCGCGGCGGGGCCGGCCGAGCGCTATCCGCTCACCGTGTTCGTCATGGGCACCAACGACCTCGCCAAGGAAACCCGCGCGGCGATCGTGCCGGGCCGCGCGCCGATGCTGCCGTGGCTGTCGAACCTGGTGCTGGCCGCGCGCGCATACGGGGTGGAGGTCCTGGACGGCGTCTACAACACGCTGGACGACCCGGAAGGCTTCGCGGCGGAATGCGCTCAGGGACGCGAGCTGGGCATGGACGGCAAGACGCTCATTCACCCCAGCCAGATCGCGCCGTGCAACGCCGCGTTTTCCCCTTCGGACGATGAGGTCGCGGACGCGCGTGAAATCATCGCGGCATTCGAGAAACCGGAAAACGCGGGCAAGGGCGCGATCACGGTGAACGGCAGGATGGTCGAGCGGCTGCATGCGGAAATGGCGCGGCGCACCGTGGCGCTGGCCGACGCAATCGCCGCGCGCGCCGGGGCGTAAGCGCAGGGTCGTGCTGCACGCGCTCGACCGCCGCGTCTTGATGACGAAGCCGCGAAAGCGTGCTAACGACGAAGGATCGGTCGCGCGATACGTAAAACCCGCGCACGGGCAAGACCGACCGACACAAGGGGGAGGACTCATGGATACGCTTACCGCCTGGCAGCCGCGCATCCTCAGCATCCTGCGGATCGTCGCCGGCTTCATCTTTCTCCTGCACGGCACGCAGAAGCATCTCGGCATCCCGCCGACGGACCGCGTGGTCGAGATGTTCTCGTTGCCGTGGTTCGCCGGCGTGATCGAGATCGTCTGCGGCGTCGCGATCGTGCTCGGCTTCCAGACCCGCGCGGCGGCTTTCCTCGCCTCGGGCACGATGGCCTTCGCGTACTGGCTGGCGCATGCGCCGCGCGACCTGTTCCCGACGAACAACGGCGGAGACGCGGCGATCCTGTATTGCTTCATATTCCTCTATCTGGTCTTCGCAGGTCCCGGTCCGTGGAGCCTGGACGCCGCGATGAAGAAGTCGGAGGCGTAAACACACGCCCACCGCCGTTCCGGGAACCGTTCGCGCCATCGCCGCAGGCCAGCAGCAAACATCGTCCCGGGTGCAGCGCAGCACGTGAGTGGTGCGCTGCTAACCCGGGATCGGGAGGAAATAAATCGAAAGCGATCCCGTGTCTGCGAAGCGGCGCAAGACGCCGCATCGCGCACGGGATGACGGAGAAGGCAAGCACGAACATGAAGTGATCTGAACGGAAAATCCCCGGAGCGGAGCAGTCGCGTAATCCTATGGCTCTGTCCGATCAACATGGCCGCCGGGCCAGCGGACATCGGGCTCCGTCACGATCACGTCCATCGCGATGTCATGGGGCTGCGGACAGATCATCGGCATAGCCGCATCCGCATAACCCACCCGATCACTCTTGGCCGAACCGGCATCGCCGCCAGCGTACAGATCCGGCATAACGGTGCGCTTGATATCTTCCCCGGTCCCCCGTCAGGCGGATCCCGACCGAGCTCGAGCGCGTTCAAAGAAATCGGCATCAGGGAACGCGCTCTAAGTTGTCGATTTATCGCATTTGCGTCGCTTCGCGCCGGCCTTCGGCTTCGGCCGCAAAACCGGTTCCCACATTTGCTGAAAATGCTCTCGCTCTTTCCAGCGCCTGGCGCGGTCGCCGCAGCCGGCAAAGTTTTCCAGGAACAACTCCCGCTGAGGATTGGCCACGCGCGCTCCGTTCCGCCCGTCCTCCCCATTTCCGGCTGCGTGGTGGCATTTTCCGGGAACTTTTTTCAGACGCGATGCGTCCTCGGCGTCACGGGCATCGAAGACAGGCCCGTCAGGGGGGCCAGATCTCTGCGCGGTCAGCCATCGCGGCCGTGCACCAACAGGAGGAGACCGAGAGATGTGCCTCACCTTTGAAGACTGGAGCGATGAATTCCGGCAAGGCCCGATCACGGCAAGCGCTGCCGGCCGGACCGTAGCGGAGGCGCGTGAAGTGTCGGGCCGGTGGATGCTCAAGGGGTACGGCGTTTGCTGGCTGCATCCCGACGCCCGCAAACCCGACGCCGACGGCATCGTGACCCCGGATGTTCTGGTGCTTCAGACCAAGCGAGAAGCCCTGGCCGAAATGCAGGGCTTGGACAATTGCAATTAAGGGAGGGGAAACATGCCCGAAGACACACGCGAACTTGTCGTCGTCATGACGCACGGCGCCGAACACGAACTTTCTTCAGTCGGGTTTACCGTCGCCAATGGCGGCATCACCGCGGGCCTCAAGGTCTCGATCTTTCTCACCAGCGGGGCTGTCGATCTCGTGCGCAAGGGCGCAGTCGAGATGACGCAGGTGAGCCCGATGGAGCCGTTGGCCTCGTTGATCCGGGACTTCCTGGAGCGTGGCGGCGAAGTGTGGGCGTGCACGCCCTGCGTCAAGGAGCGTGGCTACGACGAGAACGACCTGATCGACGGGGTCGTCATTACCGGCGCCGCTATCATGCACGAACGCATCAAGGCCGGCGCGGCTACCGTGAGCTTCTGAAAGCGGTGCCAGCCGGAAGCGGAAATCAGTAATGGAGGAAGCAGATATGAGTGATGCACCGACAGTCGCCTTCGATCCAAAGGACCTGGAATCGAAGGTCAAGTCCATGTACCGCGACGTGGCGGAGAATCCGAAGGGCGAGTTCCATTTCGAGATGGGCCGCGCGCTGGCCGAGCGGCTCGGCTACCCGCCGAAAGACCTCGACCGCATTCCCGCGGAATCGATCGAGTCCTTCGCCGGCGTCGGCCACTTCTTCCACCTGGCGGGCACGAAGCCGGGCGAGACTGTCGTCGATCTCGGCAGCGGCTCGGGCATGGACGCCTTCATCGCCGCTTTGAAGGTCGGCGATACGGGCAGGGTGATCGGTATCGACATGACCGATGAACAGCTCGCCAAATCGCAGGCGCTGCGTGAGCGCGACGGCTTCGGCAACGTCACCTTCCTGAAAGGTTATATCGAGGAGACGGGACTGCCCGAGGGAACCGCCGACCTCGTGATCAGCAACGGCGTCATCAACCTGGCGCCGGACAAGTCCAAGGTGTTCCGCGAGGTTGCCCGCATCCTGAAAAAAGGCGGGCGGTTCGCCATCTCCGATATCGTCAGCGAAAGCCAGCTTCCCGAAGGCATCAAGTGCAACGCCGATCTATGGGCAGCGTGCATCGGCGGCGCGGCCCGGCAGGACGACTACGGCACGATGATCCAGGCTGCGGGCATGCGTCTTGAAACCGTGGAAGACAATACCGCTTACCAGTTCATCTCCGAGAATGCACGGGGCGCATGCGAGAAGTTCGGCGTGAAGAGCATTTCGCTGCTCGCCGTGAAGACCTAAGCTGGGCTCTGGGCGCCGTGTCAGGCAAGGGGCCGGGAATGACTATCCCGGTCCCCGTTGCCGGAAAGCGTACAAGGCGATGGCCGACATCGAATGCCACGACAAGCGTTGGCGCCGCCGGTTTTTCGAAACCGAGGTCGAGCGTCTCATGGACCGCCTCTACGGCACGGCGCTGCGGCTGACGCGCGTCGGCGCGGACGCCGAGGACCTCGTCGCGGAGGCCCTCGCGAGGGCCTGGAACAGGCTGGACAGCCTGAAAGACGAACAGAGTTTCGAGAAATGGGTCTTTCGCATTCTCGTCAACACCTACATCAGCGAGCGTCGGCGGCTGGTTGCGCGGCGCGAGGACATCGTGGAGTGCCAGGACACGCTGGACAGGTTTTCCCTGTTTGAGCAGGTCCACCAGCCTTTCTTGCTGTGGTGGGGCAATCCCGAGCAGCAGCTTCTCGACAAGCTGCTCCGTGAAGACATCGAGGAAGCGCTGGACGCGCTGCCGGAGGCCTTCCGGCTGGTGGTGATCATGGTCGAGGTCTGGGGGTTCAGCTACGACGAGACGGCGGAGACGCTGGAGCTTCCTGTCGGTACGGTGCGCTCGCGGCTCAGCCGCGGACGCGCCCTTTTGCAGAAGGCGTTGTGGCGCCAGGCCAGCCAGATCGGCGTCGCCGCCGCCTCGAAGGACGGTGCGGAATGAGCAGAGATCTCACCTGCGAGGAAGTGATCGAGAAGCTGCTGGAGTATCTCGACCGCGAGCTGGACGCCGAGGCCGAGGCGGATATCGCGCGGCATATCGAAACCTGTCGCGCCTGCTTCACCAGGGCCGAGTTTGAACGCCGGCTGCGCCAGCGGGTCGTGGAGACCGGCGAGCGCAAGGCGCCGGACTCCCTGCGCCGGCGCGTCCGGTCGATCGTCTCGCGCTATTAAAAGGCGTACCACAAACGGGCGCGCGAACAAACAAGGGAGGAAACATCATGGTCGCAATTCTCGGGTTCTCGAAGGATCAGGTCACGTCCGCCGTGCAGGCGATGTATGCCGAGGTGGCGGCCGCGCCGTCGCAAGGCTTCCATTTTCCTGTCGGCCGTGCCGCCGCGCGCGCCGTAGGCTACCCAGAGGCCGAGCTTGACTCGCTACCCGAGGCGGCAGTCGCCTCGTTCGCCGGGGTCGGCTATCCCTTCCGCGCGGGCGTGATCCGGCCCGGCGACACCGTGCTCGACATCGGCGCGGGGTCGGGCACCGATACGTTGATCGCGAGCCGCCTCGTCGGCGAGACAGGCAAGGTATGGGCGCTCGACATCACGCCCGACATGCTCGAAAAGCTCAGGGCCACGCTGGCAGAAGCCGGCATCGACAACGTCGAGCCGATCGAGGGCGACGCCGAGGCGATCCCCCTGCCGGACAACAGCGTCGATGTTGTCACCAGCAACGGCGCGCTGAACCTCGTCCCCGCCAAGCGCCGCGCATTTGCGGAGATCTTCCGCGTGCTGCGTCCCGGCGGCCGCGTGCAGATCGCCGACATCGTCATCGCAAGGCCGGTGCCGCTCGGCGGTCGCAACGATCCCAAGCTGTGGGCTGAATGCGTGGTCGGCGCCTCCATCGACGAGGACTACCTGGAAGACTTCCGCGAGGCCGGCTTCACCGAAGTCGAGACGCTGAACGAGTTCGACTATTTCTCGGAGAGTTCGAGCGCGGATACCCGGCAGATCGCCAGCAACCTTGGTGCGCGCAGCATGGAAATTACCATGCGCCGGCCCGCCGACGGCGAAACTGAGGCCCGCGCGCCTCTGGCGCGGTTCGCGCGCCGGCTCAACCCGCGGCGCCTGACAAGCGGCATCGGCGAGCGCGGCTTGTGGGGCGCTGTCGCGGCCGTGGCGGCGATCGTGGCCTGTTATGGCACCCTGGCCGTGCTCGCCGCGCTCTCCGTGGTGGGTCTTGGTTTTCCGCTGAACGAAGGCGTGTGGGCCGCGACCATCACCGCCGCCGCCGCTCTCGCCGTGGTGGGGACTGCCTTCAACCTGCGCCGTCACGGCCAGCCCTAGCCGCTCGCCACCGCGGTCCTTGGCGCGGGGCTGGTCGCTTACGTCATGTTCGTGAATTACGATCCGCTGCTGGAAGGGCTGGGCTTCGCGGTGCTGCTCGGGGCCGTGGCGCTCGACCTGTACCAGTTCCGCCGCGCGGAGTTGTGCTACCCCGGTGCTGCGCAAAGGCCCCGCGCCACGTCGTAGCCCGCGGGGTCAGTCCTCGCGTTCGCGCTGGTGCTCGACATAGTGGCGCAGCACCGCGTTGATCCGGGTCTGGTAGCCCGGCCCCTGCGCGCGGAAATAGTCGAGAACGTCCTCGTCGAGGCGGATGCTGACCGCTTTCTTTTTCGGCGGGACGACGACCTCGGCCTTCGACCAGTCGAAATTGGCGGGATCGGAGTCCGGATCCTCGGCAATCGCGCGGTCGATGTCCTCGTCCGTCATCGCATCGACGCGCGCCCAGTCGGTCTTACCCTTCCGGCGATCGCCCGCGTGTCGTTTCGTGTAGTGCTTTTCGCTCATTGGTTCGCGCTCTTCGCGCGGAAATGATCCGCGCGGTCTGGCCCCTTATGGTGTAGATAACCGCGATCTCGCGGCCCTGCATCCAGCCAACAGTGATGAACCGCTGCTCTGTGGAATGATGCGAAGGAGCCGTATAGTTCGAATACTCGAAAACTTCGATGGCATCTTCAAAATCGATTCCATGCTTCTCGATGTTGGACGAGCGCTTGTCCTCGTCCCAGTCGAATTCGCCGAATTGCATATTCATTTAAAGGCGGACGCTCTCGCCGTCCGCCCTCCTTGTCTAGATACATCCAGAGTTGGCGCACCCCGCCTCCGAGCATCTTCATGAAACGTTTCCTCCCAGTATCTATTTTTGTAAATACAATAGGGGTGATCACGCTCCCGGTCAACTGCTGCACAGCTGTTTGTCCCCGGAAGTCACAGGGCGCTTGCCGCGCCCCCGCGCATGTAGACGAATCACCCCATCATCGCCGCGTTCGCCAACGGTTCGTGAGCGCCGATGAAGTTCCCGCCGCACCTGCTCGATGAAATCCGCGCGCGCCTGCCCGTCTCCGCCGTCGTCTCGCGGCGCGTGCGGCTCAAGCGTCAGGGCCGCGAGTTCGTCGGGCTGTCGCCGTTCAAGGAGGAGAAGACCCCCTCCTTCACGGTCAACGACCAGAAGGGCTTCTATCACTGCTTCGCGACGGGCGAGCACGGCGACATCTTCACCTTCGTCATGAAGACCGAGGGGCTGTCCTTCCCCGAGGCCGTGCAGCAACTCGCCAACGAGGCGGGCGTCGATCTGCCCAAGCCGACCGCGCAGGACGAAGCTCGCGAGGCCGAGCGCGACCGTCTTCACCGGCTGACGGAGGCCGCCTGCGCGTGGTTTGAGCAACAACTGCGCGGCAACGCCGGCGCGGAGGCGCGCGACTACCTGCGCAAGCGCGGGCTGGACGACAAAACGATTGCGGCCTTTCGCCTCGGCTACGCGCCCGCCTCGCGCACTGCGCTGAAATCCCACCTCGCCGCGCAGGGCTTTGGTATCGACGACATGGCCGCCGCGGGCATGGTGATCGCGGGCGAGGACATCGCCACGCCCTATGACCGCTTCCGCAACCGCATCGTCTTCCCGATCACCGATCCCCGCGGGCGGGTCATCGCCTTCGGCGGGCGCGCGCTCGACCCGGACCAGCCGGCGAAATACCTGAACTCGCCGGAGACCCCGCTGTTCCACAAGGGCGCGGTGCTGTTCAACACCGCCAACGCGCGGCAAGCGGCGCATGAGCGCGGCGAGGTGATCGTCGCGGAAGGCTATATGGACGTGATCGCGCTGGCCGCGGCGGGGTTCGATCACGCCGTCGCCCCGCTCGGTACGGCGCTCACCGACCAGCAGCTCAAGCTGCTCTGGCGCATGGCGGACGAACCGATCCTGTGTTTCGACGGCGACGAGGCGGGCGGGCGCGCGGCCTATCGCGCGGCGGAGGCCGCGCTGCCGCTGCTCAGCCCCGGCAAGAGCCTGCGTTTCGCCTATTTGCCCGAGGGGTTGGATCCCGACGACCTGATCCGGCGCGAGGGCGCGGGCGCCATGCGTGCCGTTCTGGAACAGGCCAAACCGCTGATCGACGTGATCTGGCAGCGCGAGACCAGCGCCGGCACATGGACCACACCGGAGCGGCGCGCGGCGCTGGAGGCGCGGCTGCGCGCACTCAGCCAGACCATCGCCGAGCCGACCGTGCGCAACTACTATTCGCGTGCCTTCAAGGACCGGTTGTTCCACATGTTCCGCGCGCCGGCGCACAGGCAAACGTTACAGGGCGGGCGGCGCTCGGCGCATCAATATGGAACGCGCCGGCCGTCACGCGGCTACGCGGGCGAAGCTGCCGGTGCCAGCGAAGCGCTGGCGAACAGCCCGCTCGTGCGCCGGAACGATAGCGGGGCGCCCGCGCGCGAAGCGGTGATCGTGCAGGCGCTGTTGCGCCATCCCTGGCTGCTGGACGATTTCGCGGATGATCTCGCCACACTTCAATTCGAAAACGCGCCGGCGCGGCAGCTTCTCAACGGCTTGACGGCCGCCCACATTACAGTGAATAAACTTGACATCCATTCACTCCGGCATCACCTGCACCAAATGGGGTTGGACGGCGCTCTTCAGGAGACGGAACGGCTGGCGGAGCGCGAACTGGGTTCGCATTTCCGCTCGGATGCGTCCCGCGAGGTCGTCGAAGCGGGCTGGCGTCACATCATGGCTTTGCACAGGAAGGCATCCGCGTTAAAAGACGAACTCTCGGCTGCGGAAGATGCGTTCGTGCAGGAGCAATCGGAAGACAACTTCGCACGACTGCGCGCCCTGAGCGAAGAACTGGCGAATTTCGATCAAATCGTCGGCAACACCGGCGAGTGAACCGACATTGGTAGCGCAGGTCGGCGTCGACAACGGATGTGGCCGGAACGCAACGCGGTTTTGCCGCCTTTTCCGCGCAAAGGCGGCGACAAGCGTCTGGTTAAGACCTGATTAGGGCTGACGCCGTAGGCGATAGGATCGAGGTTATGCGGGTTGCGGACTGGCGGGCATATGGAAACGCTCACATCGCGGCCATGCCGCCGGGAACCGGTTTCGGCGAGGCAATGTCGGCGTCGAGTTTACGCGACCCTTCCTGTTTGTAGCGATCAAGCGGCAGATGCGCCACGCGCGGAGCGAACATTGCACGCGACATCGTTTGGAGTGAGTTAATGGCGACGAGCACGGCGAAGAACACGGATCAGGAGCCAGCTCAGACGGAGGGACAGGACGGTCCGCTGCTCGACATGTCCGATCAATCCGTGAAGCGGATGATCAAGACGGCTAAGGCGCGCGGCTACGTCACCTATGACGAACTCAACGAGGTGCTGCCATCGGAAGAAGTGTCCTCGGAGAAGATCGAGGACACGATGGCGATGCTCGCCGATATGGGAATCAATGTGGTGGAAGCCGAAGAAATCGAGGATCAGGCGGCCGAGGCGGCAGGCGGCGAACTGACCGAAGAACGCGCGGCGCCGGCCAAGACCGAGCGCGCGGCGGAACCCTCCGCCGACCGGACGGACGATCCGGTGCGGATGTATTTGCGTGAGATGGGATCGGTCGAACTGCTCTCGCGCGAGGGCGAAATCGCCATCGCCAAGCGCATCGAGGCTGGCCGCGAGGCGATGATCGCCGGGCTGTGCGAAAGCCCGCTGACCTTCCAGGCCATCATCATCTGGCGCGACGAGCTCAACGAGGGCAAGATCCTGCTGCGTGACATCATCGATCTGGAAGCCACCTATGCCGGGCCGTTCGCGGGCGGCGCGGAAGCGGCTTCGAGTGAGGAAGCGCAGCCTGCCGGGCAGACCGCGGGCGACGGCGAGGCGGCGCAGAAGACTGCCGCGGAAAGCGCGAACGGCAGCACGCCGCCGGCGGGCGGCGCGGCGGCGCTCGGCGACAACGACAACGCCAGCGAGGACCGTGAACAGGCAGAAGAGTCCGAGGAAGGCGTCGCGGAAGACGACGACGAGGACGATTACGACAACAGCATCTCGATGGCCGCGATGGAGGCCGAACTCAAGCCGAAGGTGCTGGAGACGTTCGACCGCATCGCCGAGGACTACAAAAAGCTGCGCAAGCTTCAGGACCAGCTCGTCGAGAAGAAGATGGCGACGAACGAGGCGCTCAGCCCGCAGCAGCAGCGCCGCTACAAGAAGCTCCAGGACGCCATCATCACCAACGTCAAGAGCCTGTCGCTCAACAACAACCGCATCGAATCCCTTCTCGAGCAACTCTACGACATCAACAAGCGCCTGATGGGCTACGAGGGCCGGCTGCTCCGGTTGGCCGAATCCCACGGCGTCAAGCGCGACGACTTCCTGCGCGAATATTATGGCAGCGAGCTCGATCCCAACTGGCTCGATCGTGTCGGTCAGCTCAAGGGCCGCGGCTGGCAGAACTTCGTCGCCAAGGAACGCGAGAAGACCGAAGATATCCGCGAGCAGATCCAGATACTGGCCTCTGAAACCGGTCTGGACATCGGCGACTTCCGCCGGATCGTGAAGATCGTCCAGAAGGGCGAGAAGGAAGCCAGCATCGCGAAGAAGGAGATGGTCGAGGCGAACCTGCGCCTGGTGATCTCGATCGCGAAGAAATACACCAATCGCGGACTGCAATTCCTCGACCTGATTCAGGAAGGCAACATCGGCCTGATGAAGGCGGTCGACAAGTTCGAGTACCGCCGCGGCTACAAGTTCTCGACCTACGCGACCTGGTGGATCCGTCAGGCGATCACCCGCTCGATCGCCGACCAGGCGCGCACCATTCGCATCCCGGTAC
>JBKGZY010000029.1:0-18600 GCA_046543175.1 Dichotomicrobium sp.
CGAGCGGGCCAATCCGCGCACCTTCGACGGCATGTACACATTCTGGTGCGCCCGCCCGGCCTAGCCGCGCGTTTTACATCTGTTCCTTCTGAGCTCCGGAGCCCTTGCGCGCCTTGCCGAGCGAAGGTGTCTGGCCCAACGGTTCGGGCTGCTGCTTGACGGTGAACTCGCCCCTGCCGTCCAGCGACGGCCCCGACGACCAGCGGGCCTGAGGCGCTTCCTTGTCGAGCAGCGTGTTCAGGTAGTAGTACGAATGCTTCATCGCCTCGTGTCCCTCCGGGGTCGAGTTCGGAATTGGCAGCGTCTTTTCAAGTCCGCCGAGTTCCTCGATGACGGCCATCCATTGCTGCTGGTGCATGGTGTCGCGCGCGATCAGGAATGACAGCATGTCCTTCATTCCCGGGTCGTTGGTCATGTTGTAGAGCCGCGAAGCGAGCACGCGCCCTCCCGCTTCGGCAGTGGTGTTGGCCAGCATGTCCGCCGCGATATTGCCGGTCGCGTAGATGTTGCTCATCGGGAACGGCACGCCGTTAGAGTTCACGGGCATGGCGGCGAGACCGGACGAGAGAACATGCCGGGGATTCATGCCGCCCAGAATGGCGTGGACGACCGGGTCCTGCGCAGCGTCTTCCTGCATCTCGAGAGGGGCGTCCTCCAGGTTGAGCGCGACGGCATGGCCCAGAAACTCGATATGGGAAAGTTCTTCGGTCGCGGTGGACATCAGAAGGTCCCGATACTTGTCATCGCCCCGGGCGCCCATCGCCTGAAAGAAATACTGCATGGCGACCCGGATTTCTCCCTCCACGCCGCCAATCGCCTGCTGCAACATTTTCGCAAAGACCGGGCTCGGCCTTTCAACGCGCACTTCATACTGAAGCCTCGAAGAGTGGTGGAACATTTCGTCCTCCTGACACGCATGGGTTGGATTGGTGCAACTGCACGCACGCGAGGGGGGTTCCATTCTGCGAGACAGCGTTTTCCCGGTTGACGGGTTTTCAGTCTACAGGTGTGCGTTCGGTTAATGAGCAGGGCGGAGGGGGCCCGCGCGTCCATTGCTGTACACGTCGTCAAAGCCTCATGGGCCCGCGTAAACGATCATTTTTTGCAGGCAGTTCGGGCCGACGGCGCGGCGTACTGAATGCGGTTCGCGCGAGCCTGAGCACGATCCGTTCGATCAGACCGCGTGACAGCCAAGCTCGCAGGCTGTTGCATTTGTTGGGTTGCCGGGTCAAGCCCGGCAACGACGAGGTTGAACCGCTTCGATCAGAATGGATCTAGCCCGAGCCGGCGTCCCCGGCCCGCGCACGTGAGAACGCCATGGTCTGAGTGCGTAGTTCTTCCGGCGGGCCCACCCAGCAATAGCCCAGCAGGCTCGGCTCGCGGTCTGCCGTGGTGATGCGGTGCATATGCGCCGGCGGGTTGAAGATCAGCGATCCCGGCGCGTACACGCCCGCATCGTTCTGCGAAACCGCTCCGCTCAGGCAGATATAGGATTCGGTGATGCCGGTATGCCGGTGCGTCGGGTAGACCGTGCGCGGCGCGAACAGCACCAGCCCGACGGAAAGATCGTCCCAGACCACCGGCCCGCCCGGCCCCATGATCTCGGCATAGGCGTACTTGTCGGCCAGCGCGCGCGGCATCCGGTCATAGCCGTAGCGCCACGACAGCAAAGGCGCGATGGCCTCTATCGAGCGGAGGATCGGAAACGTCGAGGTCTGATGCCCCCGGCTCAGCGCGCGGGACAGGAACCGGCACACCGGCAGGGACGCCGGCTCGCTGGCGCTGAACGGCGGGTTGGCGTTCAGCGCGCGGCTCAGGCGCTCGCGGACATGGCGCTGATGCGTGCGGATGCGCGGGCTGCCGCCGGCCGAGCCGGTGCGGTACCATTCGTAGAGGTCGCGCAGCAGGAACGCCCAGTCGGGACGGGCATTCAGACGTTCCTCGCTCACGGCGCCGGTTCCGCTCCACCGCCGGCAAGGCGCGCGCGCAGCCGCTCGCGCAGCACGTCGATGGGCCGCAGTTCGCCGCCGTCGCGGAAATGCCAGAACGTCCAGCCGTTGCACGCCGAGCGTCCCTGCACCCGCGCGCCGATCTTGTGGATCGAGCCTTGCGCGCCGGCGCAGGCCAGCGTGCCGTCGGCGCGCACCTGTGCCTTGACTGTCGCGCGGGCGTCGTAAAGCGGCGTGCCGGGTGCCACTAGCCCGTTTTCCACCAGCGCGCCGAATGGGATGCGCCTGGCCGCGCGTTTCGGCTTGAGGGTCTGGAGATCCTGCTCCGTCAGCGGTTCCACGCCGGCGATCCGCTCGCGCGCGGCCTTTACATAATCGCCGTCGCGCTCAATGCCGATGAAACGCCGGTCGAGCCGGCGCGCGGCCGCGCCGGTCGTGCCGGTCCCGGCAAAGGGGTCGAGCACGACGTCGCCGCGGCGCGTGGTCGCCAGCAGTACCCGATACAGCAGGCTCTCCGGCTTTTGCGTCGGATGCGCCTTGCGCCCGGTGTCGTCCTTCAGCCGCTCCGGCCCGGAGCAGATCGGCAGCAGCCAGTCCGAGCGCATCTGCAGGTCGTCGTTGAACGCCTTGAGCGAATCGTAGTTGAAGGTGTAGCGGCTGCGCGGGCCGTGCGAAGCCCAGATCAAAGTTTCATGCGCGTTGGTAAAGCGCCGGCCGCGGAAGTTCGGCATGGGGTTGGTCTTCTGCCAGATTACGTCGTTCAGCAGCCAGAAGCCCGCGTCCTGGAGCGCCGCGCCGACGCGGAAGATGTTGTGATACGAGCCGATCACCCACAGCGCGCCGTCGGGCTTCAGCACGCGGCGGCAGGCGCGCAGCCAGTCGCGCGTAAAGCGGTCATAGGCGGCGAGATCGTCGAAACGGTCCCAGTCCTGATGCACGCCATCGACGCGCGTATTGTTCGGGCGCAGCAGGTCGCCGTCGAGCTGAAGGTTATAAGGCGGGTCGGCGAAGATCAGGTCGACGCTGGCCTCCGGCAGTTCGGCGAGAACGCGCAGGCAGTCGTCGTGAACGATCCGGTCAAGGTATGGGGCGAGGCCGTCGGCGGACGGGCCGGCGGGAGACAGGGAAGAACGGTGAACACGCATGAACGCACTCGACGCTGACAAGAACTGATGAAGTCCGGGCGCTCGCCGCGCGGCCTCAAGCCCCGCCGGCGGCGGAACGCCATTCTAATCACAAGCACACGCACCGATGGTTAACAACCGGGTAAAAACTGTCCTTGCGGTCAAGCTCCGGCGCATGATGCTCCGGGCTGATGACCGGGATTGACGAAGCAGATTCAGCAGGCAATGCGTTTCGCCCGACGAACGCAGCGAACGCCTGAATGCAAGAAGGTTCTCGGAGAGAGGAACACTTGAGAGTCGGCTTCGCAAGCTCGTAAGGCCCTTGCACGTCGCCGCATGCACGTGACGCCTCGTCATTGCTCGCGATCGCGGGGCCGGCCACTCCATGGCAACAGACTGGCGACAAGCGTCAGAAATGATATTTGACACATCATAAAGGCGCTGTTATCTGCTACATATCATCATTGAAACTTGACACAATGGCTGTTGCATGATCACCGCCGCCCAGTTGCGCGCCGCACGAGCCCTGCTTGGCCTCGAACAGCGCAAGCTGGCCGAGCTGTCCGGCCTCTCCGTTCCGACCATTCAGCGGATGGAAGCCAGCGGCGGCGTCATCCGCGGCAACGTCGATTCGCTGATGAAGCTCGTCTCGGCGCTCAATGCGGCGGGTATCGAATTGATCGCGGAAGGGGCCGTCAGCCAGACCGGGGGGCGCGGCGTCCGGCTCAAGTCCTCGCAACCGCCTGCTGACATTAGCCCGACTGAGACCGGCTCAGGATCCGCGACCGAGCCCGAAGAAAAATGACGAAAGAGGAAGGCGTTGCCTGCACAATCCGTCGAGATCGCCCTGTGGTCAGCGGCAGATCGACATGCCGCAGTGCTTCAGCCAGGGCCCCCGGATCGCTCGCGGCCCGCGTTTCCTTGACGATCCGGCCCGTTTCGTCGACCACGCAGATCGCAGCGGCATGGGTTCCTCCTGTGTTGCCGGTTGTCGCTGGACAGACGCGGAACGGAACGCGCCATCTTCCCGCAAAATCGTGCGGCGTTCGCGGGATGTTCATGGCGTATCAAGCGCACGCGTTTACGAAGCGTGCGGCCTGAACAAACCGAGGCCGGGCCGGAAAATCCCCTGAACTTCTGGGCTTATAGGAGAGGAGGGTAGTGGTGCTGCTGGAGTGATTTGAACACTCGACCTCTCCCTTACCAAGGGAGTGCTCTACCCCTGAGCTACAGCAGCCCTGTGCGTTTGAATAAGTCACGAAAGGCGCAGGGGCAAGGGGGAAAACAATACCATTTGTTTCATGCATCGGCGCCGATGGGTTATCGTGGTCGTAGATACAGATGCGGTGTTGCGAACGATGTCGCACGATGACAAGACACCCGGCGGCACATCGTCGGCGAAGACGACCGCCGCCAGCAGCCGCGAGACCCGGCTCGCCAAGGCGCTGCGCGCCAACCTGCGCAAGCGCAAGGCACAGGCGCGTGCGCGGCGAAGCACCGGCGACCGCCCGCCCGGCGACGAAACACCCGGCCAGACCTGAACGCCCCACAATTCGTTTGACAAAATTCGTGGCCTGCCCGAAGGCGGTGACATGCCCGTTTTGCGACATGGCCGGGCGATCACCGCGTATACGGGCAGTGTCGCGGGAGAGACATGACGCGGGATGACCATGCTGGCCAGAGTGGCTCCGATTACGGCATTGCTGCTGGGCGTCGCGCTCCTGCAACTCGGCGGCGGCTTGCAAGGCACGCTGCTGCCCATCCGCGCGCAGGTCGAGGCGTTCACGCAGCTTCAGCTCGGCACGCTGGGCGCGGCCTACTTCCTCGGCTTCGTGGTCGGCTGTTATTTCGGCCCATGGCTGGTGCGCAATTCCGGGCATATCCGCACCTTCACGGCGATGGTCGCGCTCGCCTCCGCGCTTGTGCTGAGCCATCCGCTCATTATCGAGCCCGCCTTCTGGTTCGCGATCCGGGCGGCCACCGGCGTGTGTTTCGCTATCCTGTACATGGTCATCGAAAGCTGGCTCAATGAACGGGCGAGCAACACGACGCGCGGCTTCGTCTTCGCGGTCTATGCCATCGTCAGCTTCGGCATGCTCGGGCTGGGCCAACTCCTGCTGCCGATCGCCAGCCCCAGCGATTACCCGCTGTTCCTGATTGCATCGATCCTGGTGTCCATCGCGGCAGTCCCTGTCGCCCTGTCGCGGGCCGACCAGCCCAAGCCGATCGAGGTGATCCATATCCGGCTGGGCCATCTCTACCGGATGTCGCCGGTCGGACTTGCCGGCAGCTTCCTCGTCGGTGCCGTCGGGGGCTGCGTGTGGTCGCTGGCGCCCATCTTCTTCGCCGGGGCGGGGGCGAGCACGCAGGATATCGCCGTCTCGATGGCCGTGATGATCCTGCTCGGTGCGGTCGGGCAATGGCCGCTCGGGCTGATCTCGGACCGGATGGACCGCCGGCTGGTGATCGCGGCGACCGCGTTCCTGTCCGCTTTGGCGGGAATCGCGCTCAGCGCCTTCGGCACGGGAACGGGAACCTTCTCGCTCGTTCTCACGGGCGTTTTCGGCTTCTTCTCCTTCCCGCTCTACATGCTGTGCGTCGCGCATATGAACGACTCGGTCGCGCATGACGGCTTCGTCGAGGCGGCGAGCGGCCTGCTGCTGATCTGGGGCGCCGGCGCGGTGGTCGGGCCGCTGATCGCCTCGAACGTCATGGACGCGGGCGGCCTGAGCGGTCTGTTCTACACCACGGCGGCGCTGCATGTGCTGCTGCTGGGCTTCACGATCTACCGGCTGAGCCGACGCGAGGCCCGGTCCGCGGAAGAGCGCGGCGCATTCATCGACGCGGTGCGCGTCGGCCAGACCGTCTCCACGGTCGATGTGCTGGCGCATGAGGACGGCGCTGATTCGGCCCCTCCGGCGCCGCCGAATGAGGCCGAAGGGCAACCCCCGCATTAACCTTTCGGCCGATTGCATACAAAAAGGACTGTACCCGCCAAATATCTGTGGTAATCTTAACGTTTATTCCCGATGCGCAATTTTAAACGTTTTCATCGCATCGGGGCGTGTTAGCGTGAAAGTCTGGCGGCAAGAACTCGGTCTTAGGCGGCTTCAGGATTTCAAACGGGGGGAATCCGATGGACATGGTTCACGCGGGCGCTGTAGGCGGCGCTGCAGCATCCAGTCACTGGACGGTCAAGGGGCTTGATTGTCCGCTCGAGGTGCGGCGTTCGCCGCGCGCAACACGTCTCTCACTCAAGGTCAGCCACACGCGCCGCGCGGCCATCCTGACGCTGCCGCGGCGCGCGCGTCTCGAGGATGCCGGTGACTTCGTGGCGCGCCACCTGGACTGGCTCCGGGACCAGACGGAAAAGCTGCCCCAGCCGGTGCCGCTGGCCTGCGGCGCCGTGGTCCCGCTGCGCGGTATCGCGCATCAACTCGAATTCATTGGGCCGGTCCGGGCCGAGAGCGTCGTTTCGCGCGACAGCACCGGCGATGGCGTCTGGCAGGGCTACTGGGCCGATGCGGGCGTGGCGGAACAGGGCGTGCCCTTGCCGCGGCTGCGTGTGAGCGGCGCACCGGAGCATGCCCCAAGACGGCTGGCGGACTGGCTGAAGGGGCAGGCGCGCGCGGACCTGTCCAGCCGCGTCGAGCACCATGCCGAGGCGCTCGGCGTGGCGCCCAAGCGCATCGGCGTGCGCGACCAGGCCACCCGCTGGGGCTCGTGCTCGTGTTCCGGCTCGCTGTCGTTTTCCTGGCGGCTGATCTTCGCGCCGGGCTTCGTGCTGGATTATGTCGCCGCGCACGAGGTGGCGCATCTGCGCGAGATGAACCACGGGCCGCGCTTCTGGCGCCTGGTGAAGGACACCATGCCGGAGATGAACGCCGCAAGGCGCTGGCTCCGCGAGTACGGCGCCGAACTCCACCGCTTCCAGGTCTGAGCCAAGCCAGAGACTGCCCGACCGCCGCCCGACGAGGCGGCGCGGTTGATTCCGGGCGCTGGTCAACCGGATTGTAGGTCTGTGAACGGTGGTCGGACACCGCGCCGGTTGCGGTGTCCGACTGACGAAGCCGCACGCTGGGCAGATCTTATCGGCGCGGAAATCGTCCGGCTGGACGAGCCGCCGGACGCCGATCCCCACCGATAGACACGGGTTCATCGTCATCGCGAGCCGGCGCGGCCTCGCGATCACCGGGTGGATGGGCACGGCATCGCATGTCACGGCTGCGAACCGATTGCCACCGGCGGGCGGGCATGAGCGGCGCTCGTTCCGGCCGCCGCGCGCGCCGGAAGATTTCGTTCAGAATGCGCGAAATCCATGCCGCCGCGGCGTTGCGATCCGCATCTGCGGTTTATAGCTCCTGCCCGAACGGCACATATGGCCGGAACAGCAAGGAGCTCGCACAATGAGCGATACCACCGACAAATCCGTGATCGTGACCGGCGCCGGCTCGGGGATCGGCGAGGCCACGGCAAAGCGCTTCGCCCGCGAGGGCTGGCGCGTGACGCTGAACGGGCGCACCCGCGACAAGCTGGAGCGCGTGGCCGCGGAAATCGACGCACCCGACCGCACCCTGATCGCCGCGGGCGATGTCAGCGATCACGACGACGTGGACCGTGTTTTCGCGGCGCATCTCGACAAGTTCGGGCGCCTCGACGCGCTCATCAACAACGCCGGTGTCGTGGTCGCCGGCCCGATCGACGAGGTCGCCTACGAGGACTGGCGCCAGGTCATGGCGATCAACGTGGACGCACTCTATCTCACGATCTCGCGGGCCGTCCCGCACCTTGAAAAGACGAACGGCTCGATCGTCAACGTGTCCTCGGTCTCCGGGATCGGCGGCGACTGGGGCATGAGCCCCTACAACGCCTCGAAAGGCGCGGTGAGCAATTTCACACGGGCCCTCGCGCTCGATCTCGCCGCGCGCGGCATCCGCGTGAACGCGGTCGCGCCGAGCCTCACCGAGACCGACATGACCAGCGGCATGCTGCAAGACGAGGACATTCTGGGCACGTTCCGCAACCGCATCCCGATGGGGCGGCCCGCTGCGCCCGAGGAGGTCGGGGACGTGATCGTGTTTCTCACCGGGCATGACGCGCGGTTCGTGAACGGCGTCGAACTGCCGGTGGATGGCGGGCTGTCCGCGTCCAACGGGCAGCCGAATTTCAGGTAAACGCAGTCAGGACAGGTGAGCGGCGCGGATTACTCGGGCACACCGATTCTCTGCGTCGCACCTTCCCCGGCCGCGCTCTCCCGCGCGACGGGCAACGCCGCATGGGCGATCGGCCGGAACATCCGCTTGTAGGCCGCGGGCGTCAGGCCCGTGGCCCGCTTGAACACGCGCCGGAAGAACGCCGGATTTTCGTACCCGACCTGAAACGCGATGTCCTCGAATGACTTGTCGCCGGTTTCCAGATGCCGCTTGGCCTCCTCCACGCGCAGGTTCTGGACATAGCCAATGAGCGTCGTGCCCGTGGCGGCCTTGAAGCGCCGCTCCAGGCTGCGCGCGGGGACGCCGGCGGCCGCCACCGCGCCGGCAACCGGGTTGTCATCCCGGAAATGCCCGCGCAGCCAGTCTTCCGCGGCGCGCACGGCGGAATCCGCATGGGGCTGGCGCCGGGCGAGGCTGGCATAGGGAAGCTGGCCTTCGCCGTGCCATTTCAGCAGGTAGACCTTCGCGATCCGCAGGGCCTCGCCGGGGCTGGCATGGCGCGAGATGATATGGATGGCGAGATCATGCCAGGATGTCGTCCCCCCGGCGGTCACGATGCGCCCGCTGGCGTCGGCGAAGACGAGGTTCGGCTCCGGCCGGAACCGCACATCCGGATAGTGCGTGCGGAACAGATCCTGGTAGCCCCAGTGGGACGTGGCATCGCGCCCGGCGAGCAGCCCGCTCGCCGCGAGCAGGACAGTGCCGGAACACGCGGAATAGATCGTGCTGCCCGCGCGATAGCGCCGCCGTACCCAGTCCAGCATGTCGGCGTAGCGCTCGCCAATCGGGTCGTCCGGCGCCAGCCACATTTCCGGCAGGATGACGATTTCGGCGGATGGGTCTTCCGCGACGCTGACCTCGGGCGTGACGGGAATACCGTTTCCGCAGCGGAACGCCTCGCGCGACAGTCCGGCGATACGCGGGCGGATTTGCTGCATGCCGGGCGGTTCGCCGTTGAGTTCCTGCCATATGCGGCCCGTGGAGGCGAGCACGTCCACCATCCCGTACAGGGCCGAGCCGGCCGTCTCCGGCAAGGCGACAATCAACGCTTCGACAGGTGCCGCCACCGGCTTTTCCATCTCCCAGGATCGCTTTTCGGCACGAATGGATCGTTCCTGGCGAGAATCGATCTGATCGCGTCATCCGTCCAGCATTAGTTTCGCTCCGTCAGACGCGGCGCATTCGCGAAACAAGGCGCAGCGAACGCAATGATTCAGAAAAAGGAGAAAGATCATGTTGGAGCAAGAAGCGGTTGTGCAGCAGCCGACCACGATCAACGGCCTCGACGTACAGGCCGCGCAGGAAACTATCGCCGCCCTACAGGCGGACCCGTCACTCGGACGGTTCCAGTTCCGCGCGCGCAACAAATGGGTGGACGGCGGCGTGAATGTCTCGCGCATCAAGGACTTCTATGGCGCCGGGCGGGAAGACGACTCGCGGAACGAGGTGTTCGAGTTCACCAATGGCGAACCTCCGGTTCTGCTGGGCGACAACGAGGGCGCGAACCCGGTGGAATTCCTTCTTCATGCGCTGGCCGGATGCGTGACCACGACATTGGTGCTGCACGCGATGGCGCGCGGCATCACCGTCGAATCGCTGTCGACGCGACTTGAAGGCGACCTGGATGTCCGGGGGCTTCTCGGGCTGGGTGAGAACATTTCGCCCGGCTATGAAAGCATCCGCATCGGGATGGATGTGAAAGCGGATTGCTCGGAAGCGGAACTGGCCGATCTGATCGCGTTCACCCAACAGCATTCGCCGGTGTGCAATACCGTCTGCCGGCCAGTGCCCGTGACGATCGAACGTGTCACGGCGTGAATCACAGCGGAGGCACCTGCCTTAAGCGCGCCCTGCCCATTACACGGCGGGGCGTGCTTCCATCTCCCGGCGCCGGCCAATGATCCGCGCGCCGATGCGCTCGCCGGCGACCAGCAGGCTCGGCGTCAGGATCAGCGTGAGGATCGTTGCGAAGGTCAACCCGCCCGCGATGGCCGCGGAAAGCTGCGTCCACCACTGCGTCGACGGCGCACCGAACGCGATCTCCCGGCCGATCAGGTCGATATTCATCGCCATCACCATCGGCATCAGCCCGAGCACCGTCGTCACCACAGTGAGTACGACCGGCCGCAGACGCTGGGCCCCCGTGCGCAGCGCCGCCTCCATCGGCTCGAGCCCCGCGCGGCGGCGCAGATCGTTGTAAGTGTCGATCAGCACGATGTTGTTGTTCACGACGATGCCCGCCAGCGCGATCACGCCGATCCCCGCCATCACCACGCCGAACGGCTCGCCGCGGATCAGCAGGCCCAGCAGCACGCCGGCCGTGGAGAGCACGATCGCGCTCATGACCAGCAGCGCCTGGTAGATGCTGTTGAACTGCGTGACGAGGAATATCGCCATCAGGCCGATGGCGGCGACGAATGCGCCGACGAGGAAGTTCATCGTCTCCGCTATGTCCTCGTTCTCGCCCTTGAATACGATATCCGTGCCGGGCGGCTGATCGGCGTTCGCCAGCGCGGCCTGGAGCTTCTGCGTCTGGGTATCGACGAGCAGCCCTTCGGCCACATCCGCCTCGACGGTCATCACGCGCTCCGAATCGACCCGCTCGATGGTGCTGGTCTTCGGCGCCGGCTCGAAGCGCACGAAATTGCCGATGGGCACCTGACCGCTGGAAGTCGGCACGGTGAGTTGGTCGAGCTGCTCCAGACTGCGTGCACCGAACGGGAAGCGCACCCGGATATCCACCTCGTCGTCGGTGTCGTCCGGCTGGTACTCGGCGACCTTCACGCCGTTCGTGACCATCTGCACCGCCTGCCCCAGCACGGCGATGTCGGCTCCGAACCGCGCGGCTTCGGCGCGGTCGACCTGCAAGCGCCATTCCACGCCCGGCAGCGGCCGCGTATCGGTCACGTCGACGAAGCCGCCGATCTCCTCCATCGCACCACGCACCTGACTCACGGCATCGGGCAGCGTTTCGGCGGCGGGCGTCTTGAGTTGTATCTGGACCGGCCTACCGCCCCCGGGGCCGCCCTGCTCTTCGCGAACCTGTATCTTGACCCCGGCGATATCGGCAAGGTCGGTGCGCACCTCGCTCATAATCTGGGAGGCCGGCGGGCGCGTGTCCCATTCGGTCAGTTCGAGCTGGATCACGCCGATCACGTCCTCAGCCATATTGCGCATTCCGCCGCCTGTGTCGCCGATCGTGCGCGCATAGACGTTCTCGAAATAGGGACGTCCCAGCACGCGCTCTTCAACGCGTCTGACGATGGCGTCGCGTTCGTTGATCGACAGGTTGCCGCGCGCCTGGATCTGGATCTGCGCGAAGTCCGGCTCGATGTCGGGGAAGAACTCGATGCCCTTGCCGAGCGCGCCGTAAAGGGCGTAAGCGCCGACGACGATGCCGAGCACGGCCGTGATGGTCATCGCGGGACGGTTCACCGCCCGGCGCAGGAGCCGGATATACCAGCCCGTGAAGCCACCGATTTCGTTGAGATCGCCGCCTTCTGCCGCCGCCAGAACCTGCGTGTCGCCCGCCCGGGCCTTGCCGCCCAGCACCTTGCCGATGACCGGAATGAAGACCAGCGCCATCGCCAGTGACGCGATCAACGTGACGATCAGCGTGATCGGCAGGTACTGCATGAATTGACCGACCACGCCCGGCCAGAACAAAAGCGGGAAGAACACGGCCAGCGTCGTCGCGATACCGGCGGTGATCGGCCAGAACATGCGCTTGGCCGCGCCGGCATAGGCCGAATGCCGGTCCTCGCCCTCGCTCATCTTGCGGTTCGCGATCTCGACCACGACGATCGCGCCGTCCACCAGCATGCCCACCACCATGATGAGGCTGAACAGCACGATAATGTTCATGGTCAGGCCCATGGCATCGATCACGAAGATGCCGGCGAGGAACGCGCCGGGGATCGACAGGCCGACCAGCAACGCAGAGCGCGGGCCGAGCGCGGCGATCACCACCAGCATGACCAGTACGATGGCGGTGAGAACGTTATTCTGGAGATCGCCGAGCAGCGTCCGGACCTGCTCGGACTTGTCCTGGAGATACGCTACGTTAACGCCGGCCGGCCAGGTCTCGCTCATCTGTGAAATGACAGCGCGCGAGGCTTCGATGGTCTCGATGATGTTGGCGCCGACGCGCTTCTTGATCTCGAGCGTCAGCGCGGGCTCGCCGCCGACGCGGGCGAAGCCCTGCGGATCCTTGTAGGTGCGCCGCACGATGCCGACATCGCCGACCGTCACGACCCGGTCGCCGTCCACCTTGATCGGCATTTGGCGGACTTCCTCGAAATTCTCGACCACCCCCGGCACTTTCAGCGCGATGCGCCCGGCGCCGCTGTCGATGGCTCCCGCGGCGACGAGCTGGTTGTTGTTGGTGATGCGCTGGACGACCGTCTCGTAGGACAGCCCGTAGGTTTCCATCGTCGCGGGATCGAGGATGACATCGACGACATCCTCGCGCGCGCCGCCGATATCGACTTCCAGAACGCCCGGCAGCGCCTCCAGCCGGTCCTTCACGTCACGCGATAGCTGGATCAGCTTGCGCTCGGGCACGGTGCCCGACAGAACCGCCGTCAGCACCGGGAACAGCGCGACATTGACTTCCTGGACGCGCGGCTCATCCGCATCGCCGGGCAGTTCCGACTTGGCGATGTCGACCTTCTCGCGCACGTCCTGAAGCGCCCGGTCGCTGTTGAAGCCGGCCTCGAATTCCAGCGTGATGGAGGCGTGGCCCTGGCTCGCGGTCGCCTTCATCTCGTCCAGCCCCTCGATGGACTGGAGTTCCTTTTCCATCGGCTGGATCAGCAATCGGGCGGAATCTTCCGGCGAAATGCCTTCCTGCGTGATGGAGATGTAGATCGTCGGGATGGTGACATCCGGCTCGGCCTCCTTCGGGATCGAGCGGTAGGCGAGCGCGCCCAGGACCATCAGCACGAGGAAGATGATCAGCACAGTCCGGGAGCGGTCGAAGGCGGCATCGATCAGGCGCGTCATGCGGTTCCCCTTACCCGGCGCTCTCCGTCACCGCGACCCCGGCATCCGGCGAGTGCGCGCCGGCCGCGGGCGTGTCGTCGGCGGGCGAATCGGCGGATACGGGCCGGACCGTTTCGCCGGCGCGCACGAAGCCCTGGCCCACCGTGATGACACGCGCCGACTCCGGCAGCCCGGCGACCCAGACGCCGTCATTGGTCGCGCGGATAATATCGACAGGGTGGAAGACGACCTTGTCCTGCGCGTCGACCGTTTTCACGCCGAGGCGTCCTTCGGTATCCAGGTTGAAAATGGCCGGTGAGACGAACTGCGCCTGAACGGTTTCGGTGGGGATACGCGCGGTCGCGCTCATGACGGCGCGGAACGCGCGCTCGGCGTTCTCCACCTCGATCTCCACGCGGAACGTGCGCGTGCCTTCGGATGCGACGGAACCGAGGAGGCTGACGGTGCCGGTCGTCGTCTGGCCGGTAATGAATTCAATCTCGGCTTCCGCGCCGACATTAATCCGGTTGACTTTCTGCTGCGGGACATGCGCCACGATCACCAGCGGATCGTCATCCACCACGGTCGCGATCTCGTCGGCCACGGAGACATAATCGCCCATCTCCACGGGCCGGGTTTCCAGCACGCCGTCGAAAGGCGCGGCGATGGTCACGTCCGTGATCTCTTCGCGGATCGCCGCGAGACGGGCCTTCGCGGACGCGAGCGCAGCTTTCGCCTCCTTGACGCGGTTCTGGGCCTGATATCCCTTCTCACCCAGCCGCTGCGCGGCGGTGTACTCGCTCTCGCGCTGTTCGACGAGCGCCTTGGATTCTTCCAGACGCTCCTGACGGTCGTTCATGGCGAGCACGGCAAGCTTGTCGCCTTCGCTCACGCGCTTGCCGCGTTCGCCCGGCAGTTCCGCGACCCGTCCGCTCGTCTCCGCGCGTACCGTGGCCGTGCGGTCAGCCTCGGCCTGGCCCTGCAACTCGACATAGCGGGTCACATCCTCCGCCTGCATCTGCTGGACCTGCACATCCGTCAAGGGGCGCCCGCTTTCCGACGGCGCGACCGAGCCGGTCGTCGTCTCCGAGGCTTGTTCCCCGCTCAGCATGCCGCTCGCCATCCAGGCGACAAGGGCTGCCACGACGGCCAGCGCGAGCCAGACCGGGCTTTTCATGCGCAATAATCTCATTCTCTCAACTCCGCACAGCAGGCCGCACCGGTGCGCCCCGCCGCTAGCGGGACGGCTGGCGTCCCCCATGAAATTGCTGTTCGCTCGGACTTTTTTTTGCTATGCCGCGGACCTCAGTGCCGCCGGGAAAACCGGGCCGCGAGCGTTGCGAAGCTCTCGGTCAGCGCGTCATAGAACGTCCCCAACTCTTCAAGCCGCTGCCGGCGTCCTTCATCCTCTCCGCCCAATTCGGCCTCCGCTTCAGCAACCACGGCTCGCGCCTTCTTCATGCGCTCCACCGAACCCTCCAGGAGCCGCGCATACGGCGCCCGGGCGAGCCGGAAATGGTCCTGCCGCTCGCCCTTGATCGCCACGCGCTCAATCACCCCCACACGCTCCAGGAAGCGCGTATTCGTGCTGACGCTGGCGCGGCTGACCTCCAAACGCTCCGAAATTTCGGCAAAACTGAGGGGACCGCCTTCCATGACCATCAAACCCAATATGCGTCCCGCCGTCCGCGAGAGGCCGTCAGCCTCGGCGACAAGACCCATGCGTTCGATGAATTTCTCCGAGGTCTCCTGTGCATGTTCCATGGCCGTTAATTGGCAGCGTCGGAACGTTTCGTCAAGACTGAACGAAATGAACAAGAGGCAGTATAGCCCTTTACCTATGGGCCTTTTGTGCCCCCAACGAAGCCGGGGCGATGCAAATTTTGCAATGCAGAAAGGAAAATATTGCAGAGCCGCACTGGCACCTCGCGGGCGCAGTATCGTTCGGTCGCGTTCCGAGACGACGGCTCTCGCCAACGGAATTTGAATGTCGCGCCGCCGCATGGCATCATTTGCCGATGTTGCGGTGCGGAAGTGTCGCCCGAAAGCAATGGAGGCGTCCATGACCACGGCCGCAGCGGTACATGATCCGGTCAGCCGCCTGATTGCCGACCCGGAAAAGGACAGGCCGCTCGACCACGATATCCGTCTTCTCGGCAAGCTGCTCGGGGACACGGTGCGCGAGCAGGAAGGCGACGACCTCTTCGCCCTGATCGAACGCATCCGCCGCGCGGCGGTCCGCTTCTACCGCGACGACGACCCCGGCGGCCGCGCCGAGATGACCGAACTGGTCGGCGCGCTCACCCCGACCCAAGCCGTTGTCGTCACGCGCGCCTTCAGCTACTTCTCCCATTTCGCCAACATGGCGGAAGACGAGCATCACATCCGCCGCACCCGCGCTCACGCGATTGCCGGCTCGCCGCCGCGGCCGGGCTCCATCGCCCATGCCCTGAGCCGTGTGCTGGAGGCCGGATGGAGCGCCGACGACATTGCCGCCTACCTTGATAGGGCGCTGATAAGCCCGGTCCTGACCGCCCATCCCACCGAAGTGCGCCGCCAGTCCACGCTGCGCCGCGAAGTGCAGATGGCCGAACTGCTCGACGATCTCGACCGCGGCGGCCGGACCGACGAGGAACGCCAGGAGTTGCACGACAAGCTCCGGCGCGCGGTCCTCGGCCTGTGGCAGACCAATCTGCTGCGCCAGACGAAGCTGACCGTGCTCGATGAGGTCGAAAACGGCCTGAGCTATTACGACTACACCTTCTTCAAGGAAGTGCCGCGCCTGCACGAGGCGCTCAATGACGATCTCGACGCGATACGCCGCGGCGTCAGCCTCCACGAGAGCCATCTGGAGGCCGGTACGCCGCGCGCGACGAAGCATAATGGCACAGCGTCGTTCCTGCGCATCGCGAGCTGGATCGGCGGTGATCGCGACGGCAACCCCAATGTCACCGAGGCGGTGCTGCGCGAAACCCTCGACCGGCATGCACGGAAGATCGTCGAATATTACGATTCGGAACTGGCCAAGCTCGAAAACGAGCTTTCCATGTCCAGCCTGCTCGTCGGCGTATCGCCGGAGTTGAACGCTATCGCTGACCGGCTGGGCGACGACGACCCCCATCTGCGCGTGGAGCCGTATCGCCGCGCCATCATCGTCATGCGCCGGCACCTAGCGGCCACGGAGACGCGCCTGCTCGCTGGGACGGTTGGCGAAAATCGGCCGGGCCCCGGCTTTCCGCCGTACTCAACGGCAAACGATTTCGCCGCCGATCTCGACACCATTCATGCATCGCTCATGGAAAACGGGTCGGGCCGGCTGACGCGCGGGCGCCTGCGCTACCTGCGCCGGGCGGTGGATTGTTTCGGGTTTCATCTCGCAAGCCTCGACCTGCGGCAGAACGCGGCCGTCCACGAGGCGATCATCGCCGAGTTGTTCGCCGCCGTGCGGCCCGATCTGGACTACCTGGATCTTGATGAAGACGCGCGGATCGACCTGCTGAGCCACGAATTGCAGGAGGCGCGGCCGCTGGTGCGGCGGCACTGGCAATACTCGGAGGCGACAAGCCACGAACTGGCGATCCTCGAGCGCGCGGCCGAAGGGCGCAAACGCCTCGGGCCGGACGCCATAACGACATCCATCGTCTCCAACACCGAAACCGCTTCGGACCTTCTGGAGCTTGCCGTGCTGCTCAAGGAAGCCGGTCTTCTCCCGGTTTTGGGCGACCCCGGCATCCATATCGTGCCGCTATTCGAGACGATCGCCGACCTGCGCAACTGCACCGGCATCATGGAGCGGCTGCTGGACCTCCCGGTTTATCGCCGTCTGATCGACAACCAGGGCGGCATCCAGGAGGTGATGCTCGGTTATTCCGACAGCAACAAGGACGGCGGCTACTTCACGTCCGGCTGGGAGTTGCACAAGGCCGAAGAAAAGCTGATCGCGCTGTTTCAGGCGCGCGGCGTGCGTCTGCGGCTGTTTCACGGGCGGGGCGGCGCGGTCGGGCGCGGGGGCGGACCGAGCTATGAAGCGATCCTCGCCCAGCCGGAAGGCGCCGTCAACGGCCAGTTCCGTATGACCGAGCAGGGCGAGATCATTTCGAGCAAATACACCAATCCGCATCTTGGCCGGCGCAATCTCGAAATTCTCGTTGCGGCGACACTGGAGGCGTCCCTGCCGAACCCGCTGGCCGCGGACAGCATGTCGAAAACCGCCGGCGCGCGGGCGAAAGCCCGTGACGCCATGGAAACCCTGTCGCAGGCCGCCTTTCGCGCTTATCGCGAACTGGTTTACGACACGCCCGGCTTCGCCGACTACTTCTGGCATTCCACGGTCATCAACGAAATCGCCACGCTGAACATCGGGTCGCGCCCGGCCTCACGCAGGCAACTCGGCCGGATCGAGGATTTGCGCGCGATTCCCTGGGTGTTCAGCTGGTCGCAGAGCCGCGTCATGCTGCCGGGCTGGTACGGCTTCGGAAGCGCCGTCGCCCAGTGGTGCGAGGCGCGCCCATCGGAGGGAATGGCGATCCTTCGGGAATTTTACAGAAGCGTGCCGTTCTTCCGGACCCAGATCTCCAACATCGACATGGTGCTGGCGAAGACCAACATGGCGATCGCCTGGTGCTATGCCGAGCTGGTCGCGGATGCCGATCTGCGCCGGCACATTTTCGGGCAGATCAAGGCCGAGCATGCACGGTCCGTGCGCGCGATCCTCGAGATCACCGGCAATGACCGGCTACTGGCCGGCAACCCGATGCTGGAGCGCTCCATTCGCAACCGCTTCCCCTATATCGACCCGCTCAACCACCTGCAGATCGAGCTGCTGCGCAAGCACCGGGCCGGCCAAACCGATCCGAAAATCCTGCGCGGCATTCAGTTGACGATCAACGGCATCGCCGCCGGGCTGAGGAACAGCGGCTGATCCGCCCGGCCCGGCGAGATCACTCCGGCGTGTCCCGGCTACGGCAGGAAAAGGCATTTTGTGCGCGCATCCGGACGGCAACACTTTGCTTGCGGGTCGATCGGCACAAAGTTATAAAGCGGGCAGGTCTTCGCGAAATTCGGAGTGTGGCGCAGCCTGGTAGCGCACCTCGTTCGGGACGAGGGGGTCGCAGGTTCGAATCCTGCCACTCCGACCAATTGCAACGTCCAGTTGGTTGCAGCAAGGTCCACTGAAACCCGTAGTTGCAACGAATTTCCCAGAATTCTCCGCTCTTTGGTGTCCACGGGCCTCCGTGCACGCCCTTGTACACCCAAAAAAACTGTTGGTCATTTTAGCCCGAAGGTGCCGATGCGCAAGGTCATGCGCCATGTTTATGAGGGCGCACGCGA
>JBKGZY010000236.1:0-3903 GCA_046543175.1 Dichotomicrobium sp.
AAGGAAGACGACGAGGACATGGAGGAGGAAGTCGAGAAGTTCAACGAAGTCGTTCTCGACCATCTCCTGTCGCATGAGCCGGATCGCGCGCGTCTCGTCCGTCGCCTCCAGCAAGAACAGCCCGTCAGCCTGAAGGACACCGGCTCGCTGCCGCCGCTGAAGATGAACGGGTCGGAAACGGCCGAAGGCATGACCGGCAGCTTCTCCATGAGCCTGAGCGGGCTGCGCGCCTCGATGATGGCGGAGGACGCCAAGAAGATCCGCGAGGCGCAGGAGGGTGACGGTGTCAGGTCCTCCTTCAGCAGTGACCCGTATCTCGCGCCCTACATGATGACCCGGCCGGGCTGGGATCTGTGGATCGAGGGGCAGGTCACGCGCTACAGCGACGACGAGGGCGGCCGCGACCGCGACGGCCTCTTCAGCATCCTGTATGTCGGCGCGGATTACGCGGTCGCGCCGGGCATGATCGTCGGCGCGCTGGTCCAGGTCGATCACACCGATCACGACATCGACAGCGATGATGTCTGGGGCAACATCGAGGGCACCGGCTGGATGGCCGGGCCGTATATGGGCGCGAAGATCAGCGAGAACCTGATCTTCGACGCCCGCGCGGCCTGGGGCCAGTCGAGCAACGATGTCGAGCTGGACAGCGACGATTCCGAGTTCCGCACCGGAGAGTTTGACATGGAGCGCTGGCTGGTCTCCGCCAAGCTCACCGGCCTCTACCATCACGGCGGCTGGCGCATCTCGCCGCATGTCGGCGTGATCTGGGGCAACCAGGACCAGGACGCCTTCAAGAACAGCCTCGACCAGCACGTGAGTTCGAGCAGTGTCTCGCTCGGTCGCGTGACCTTCGGGCCGGAGTTCGGCTACACCGAGACCCTGTCGGATGGATCGACGATCGAGCCGCATCTCGCCATCGAAGGCATCTGGCAGTTCGACGGCCACGAAATGCAGTTGGGCGACGAGACGGTCAAGACGGACGACTTCCGCGCGAAGGTCGAGGGCGGCGTGATCTACGCCACGCCCGAGGGCTACAAGCTCCGTGCGGCGGGCTCCTACGACGGTCTCGGCGACGACGAGTTCGAGGCCTGGAGCGCCAAGGCCTGGCTCAATGTTCCGCTCAACTGACGGGAGGCAACAACCCGGCTGATTGCGGGGCCGGCGGCGCTTCAAGCCGCCGGCTTTTTCGCGGCGCTTGCGCCTATTGCGCGGTGTCGTCCGGCGACAGCGTGTCCATGTAGGTCAAGAGCGCGTCGATCTGCTCCGGTGTGAACTTGAATTGCGGCATGTCCTCGTGGCCCACCAGGATGCCCTCGGCCAGCGCCTCCTGCAGCGTCCAGACCGAGTAGCGCGATGCGATCTCGCCAAAGGACGGCGCCGATCCGTGCGTGCTTTCGCCGCTCGCGCCGATCGCGTGGCAGGGCTGGCAAAGCTGCTCCGCAATCTGGCGCCCGGATTTCACGTCATCGGCCTGCGTGGGCAGCGTCCCGGCGAGAGCCACAATCGCTGCCGCAACGAACCCGCCGGCCATTCGCATTTTCACCGATGTCGTCATGGCATCCTCCCCGTAACGTGTGGTGTCCCGAACAATCCGCGCGACGGCTCCTCGGTTCCGCTCATCCGGTTCGTCGCGGCCCGCCCCCGGAACCTTCCGGGCGGCTGGCGCGTTTGCCTTGGAGACGATGAGCCGCCGCGGCCCATGTCTTGCCGCGCGGCATCGTACAGGCGAACGACCGCATTCGGAGGACGTTATGAACTGGGAACAGGTCAGAGGCAACTGGCACCAGATGAAGGGCCGGGTGAAGCAGAAATGGGGCGAACTGACCGACGACGAGCTCGACCAGATCGCCGGACGCCGCGAATACCTGGCCGGCAAGATCCAGAAAACTTACGGCATCACGCTGGAAGAAGCCGAGAAGCAGGTGGACGAGTGGCTGGAGAAGGAGAAGACGGAATCGTCGTGAGCCGCCTGCGGCCTTCCAAGTGGCCGAGCGCCAGCTCAAGGAATACCGTGAGAAGGTTCGCGGCGACGTGAAAACCCATGTGCCCCCGCTACAGGGCAGGATCGTTCGGTTGTTTCCCGATCAGGATTACGGCTTCATCTCGACGACCGATGGCCAAGAGATCTTTTTCCATCGCAACGCTGTGGGCGACTGCGAATTCGACGATCTCGAAAAGGGGCAGCCGGTAGAGCTGGCCCTCTGGAGCGGCGACAGCGACATCGGACCACATGCCAGCACGGTCCGGCCGATCGGCGCGATGGAATACGATCCGGAACGATGACGGCTGTCTTGGCCTGAGAACGTTACTGCGGCACATGGTGGATTGGCGTAACGGCCGAACGGACTGAAACGTCCTGTTCTCGGTCGTTGCGAGCGAAGCGACGCAATCCAGCGGCACTGAGCGCAGTTTCCGGATTGCTTCGGCCAAGGCCCCTCGTGCTCTTGGCGCTGTGGCGCGTCAGCGCCCGTAAGTTGCCACCAGCCCGGCTTCCTCGATGACATGCTTGCGCGCCTCGTCGGCAATCTGGGCGGCGCCAGCCTGCGACGCGATACTAAGACTCGGCACGTCGAGCGCCAGCAAGCGGAAATGGTAGCGATGCGGCGGGTCGCCGGGCGGAGGCGCGGGACCATCGTAGTAATGATTGCCGAAGTCGTTGGTGCCCACGCGCAGGTCGCCGCGTTCCGGGCCGGTCTCGATGCTTTCGGGCAGTTCGGTGCGCTCCGGATCCAGATTATAGATGGTCCAGTGACGGAACATGCCGCCGGGCGCGTCCGGGTCTTCGACCAGCAGCGCAAGGCTCCTGGTGCCGTCCGGCGCACCGTGCCAGCGCAGCGGCGGCGAAAGATTGCGATTGTTCCGCGCGTATTTTTCCGGCAACGGCTCACCATCGGCAAAGGCCGGACTGATCAGCGTGAGCGTCATGGCCAAAACCTCCCTTGCGCGTCGATCAGCGGCTGGATGGCGGCGCGGGGAACAGGTCGCGAATGTGCTCGGGTAGCATATGCTTGATATCGTCCAGTTCACCCTGCGGGATGTGGCGCTCCATCACCTCGAATACCGCCTTCGCAGCGTCCAGCGCGTTCATCGGCGCGATCTGGTTGAGCTCTTCGTTGACCTTTTCCAGGAACTCGTCGCGCGAGCGGAACTTCTCGGGCTTGCCCGTCGGCCGGTAGCCCTCCCAGAAGATCCCGCGGACGAGCATCGGCAGCTGGGCGCTGAGGTGAAACGCCTCTTCGACGCTCAGCCGGTCGCGCACCGCGAACAGTACGCCGCGCAGCGCGTGATAGCAGCGCTGCTTGTCCGGCCCGATGTGCTCGCCGATGTCATTCAGCCAGATATGCGTGGATTGCAGGGTGCTGTCGAAAACTTCGAGGCCAGCGGCCGACATGTCTATCTCCCTGTGCTTGGGACCGCAGGGCCTGCGGTGCAACCGCCTGTTGCGGGCGCGGCAGGTTGTGCGCGCCTGCAAGTCGACGGCTGCCCTGCGGGTAGGATGAAAACGACCGCGCAAGGCGTTTTGTTCCCGCCGCGTCAAAGGCGATTTGCCCGGGCGTCAAGCACGCCCACCGCCCGGATGACCGCATCGCCGCGCTGGAGGACGGTCAGAACGAGGGGGAGATGAAGCGCGAGCGGGCCCGACCAGGCGTTACCGATTTTCGCATCGTTGGAGCATTTCCGGCCGATATGGATTCTCGTTGGATCGCGGCGCTCGCTCCGGCTGTCGAGCGCGGTCCAGCGGAAGTCGGCGAGCCGGGGGGCTGGCCGCACTGGTGCGTGGCCTCATCTTCGGCCAGGGCGAGGCTGACGTAATTGCGCCCCACCGGCTGTTTTTTCCCGCCGGACCTACAGCATCGGGCGATAAATCCGGATCGTCCGATGCTGTAGAGTCTTTGGTTG
>JBKGZY010000237.1:0-3878 GCA_046543175.1 Dichotomicrobium sp.
CGTAAGGCGCTGCACAATCACCGTCGCAACCTCAATTCCGAATCAGCCCCATCGCCTCCAGTTTCAGCACCAGCGCATGCGCGGCTTCATCCGGTGAGGTTTCCAGCGTGTCGATCACGGCCTCGGGTGTTTCAGGCGTCTCGTAAGGGTCATCGATCCCGGTGAACTCCTTGATCTTGCCTTCCCGCGCCAGCTTGTACAGCCCCTTGCGGTCACGCCGCTCGCACTCCTCCAGCGGCGTGGCGACATGTACCTCCACAAACCCGCCGAGCGGCTCGATCAGGTCGCGCACCTTGCGCCGGGTCGCGGCATAAGGCGCGATCGGCGCACAGATGGCGATACCGCCATTCTTGGTGATCTCCGAAGCTACGAAGCCGATCCGCAGGATGTTGATGTCGCGGTGCGCCTTGGAGAAGCCCAGCTCCTGGCTGAGGTTCTTGCGCACGATGTCGCCATCGAGAAGCGTCACCGGCCTGCCGCCCATCTCCATCAGCTTGACCATCAGCGCGTTGGCGATCGTGGACTTCCCCGAACCCGACAGCCCGGTGAAGAACACCGTGAAGCCCTGCTTGTGGCGCGCCGGATGGGTGCGGCGCAGCTCCTTCACGACGGCGGGAAACGAAAACCATTCCGGAATGTCGACGCCCTCGCGCAGCCGCCGGCGCAGTTCGGTGCCGGAAATGTCGAGGATGGTGCTGCCTTCGGGGACCTCGTCGGCGGGTAGGTACTGGTCGCGCTCCCGGACATAGACCATCTGTTTGAACGGCACTAGGTCAATCCCGATCTCGGCGCTGTGCGCCGCCACCATGTCCTGCGCCTCGTAAGGGCCATAGAACGGTTCGCCGCTGGAGTCGTTGCCCGGACCGGCATGATCGCGCCCGACGATGAAATGCGTGCAGCCGTGGTTCCTGCGGATAAGCGCGTGCCACAGCGCCTCGCGCGGGCCGCCCATGCGCATCGCCAGGTTGATCAGGCTGAGCGCCGTAGTCTGCTCCGGGTATTCCCCGGCAATAGCCTCGTAGCAGCGCACACGGGTAAAGTGATCGACATCCCCCGGCTTGGTCATGCCGACCACCGGGTGGATCAGCAGGTTCGCCTCGGCCTGCTTGGCCGCGCGCAGGGTCAGTTCCTGATGCGCGCGGTGCAGCGGGTTGCGGGTCTGAAACGCGACCACGCGCCGCCAGCCGCGCTTGGCGAACAGCGCCTTCAACTCCGCCGGCGTGTAGCGCAGATGACGGAAATCGTAATGCACCGGCGGCTGGATGCCGATCACGCGCCCGCCCAGATAAACCTCGCCTGCGGCATCGAACAGGTAACGCACGCCGGGATGGGCGAAATCCGTCGTGCCGAACACGGTCTCGGCCTCGCGCGTCTTGTCAGGGCGCCACGCGGATTCGACATCCATCAGCGCCAGCAGCACGCCTTCGGCATCGCGCAGCGCGATCCGGCTGCCGACCGGCGCACGTTCCGCGAAATCGGCGCTCACGTCCAGCGTCACCGGCATCGGCCAGAGCGCGCCGTTTTCCAGCCGCATGGTCTCGCAGACGCTGTGATAATCACCTTCGCGCAGGAAGCCGTCGAGCGGGGCGAAGCCGCCGTTCATTAAAAGCTCGAGATCGCAGATCTGCCGCTGGGTCAGGTCCCAGCTCGGTAGATCGCCGGCTTCGCGCTTCAACCCCTCGATCCGCTCCGGCGGCGCAAACAGCTCCGCGCTATCCTGAGAATCGCCTGAAAACTGCGCGTTCGGGTCGCGCGCCTGCCCGCTTTCGTCAAACATTGGCCCCTGCCCATCCGACAATTATCTCCAGCACGTTCAAAATCACGCGCGGTTACGGCGAAATTATCGGCAACTGTGAGGAATCCAAGGTTTTTTGAACCGCAGGGCGGCACTATTTCAACAAGACAATCGTCAAGAGAACAGCGTTCTGCGGAAAGCGGCGCAAACCCTGCGTCCATCCGCCTTTTGGAGGATCATGGCGTTGCTCTATGCCGACCTGACCGCAATCGAGCCGTTTCTGTATCAGTACGGCGCGCTCGCGGTGTTCGCCAGCATCCTGCTGGAAAAGATCGGCGGGCCGACCCCCGCGGAGACGCTGATGGTGATTGCCACGCTGCTGGTGTCCTCGGAAGCGCTCGAAGTGACGCAGGTCATCGTCGCCGGCTGGCTGGGCGGCATGCTCGGGGGCGTCGCCGCCTATGTGCTCGGTCGGTACGGCGGCCTGCCCGCCCTCAGACGCTACCGCCACCGGCTGGGCATCTCGGCGGAGCAGCTTGAGCAGACGCTGGAGCGCATACGCCGCAACGGGATGAAACTGGTGTTTGTCGCGCAGTTCCTGCCGTTCCTGCGCCAACTCAAGGGCGTCGCCGCAGGCGCCGTGGATATGTCGTGGCCGTCCTACATGGCGGCGAACCTGCTTGGCTGCGGCCTGTGGGCGATCGCCTGGGGCGGCGGCGCGTATCTGCTCGGAGAGCGGGTCTCCGGACTTCGAGAATTCGTGCACGAGCACGCGCTGATTATCCTGACCGTCCCGTTTGCTGTAGCGCTCGCCGCCGCGGCGGGCGCCTACTGGCGCAGCCGGCGCGACTCGACACCGTCGCAGTAGCTTGCTGGCATGGCCCATTCCGGCCATAAATTGCGGTCACTTCTCCCGGTGACATGGACCTTCAAATGACGATGATCCGACGATTCATTTCACGCCTGCTGAAACCGTGGCTCGGGCCGCGCGTCCTGATATTTTCGGCGCTGGCGGCCAGCCTGCTGACGCCGGGTCCGGCCCGCGCGCATCCGCATGTCTGGGTCACGGTCCAGACGACCGTGCTGTTCGACAACGCTGGCGCAATCACCGGCTTCCGGCATGAATGGGTGTTCGACGAGTATTACACCGCCTTCGCCTTGCAGGGCATGGACAAGAACGGGGACGGCGAATACAGCGACGCAGAATTGGAACCGCTGGCCAAGACGAATGTCGAAAGCCTGAGCGAGTTCGATTACTTCACCTTCGCCGAGCTTGGCGATGACCCGGTCCCCCGCTCCGACCCGGTGGATTATCGGCTGGTTTACAGCGACGACCTGCTGACGCTGCGTTTCACGCTGCCGCTGGCTGAGCCTGTGCCAGCCGAGGACGCCGGACGGTTCAGCTTCAAGGTGTATGACCCGACCTATTTCGTGGCCTTCAGCTTGTCGGATAATGAGCCAATCAAGCTGGCGGGCACGGCTCCGGGAGGCTGCGAAACGACGATCGCAGATGCGCCGATGGCCAAGGCTGAAACCCAGAGCCTGAGCGAAGCATTTTTCGAGAACTTGGACGCGTCAGGTGACTGGGGCGCGCAGTTCGCACGGGAAATCGCGCTGCGCTGCAAGCCCGGCTCATAGTTGGCTGTCGGCGCAGGCAGAGCACCGGGAGCGTCACAAACGCATCGTGCATTGGCGGTCGTGTATCTCTGAGGAACCATTCGCAACGGGAGGGCGCTCAAAAAAGGGACGTGTTGAGGCAGGAACTTTCGGTTGCGGCGAATCGTTAACCGAAGGCGGAGAGGGCAACCACGTCTCGGCCGACATGGATAAGGCCCTGCCGAAACGAACCAAAGCCCAGGAGATTGCGTTATGAAGAACAAGACGATGCTGGCCGCCTCAGCTATCCTGTCACTCGTTATCGTCGGCGGCGTCGCGGTCGCTCAGGAGACCGATGACGATTCCGAAACGGGGATGTCCGGTCCCGGCATGATGCATGGTTGGGGCATGGGTTATGGCCCCGGAATGATGCAGGGCCGCGGAAGAGGTCATGGTCCCGGCATGATGCACAGTCAGGGCATGGGATATGGCCACCGCATGATGGGCCCCGGCATGATGCAGGGGATGCGCGGAATGGGCATGGGCC
>JBKGZY010000238.1:0-3872 GCA_046543175.1 Dichotomicrobium sp.
GGTGGCGCTGATCGACGCCCAGCTCAGTTCCAATCGCCAGGCGGCGTGATCGGACGTTTTCGGGGGCACAGACGGGAACGAATGCGGCTTCGGTGTCGCGCGGAACGTGTGGCGATCCGCAAACGCGGCTGATAATACCGCGTAGATGGCGCTGAACCTTGCCCTCGCACCGCCGCACGAGCAGGGACTTGCGGTTCGACAGAATCGCGCCGGCATGGCCGCGGTGTCCGCGCAGGGCCGCCGGAGCGTTGGGCCTGACGCCATGAAAAAGGGAGAGCAATGCGTATCATAGTCCACGGACAGCAGGGTTTCGGCAAGGCCGTGCTCGACGCGCTGCTCGAGCGCGGCGAAGATGTCGTCGGCGTTTACTGCGCGCCTGACGTGGATGGCCGCCCGCCCGACCCGCTGAAGGAGCGCGCCGAGGAGACGGGGCTTCTCGTCGGCCAGCCGTCTTCCTGGAAGAAGCCGGAAGTGTGGGAGGGCATGAAGGCGCTGAAGCCCGATCTGTGTGTCATGGCCTATGTGACCCTGCTGGTGCCGCAGGAAGTGCTCGACATTCCCACGCACGGCACCATCCAGTACCACCCCTCGCTGTTGCCGCTGCACAGGGGCCCCAGCTCCATCAACTGGCCGATCATCCAGGGCGAAATCGAGACCGGGCTGACGATTTTCTGGCCGGACGAGGCGCTGGACGAGGGTCCGATCCTGCTCCAGAAAAAGGTGAAGATCGGACCGGACGACACACTCGGGAGCCTTTATTTCGACCACCTGTTCCCGATGGGTGTCGAGGCCATCTGCGAGGCGGTGGACCTTGTGCGCGAGGGCAGGGCCCCCCGGATCGAGCAGGACCACGCAAAAGCGACCTACGAGGGCTGGTGCCGCAAGGAGGACGCGGAGATCGACTGGTCGAAGCCGGTGGCGCAGGTCTATAACCTCATTCGCGGCACGAACCCGCAGCCCGGCGCATGGACGCGCCACAAGGGCGAGATGCTGGAGATCTTCGACTGCGCGACAGTGGAGGGCACGGGTGCGCCCGGCGAGGTGCTGGAGGCGGGCGAGAGCGGCTTTACCGTCGCGGCGGAAGGCGGCGCCATTCGCGTGCAGCGGGTGCGCCCCGCCGGCGGCAAGAAAATCCCGGCTGGTGAATTCGTGGCGGCTTCGGGGCTGAAGGCGGGCGACAGGCTGGGCGCATAGCCCGGTCAATAATCCGCATCTGCCATGCCGTTGATCAGCAGAAAAAAGGAAGGTTCAGGGACGGCCCTGTCATGAATCCGTCATTCCGCGGGACTTATTGTGCCGCCAATCGCGCTGCCCGGCGGTCAGCCTCCTGCCGGCTCTGGTCGCGCGCGGCCTGGACCTTCCAGCGCGCTTCCATGACCCGAAGCGCGTGGACGCCGGGACGTTGTTCGCGTAAGAGCCGGTCAACTGCGTAGGATAAAGCGGCTTCGATGACGTCAAGGTCTTCGTCATTGAAGTCAGCGAGAACTTCGCCCCTCATCACAACCTCCCACGCTACTGCCCTTCCACGAGACGTACCCCGGACAGGTTGCGACTGACCTAACGGCAGCGCTGCCGGCCGCGCACCAAGTGAAGCTGCAGCCGGTTACGCACCCGGTGTAAGTGGGGTCGCTGTTCGGGGCACTTCTAACACGTATCATGAAATGGAAAAATTGCTACATTTAATTGGTCAGAAGTGGGCGGGACAGTGACACAAATTCGGTGAATGGCGCCGGCACAGCCAGTGGCGATGCCAACTACTTCGCCCACATTTTGTTCTTCATGAGTCGGCTGCTCACAAGGTCATGATCAGCGGACCTATGAAATACAACGCAGCAACTGCCGTCGGATCGGCAAATGACACGAACCCCGCAAACAGCTCTGCACATTGCAGTCCGCGGAAGGCCGCGCGCACAGGGCCACAATGCAGGCCTGGTCTGTTTCCGCGCATTCTGCCTCAAGTGATGCTCGCCGGGGGCATCGTACGTTACCGATGGGATTCGGAGCCGCGACAGGTCAGGCCGTCGTTTGCAGGTGCGCAGCAAGCAGTCAGGAGGCCGCCGCGTCCCTGCGGATCAAGTCCGCGGCCTTTTCCGCGATCATGATCACCGGCGATGCGGTGTTGCCCGAGGTGATCGTCGGCATGATCGAGGCGTCGATGACGCGCAGCCCGTCGATCCCGCGCACGCGCAGCGTGCTGTCGACCACGGCACGCTCGTCCTGGCCCATCTTGCAGGTGCCGACCGGATGGAAGATCGTCGTTGCGATGTTTCCGACCTCTCGCACGAGGTCCTCGTGTGACTGCACGTGCGCTCCTGGCAGGAACTCCTCGGGCGAATAGGGCGCGAGCGCCTGCGCGGTCATGATCTCCCGGGCCTGCTTGACAGCCGTGACCGCCACCTGCTGATCGCGCTCGGCGGATAGATAGTTCAGCCGGATCTCGGGCTGCTGGTCGGGATCGGGCGTCACGGCGTGGCTGGCGCCCCTGCTCTCGGGGCGGAGGTTGCACACCGACACAGTGATGGCGGGGAAGGGGTGCAGCGGATCGCCGAGCCTGTCGGTCGAAAGCGGCTGGACGTGATACTCCAGATCGGGTGTTTCGAGCGCGGGATCGGATTTCGTGAACATGCCGAACTGGCTCGGTGCCATGGAGAGCGGGCCGCTGCGGCTGATCGCATATTCCAGCGCCATGCGTGCCTTGCCCAGCGTCGAATTGGCGGCCGTGTTCAACGTCTTCGCGTTCTGGACCTTGAAGACCGTCCGGATTTGCAGGTGATCCTGAAGATTTTCCCCTACACCGGGACTTTCGAGAGCTATTTCAACGCCCAGCGCACGCAGGATCTCGGGCCGGCCGATGCCGCTGAGTTCGAGCAGCTTCGGCGAGTTGATCGATCCTGCGGCCAGCAGTACTTCGGCGCGGGCAGAGGCTTCGCAGGTCTTGCCGCGCCAGCGAAACCTGACCCCGGTCGCCTTCCTGTCCCTGATCACCAGCCGGTCCGTACTGGCCTTGGTCAGAACGCGCAGATTCGGGCGTTTCATCGCCGGTCGCAGAAATCCTCTCGCGGTGTTCCAGCGGACCCCCCGGTTCTGGTTGACCTCGAACAGGCCCGACCCTTCGTTGTTGCCGTCGTTGAAATCCGCGCGCGGCATCACGCCGAATTCCGCTGCGCCGCGCTGGAAGGCCTCGAGGATCTCCCAGGACAGGCGCTGTTTCTGCACCTTCCATGCACCGCCGGCCCTGTGATGTTCGCTGTCACCGGCGTGATGATCCTCGGATTTCAGGAAATAGGGCAGGACGTCGTTCCAGCCCCAGCCGGCATTGCCCAACTGCCGCCAGTGGTCGTAGTCGGCGGCCTGGCCCCGCATGTAGATCATGCCGTTGACCGAGGAGCAGCCCCCGAGAACCTTGCCGCGCGGATAGACGAGGGACCGGCCGTTGAGCCCCGGTTCCGCCGCGGTCTTCATCATCCAGTCGGTGCGTGGATTGCCGATACAGTAGAGATAGCCGATCGGGATGTGTACCCAGTGGTAGTTGTCGCTGCCGCCGGCTTCGAGAAGCAGAACCCGGGTCGCCGGGTCCTCGGTGAGCCGGTTGGCGAGAACGCATCCGGCCGTGCCGGCGCCAACGACGATGTAGTCATAATCCCCCTCCAGAGCATGGACCTGTTCCATGTCTGCCCTCCCTGGTCTCACACGAATGCTACATCGCGTCCGCGCCGCGCTAGTGATCCGATTCAGACATTTGCCTCCCGTCGCAGCACCCGCCCGAGCAAATGTCAAATTCGCTCCACTAGGCTTCAATCCTTGGCCAATACGCCGTGCCGGTCACTGAGGCGGTTGATTTCGCTCCGGATCAAGGAGAGGTTGCTGTCCCG
>JBKGZY010000030.1:0-18045 GCA_046543175.1 Dichotomicrobium sp.
TACGGCAACGGCGAGCCCGTGCTGAAGGGGCTGGATCTCGAAGTGCCGGGCGAAAGAATGGTCGCGGTCATCGGTGCCTCGGGGGCGGGCAAGAGCACGCTGTTGCGCTGCGTCAATCGCCTCGTGGAGCCGACTTCGGGCTCGATCGAGCTGAATGGCGTCATGCTCACCGAACTGCGTGGCCAAGCGTTGCGCTCTGCGCGCCGCCGGATCGGCATGGTGTTCCAGGCCTTCAACCTCGTCGACCGGCTGACGGTCATGGAAAACGTGCAGAGCGGGCGGCTCGGCTATATCCCGACCTGGCGTGCCGCCTTGCGACGCTATCCGAAAGAGGATATCCGGCGCGCCTACGAGCTCATGGAGCGCGTCGGCATCGCCCATTACGCCAACAAGCGCGCGGACGAACTCTCCGGCGGCGAGCGTCAGCGCGTCGGCGTGGTTCGCGCGCTGATGCAGGAGCCGGAAATCCTGCTCGCCGACGAGCCGACCGCCTCGCTTGATCCGAAGACGTCGGAACAGATCATGGCGCTGCTGCGCGGGCTTGCGCAGGAATTGCGGCTGCCGGTGCTGATCAACATCCACAATGTCGGCGAAGCGAAAACCTATACCGACCGCATTGTCGGAATGCGTTATGGCCGCATCATCTTCGACGACGATCCCGACAAGCTCGACGAAGAGGCGATGGAGCGCATCTACGCCGGCACGCCCCTGGAGGATCGCGGGATCAATCCACCACCCGTGGAGGCCGTCCGCGCGGAGCCGGAGGCCCAACCCTTATGAGTGCTGCTGTTCCCTCGCACTGGCGCAAGCCGCCGACCATCGCCAATCCGGTTGTGCGCTACGGGGTGTATGCCGGGATCGTCGTCTATATTGCCTGGGCGGTCAGTACACTGCCTTTCAACTGGGAGCGGATAAGCGAAGGATTTGAACGCGCAGCGCAAATCTTCGGCGGTGCTGTGCCGCCCAATTTCGACCGCAGCAATCTGCTCATCGAAGGCTTCCTGGAAAGCCTGCAAATTGCGATTCTGGCGACCGTGGTGGGGGTCTTGCTGTCCATCCCGATCGCGCTGATGGCTGCCCGCAACATGGTGCCGCTGCCGATCTACGTCGTGGGGCGCGCTATCGTTATCGGCGCGCGCAGCTTTCACCCGGTGATCGTCGCCATCATTTTCGTCAAGGCCGTGGGTTTTGGACCGCTTGCGGGCGTTCTCACGCTGATCATCTACTCGATTGGCTTCGTGGCCAAGATGCTCGCCGAACGCATCGAGGAGATCGATCCCGGCCAGGTCGAGGCGATGCGTTCGACGGGCGCGAACTTCCTCAACACGCTCATCTATGCGGTGTTTCCCCAGATCATGCCCCGCCAGATCGGGCTGAGCATCTATCAACTCGACAGCAATCTGCGCGCCTCCGCCGTGGTCGGCATTGTCGGAGCGGGCGGCATCGGGTCAACGCTCGCCAACGCTTTCGGGCGCTACGACTATGACTTTGCCTTTGCGATCACCATCGTCATCGTTGCCGCCATCCTTGTCAGCGAAGGCATCAGCGGACAGATCAGGAAGCGGATATGGTGAGCCAGGACCACTATCCCGATGAATGGGCCCGCTACACGCCGACGCAGCGCTTCCTTCGCTTTCTCGCATTCGCCGGCGTTGCCCTGGCGATTGCCTGGGCAACCGGCGAAATCCAGATCGTCTGGCCCTGGCTTTATGATGCTCCGCAGCAGATGGGCGACCTCATCGCTCGCATGGTCCCGCCGGATCTCACCAATATCCGTCATATCCTTTGGGTGCTTGTGGAAACGGTCAATATCGCCACGCTGGCGACGGGGGCCGGCGTCCTGCTCTCAATGCCGATTGCCTATATCGCGGCGCAGAACACGACGCCGAATCGGGCAACGCTCTGGCTCGGGCGGCTGATCCTCGTCACCAGCCGTTCCGTCAACACGATCATCTGGGCGCTGCTATTCGTGGCCATCTTCGGCCCCGGCGTGCTGGCGGGGATCCTGGCGATCACCTTCCGCTCGCTCGGCTTTCTGGGCAAACTGATGGGCGAGGCCATCGAGGAGATCGACCGGCGTCCCGTGGAGGCGATGCAGGCGACAGGCGCCTCCAAGGCGAAAGTCATTCTTTATGCCATCATTCCTCAAGTCATGCCGACCTTCTGGGCGGTGAGCATCCTGCGCTGGGATATCAACATTCGTGAATCGACCGTGCTCGGCCTTGTCGGCGCCGGCGGCATTGGGCTGATTCTGCAGGGCGCGATCGACACATTCAACTGGCCGGAGGCGGCGACAGTGCTTCTGGCAATCTTCGCCCTGGTCATCCTCGGCGAACTGGTCGCGGCGTGGCTCCGCCGGCAGATCATATGAAGCGCCCGTGCGCTGCCGGGAGGCAGGGACAATGGCGATTGATCGCTTTCAAGCGATGAGTGGTAGCGGTAGGGCGTGCAACAGCCGCTATGGGAATCCCCAACCCCACACCTGAATCAGTTCGTCGCTGTCTTGGGGAGCAGGCTTTTCGGATTTACCTCGGTGTCGCGAAGTATATCGATCGCTTGCCGCCTTTCAGGGGCTGTTCGGCCTTGATATCGAAATGGGCCGTCAGCAGCTCGCGAAAGATTTCCGGATGGTAGTCGTCATACTGGTCCTCCCGGTTGGCGAGCAGCGTCTGTACCATCTCGTCCTCGCGCCCGACGAACTCGATCACAAGCGCCGTTCCAAGGCCGTGGAGCCAGCGAATGAATTCCCCAAGCGGGATATTGGCCGAGATCACGATGTGGTGGATGAGCGCGAGGCACAGCGTCAGTTCCGGCCGGCCGCGCTCGGCGAGAGCCTTGCGCTCCGTTCCGGCCCAGCCCTGGTTGGGAGAGGAATCGGCGAGGTCTACGACCAGCGGCAGGATGTTTCCGGCCGCGCCTTCCGCCTTTTCCCGCTGGTACAGGCGTTCGATCGCCATCCAGTCACCGTCCATGGCAACCACGCCGTCCGCGTGGCGGGCCGCGATGTGCGAGAAGGTGCCCGTGTTGCAGCCGAGATCCCACACGAGGTGCCAGTGCCGCGTGGCGGCAGCCTCGCGCACAAAGGCGATCTTCCTTTCAAGCTCCGCCTCGTCATAGGAATGGGTGCGCTCATAGTCGGACCAGACGGTCCGGGCATTCGCCGGCGCGAGCCTGGTGACCAGCGCCGTCAGCTTCTCGAGATTGCGCTCGATCAGCGCCTTGCCAAAGCCGGCTTCGGCGAGCGCGCCGCGCATATTGCCGTCGCCCGAGGCGTAGCGCTTCTGGAGCGCGTTTTGCGCCACGACATGCGTCAGCACCCCCGGCCGCGCGAAATCCCGCGCCGAGATGAGGCCGCGCATCTCCTCGACCGGAATGCCGTCTATGCGCCCGCGCAGCCACGGTCGAAAATCGATGCCCTTGTACGCCCTGAGCATCAGCGGATAGAGGAACAACTCGCAGAACTGGCGGTAACCCACCCAGGGCTCGCCCCTGCCAAGCGGTTCGAAGGAGGGGATATCGATGAAGACCGGGCGGGCACCGTTCCACTGGATGTTGTAGGCGGAGGAGTCCTTCAGGATCATGTCGGCGGCGAGCGCTCTTTTCATCAAATCCAGATGAAGCAGCGCCGCGTCCCTTAGCATTCCGAAGGTCCACTCGTAAGGATAGGAGACGAAGGGGATGCGGGCGTGTTCCACGACGCCCGCCCAGCCGCCGAGATCGATGCCCTCCTTTTCGGCATCGACGGAACGGGTCTCGACGACCTTGCCTTCCTCCGTGAGGGCGCGGAAGAACGGCGCCGACTCCAGCCGCCGCCAGTTCTCGAGCGCGCGCTGACTCAGATAGCGGAAGACGCGTCCGTCATGGTAGAACACCGCACCATTGCGGTCGCGATAGGAGCCCGGCTCGCGTTCGACCGGCCGCGCGGCCTCCCCGACGGCGGCAAAGCGATTCGCCACGCCCTCCGTATCTGATCCAGACACCGCGGGCATGCTCACTTGTTCGTCCGCTGTCTGTCCGTGGACATTTCATCTCCGGCTCCGGCGGCCGGGGCGGGGTGCCTGATCCCCAGAAACACAAGAAGCCTGTGCCAGTAGAGTTTTCCGGCCACGGCAAGGCCCGCCAGGCCGCCCAGAAGCACCTGGAGAATGAGGCTGCCCGTCCCGGCGTCGAGATAGGCATGCGCGCCGGAGGTGGAGATTCCCACTAAGAGCAACGAAAGGACGACGGAAAACAGATGGGATGCAAGTCTCGAACGCATCGGAAAACCTGCCTTTCATGTTGGGCTGCAATCCCCCGCGCCGCCATTAATGTCCCAGCGGCGAGGGCCTTATTCCATGCGTAACAGAAATGTCATGAATGTGTCATAAACGGCGGTAAAGGCTTGGCAACAGCTAAAATTTTATGAGTGCTGGATAATCGGGCGCTTTCGGGAAAAATGGGAGGGGAGCGGTGGTGGAAGCTTCGCGGAGACGGTCTGAAACGCGCGATGCGCCCGTTTCCTCACGCCGCTCCCGGATCGCCTGGGACGGCTCATGGCCGCTCCATCCCTTTCTGTTCGCCGCGGCCTCGGTCATGACGATGATGGCGGGAAACCTCAACCACACGTCGTTCGGCGATGTCCTGCACTCGCTTGCCTACGCCATCCTTTTCGCGCTCGCTGTCTACCTCGTAGCAGCGCTCGTGCGTCGGCGCTTCGACCGCCTATCCGCTGTAATCGCCAGCGTCTGGGTGGTGGGATGCCTGTACTATGCCGGGCTGTTCGGACCTCTGGAAAGTCTTCTGCAGGATGCCTCTTTCATGGTGAACGCCTTGCCCTTCGCCCTGGCCGCGCTTGCTTTGGTCACGGCGCTGGCGTTCGTCCTGCGCCGGGCGATGGTCATCACCCACTACGTGCTAACCGGGATCGCGGCGGCCCTGCTTGCCCAGCCGGTCTGGCAGGCGGCAGCCTATGAATGGCGCAACGGGGCGGCGCGCGAGGCCTACGACCCCGGCCGGGCAATGGCTGAAATCGCGCAGTATCTGCCTGCAGGCGGCCTGGAGGCCGCGACGTCGCGCACGCCCGACATCTATCATTTCGTGTTCGACCGTTACGCGTCCGAGGGAATCCTGCGCCGGCACTACGATTTCGACAACAGCGCCATTGGCAGCTTTCTCGAACAGCGCGGCTTCTACGTCGCCCGCGCCAGCAATTCGAACTACCAGAAGACCGGCCATTCCCTCGCCTCGGCCTTCTACATGGACTATCTCGATTTTCTGGAGCGGGATGAGCGCGTTACGGGGCGTAACTGGCATCCGATCTACGCGATGCTGGACGACCACCGGGTCGCGCGGATGCTGAAGTCCTCGGGCTACGACATCATCCAGTTCGGCTCATGGTGGGTGGGCACCTACGACAACCCTGTCGCGGACGAAAACCATCCCCACGGCTTCAGCGAATTCGAGATGCTCTATCTGAGGCGCACCGCGCTCGGGCCGCTGTTCCAGCTCCTGCCCGACACGCCGCTCACCATGCGTCTCGACTGGGACAACGCGCAATGCCAGCGCGTCGGCCCGCAGGTCGAGCAGATCAAGGCTCTGGCCGCGCGCGAGCGCGAGCAGCCCGTTTACGTCTTTGCGCACATCCTCGTGCCGCACGGGCCGTATGTCTTCGCGCCGGATGGGCGCTGCCTCGGTCGCGAGGAGGCAATGGACCGTGGCAAGCGGCAGGGCTACATCGACCAGATCGCCTATGCGAACCGGATCATCGAGGAGGTGGTGACGGCGCTGCAGGATCGCGGCGTTTCACCGCCGATCATCCTGATCCAGGCGGACGAGGGCCCGTTCCCGCAACACGACCCGGAAGTTGCCTGGCAGGACAAGCCGACGGAGAAACTGCGCATCAAGACCGGGATCCTGAACGCCATCTATTTTCCCAACGGAGACTATGGCGCGCTGCGCAATGACATCACCCTGGTCAACAGCTATCGCGTGCTCTTCAACAGCTATTTCGGCGCGGAATTCCCGCTGCTGCCGGACCGCATCTTCGCCTTCCCGAACTACCGCACGCTCTATGAATTTCACGACGTGACGGAGAAGGTGCGCGGGCCCGCCACTGTCGCCGCCGGCGGGCAGGAGCAGTAGTGCATTTGAAAATGCCGAGAAAACTGGCGACCCCGGGACGACTCGAACGTCCGACCTAGTGATTAGAAGTCACTCGCTCTGTCCAGCTGAGCTACGGGGCCGTCGCGTGCGGACGGTACGGTCCGCCCGATCCGTCAATGCGTCCATGTGCCGACGCGGCCATACCGGAAATTGTCGGCATACGCCTTCTTGACACGCCTGCGCGGCGGCTTCTCGCGGACGCGATAGGGTATGCCGTGGCGCTTGGCATAGGCGATCGCCTCCTCCTTCGTGTCGAAACGCAGCGTTACCTGCGCGCGCATATCGCCGCTGCTGGTCCAGCCCATCAGCGGATCGGTCCGGCGCTTTTCGCCGCGCTCGAAACGCAGCACCCACTTGTCCAGCGCGTTGCCGGACTGCATGGCGGTCCTGGAGGGCTGATAAATCCACGCGACCATTGCGGCTTCCCCTGTCAGGTCTGGCAATGCTGGTCGGGGCAGCAAGATTCGAACTTGCGACCCCCTGGTCCCAAACCAGGTGCGCTACCAGACTGCGCCATGCCCCGAGCCTGTCATGTCAGATAGTGTATGACGCGCCGCATCGCCAGCGGTCAAGCCCTTCCGGGCGCGCTCCACCCCGCGGGCTCAGTGCATGCGGCCGCCATTCGGGACCGCGCGCTCCGGGGCGATCAGCACGACATCGCCGTTCGCGTCGCTCAGGCCCAGCGTCAGCACTTCGGACTTCATCGGCCCGATCTGGCGCGGCGGGAAGTTCACGACGGCCAGCACCTGCCGCCCGACGAGATCTTCCGGCGCGTAATGCACGGTGATCTGCGCCGAACTCTTCTTGACACCCAGTTCCGGGCCGAAGTCAATCTTCAGCTTGTAAGCCGGCTTGCGCGCCTCCGGGAACGGTTCGACCTCGGTTATCGTGCCCACCCGGATATCCACCGCCAGGAAGTCGTCGAAGCTGATCGTCTCTGTCGTTTTCGTTTCGGCCATTGTCCCGTCCCGTCGTTACAAGCTCTGCCCGTCATTCGGCGCCGTGCCTCCCGGTCCCGGTGGTGGGCCTTGCGGCGGCGGCGGTTGCGGCGGCTCGCCGGCCGGCCCCGGTCCTGCCGGCTGTTCGGCGCCGCGTTGCCGCCGCGGCGAGAACGCCTCGAGGATGCGCATGCCCGTATCGCAGATGGTGTTGGCGCGCATCGCGAACTGCTCGGCGCGGCGCAGGCGCCGGTCGAGCGCGGCCATCGTCTTGGCCATGGCCGGATCGTCGTCCTCCAGCCAGACCCGGAAGACCTTCGCGTGTATCGGCATCAGCGCCGACACCCGTGCAAAACCGGACGGCCCCTCGGCCCCGATCCCGGCCGCCTGAAGCATCCAGTACTGCGTGTTCATTGCCGGACCGACAAGCGCGGCCAGCGCCGCCGGGCGCATTTGCAGGTCGTCCGCGATACGACGCAGCGCCGGGCGGTACGGCAGCATCATCTCGAAGCGCGTCATCAGCACGTCGAACAGCCGGTCGCGCGCGCTGTCGCCGGTGGTGGTCGTCGCCGATTTTTCGAGCACGGCGACATCGACCTCGCGGCGGAATGCGTCGATGATGGCGGTCTTCGAGGCGAATTCCCGGCGCAGCGCGGCCATGCTCAGCCCGGCGCGCCCGGCGATGTCGGGCAGGCCGACGGCGTTCCAGCCGCGCTCCTCGGCCAGCGCCAGCGCCGCCTTGATGAGCCTGCTGCGGTCGGTCATGTCGTCGAGCATCAAGCGATCTCCCGGATGTGTTCGCGAGGTTTACACGCCGCAACATGGTTGTTCCGTCCCGTTGCCGCGAAGAATACCGCTTTGCCGGTGCGTTTCAACGTTTGATCCGGCGGTTTCAGGGCAAGATGCCGCGACGGTTCACTTCCGTGCCAGATGGCGCTGCAAGCCGAGCCGCGCAACCAGCCGTTCCAGCGGCGCGTCGTGGATGCCGGCTTCGCGCAGATGCCGCACGGTATTGGCGACATACGCGATGTTCGGCCCGGCCCGGCCGTGGCTGCGGCGCACGAGATGCACCTGGCGTTCCAGCGGCAGATCGCCGGCATATTGCGGATGCGCCGTATCGACCATGAAGCACAGCGCGCGCACGCGCGGCCGCTCCGCGGTCTGCAATTCCAGGATGCCCGCCGTCTCGCGGTAAACCATCGTGACCTGCTCGCGCGCCCGCAGATAGGCGCGCACTTGCCGCGCATGCTCCGACGCGACGCGAAACGCCATGCCGTCGCATGCGCCGCCCGGCTCCAGCCCGAGCACGAGCCCCGGCCGCCTGCGCGTGCCGCGATGCACGACGGAGTAGACGCAGAGCCGCCGCCGCGCCCCGATGATCCGCGCTGGCACGGCCTCCTCGTAGGGGAAGCCGGGCCGCCACATCAGCGAGCCGTAGCCGAACACCCAGAGTTCCGCCCGCAGGGATGAATGGGCCGCCGCCTCACCCATGGCTCAGGCGGTCTTCTTGGCCGGTTTTTCGTTCTTCTTGGACGGTACGCCATGCCGGCCGAAGTCGGGCGCGGGCGTGTCCTGCCCGGATTCGATGACGCCCCGGCGCACCGCCCGCGTGCGCGTGAACAGCTCTTCCAGGGCCTCGCCGTCGCCCCAGCGGATCGCGCGCTGCAAGCTGGCGAGGTCTTCGGTGAAGCGGCCGAGCATTTCCAGCACCGCGTCGCGGTTGTTCAGGAACACGTCGCGCCACATCACCGGGTCGGAGGCGGCGATGCGCGTGAAGTCGCGGAAGCCGGAGGCGGAGAACTTGATGACTTCCTTTTCCGTCACCGTCTCAAGGTCGGAAGCGGTGCCGACGATGTTGTAGGCGATCAGGTGCGGCAAATGGCTGGTGATCGCCAGCACGAGGTCATGATGCTCAGGCGTCATGATCTCGACTTCGCTGCCGCAAGCCTCCCACAACGCCTTGAGCCGCGCGAGCGCTTCGTCGTCGGTACCGGACAGCGGCGTGAGGATGCACCAGCGGCCCTCGAACAGCTCGGCGAAGCCGGATTCCGGGCCGGAATATTCGGTGCCTGCGATCGGGTGGCCGGGGATGAAATGCACGCCGTCCGGCAGATGCGGCTTCACCGCCTCGATCACCGAGCATTTGACGGAGCCGGCGTCGGTGAGGATCGCGCCAGGTTCGAGCGCCGGGCCGATCCGTTCGGCCAGCGCGCCGAAGGTGCCCACCGGCGTGCAGAGGATCACGAGGTCGGCGCCGCGCACGCACTCCGCCGGGTCTTCGTGAACCTCGTCGACGAAGCCGATACGCAGCGCGGCGTTCCGCGTCTTCGCCGAGCGCGCGGTTCCGCTGACGCGGCGGGCAAGGCCGTGACGCTTGACGGCGTGGCCGATGGAGGAGCCGATCAGCCCGAGGCCGATCAGCGCGACATGGTCGAATTGCGGTGTCATCAAGTCAGTTGTCCATGAACTCTTTGAGCGCGCGGGCGACGGCGCGGTTGTCCTCGTCGCGGCCGATGGAAATGCGCAGCGCGTCGGGCAGGCCATAAGCCTCAAGCCGGCGCACGATGATCCGGCGGTCCTGAAGCCAGGCATCGGCGGCTTCGGTGGTCTTCGGCCCGTCGGGGTCGAAATGCGTGAGCACGAAATTCGCCGCGCTTTCCGTCACCGGGACGCCCGCACCGCGCAACTCCGCCGTCAGCCAGTCGCGCCACTCGGTGTTATGCGCCACCGCGGCATCGGTATGTGCGCGGTCCTCGACAGAAGCCACGGCGGCGGCCATGCCCGGCCCGGAGACGTTGAACGGGCTGCGGATGCGGTTCAGCACCGCCGCAATGTCAGCCGGGCAATAGGCCCAGCCGACGCGCGCGCTGGCCAGCCCGTGCAGCTTGGAGAAGGTGCGCGTGACGACCGTATTGCCGGTCTCCTCGGCCAGCCCGGCGCCGTCGTCGTAGTCCGCCGGCGCGTATTCCGCGTAGGCGCCGTCCAGCACCAGCAACACATGGCCCGGCAGTTCTGCGCGCAGCCGGCGCACCTCCGCCGAGGTCAGATAGGTGCCCGTCGGGTTGTTCGGGTTGGCGAGGAACACGGCCTTCGTGCGCGGCGTCACCGCGGCGAGGATCGCGTCGATATCCGCGCGGAACTCGCGTTCCGGCGCGACAACGGGCGTCGCCCCGCTCGCCATGATGACGATGGGATAGACCAGAAAGCCGTGGGCAGTGTAGATCGCCTCGTCGCCCGGCCCCAGATAGGCCTGCGCCAGCAGGTGGAACAGCTCGTCCGAACCCGCCCCGCAGACGATCCGCGCGGCATCGAGCTCGTGGCGCGCGGCAAGCGCCTCGCGCAGAGCAGTGGCACCGCCGTCGGGATACCGCTCCATGTTGGCGGCGGCGGCGCGGTAGGCCTCGACCGCGCGCGGGCTTGGCCCGAGCGGTGTCTCGTTGGACGACAGCTTGATGACCGGCCCGCCATCGGCCAGCTTGCTCTTGCCCGGCACGTAGGGCGGCACGTCCATCAGGCCGGGGCGCGGCTGCGGCGCGGCGGCGGGTTGCACCTTCTCTTTCAGTGGCATGCTCATAGGCCCGTGATAGGCGAGGCGGCGCGATAAAACAATGGCAAGCTGGCGCGATCAGCAGTCTGTATAAGCCCGCAGAAGCCGGATGAACGACTCGCAGGCGGCAACGCTGACGGTCTCCTGCATGGTATGATAGCCGGCCGTCGGCAGTTGCAGCGTTGTGCCGCTGACCATGCCCTCCGAGGCGGCCACGACCCGGCCCAGCTCGGTACTGCCCAGCGAGCGCGGCGGCTCGCCTGCCTCGCGCCTTTCCGCGTCGAGCCGCTCGATATAGTCGTCCTTGAAATCGAACGTGACATCGTGCTCGCGGCACAGCCCCTCTATGCGCGCCGTGAAGCCCTGATCGAAGGGCGCGTTGGCGTCGCGGTGGCGCAGCACGACGTGTTGGCTGTCCGCATCTTCCTGCGTGGGGTAGGGGCTGGTGTCGAGCACGAGAAGTTCGTTCGATGCGCCGCCGAACCGGCGGAACCACTCCAGCAGATAGCGCCAGCTCCGGCCTGCTTCTTCCTGCGCGGTGAAAAACGCCGTGCCGCGAAAGCCCAGTTCGAACATGTAAACGAGGATGGCGACGGTCAGCACGTTGTCGAGCTGAGCGGTCAGATGGGTGTCGCTCACCGTCAGCGTATCGCGGAAGGCGACGGGCGTGCCCGCGACGAGATGCTCCAGCCCGCGCACCTCGAAAATCAGGTTGTTGCGGAACTCGCAGATATAGGACCGCTCGATCACGCCGCCGCCGCGATAAGCGCCCGACCACGGCTCGTAGCCGTAGACCGGCACGTCCTCGAAGCGATCGGCGATGGTCAGCATCAGTTCTTCGGAGACCGAGTTGCCGAGCAGGTCCGAGCGCCCGCCCGCCACGAAGGCGGCGTATTGAAACTCGTCCGGCCCGGTGCAGATCAGCCCGTGCCGGTCGATATGCGCCGACAGCATCGCCGGCCCCGGCTCCGGGTTTTGCGCCACGAGCAGCCCTTCATACCAGGTGACGATCGCGCCGCGCTCTTCCAGTTCGCGCTGGAGGACGCGAAAGAACGAGTGCTCCGCGCCGACCACCGACGGGCTGCGGATCAGCGCTTTCAGTATGTCGATCAGCCCGGAATGCGTGTTCCGGCTCGCCGGCGTCATCAACGTTTGATCCATGCCGAACTCCGTTCAGTGCCGCGTCGATCCCTCCCTTCCCCTCACGAAAGCATTGAGCCAGAAATTGCGCCCGCGCAAGCGCCTCCGCGATCCCGTGGATCAGCCATGAATTGAAAAAACAGCCGCTCCGGCCTATTTTGTTACCGTGGTGATTTGGCCGGCCGGCTTGCAGCCACGTTAAACAACTCGCTAAAAGGCCGCCGCTTCCGCGAACCGGCCTGCGAGGCCGCCCGGCCGGAAGAAGGCGGCGCCCAAGACGAGGCCGCCACCTGGATGCGGAGCGACGACATCATTGCACACCTATCCGACACTCCCGGCAGCCAATGCGCTCATCCCGTTCAGCGCCGTAGAGGACTTCGGCGAAGACGAACCGATCACGCTTGACTGCGGACATGAGCTGGCGCCGTTCTCGATTGCCTATCAGACCTATGGCCGGCTGAACGCTGAACGCACCAACGCCGTATTGATCTGTCATGCTCTGACGGGCGACCAGTATGCCGCCGACACGCATCCCGGCACGGGCAAGCCCGGCTGGTGGTCGCACATGGTCGGACCGGGCAAGCCCATCGATACGAATCATTACTTCGTGATCTGCACGAATGTGCTGGGCGGGTGCATGGGCACGACCGGGCCGGCCTCGATCGATTCCGCCACGGGGCGGCCCTACGGGCTGAACTTTCCGGTCATCACCATCGCCGACATGGTGCGCGCGCAGGCCCGTCTGATCGAGCGGCTCGGCATTTCCTCGCTGTTCGCGGTGGTTGGCGGGTCGATGGGCGGTATGCAGGTGCTGGAATGGGCGGCGAGCTATCCCGACAAGGTCTTCGCCGCGATTCCCATCGCGGCCGCGGCAAAGCATTCCTCGCAGAACATCGCATTTCACGAGGTGGGGCGGCAGGCGGTGATGGCCGATCCGGACTGGCGCGGCGGGCGCTATCTCGAGGCCGGCGTCGTGCCGCGCAAGGGGCTGGCGGTGGCGCGCATGGCCGCGCATATCACCTATCTGTCCGACGAGGCGCTGCACCGCAAGTTCGGGCGCAACCTCCAGGACCGCGACCGCGTCACCTTCGGCTTCGACGCCGATTTCCAGGTGGAGAGCTATCTGCGCCACCAGGGCATGAGCTTCGTCGACCGCTTCGACGCCAATAGCTATCTGTATATCACGCGCGCGATGGACTATTTCGATCTGGCCCAGGACCACGGCGGCACGCTGGCGCACGCCTTCCGCAATGCCACGAGCCGGTTCTGCGTGGTCTCGTTCACCAGCGACTGGCTCTATCCCACGCGCGAAAGCCGCGTGATCGTGCAGGCGCTGAATGCTGTCGCGGCCAATGTCAGCTTCGTGGAGATCGAATCCGACAAGGGGCACGACGCCTTCCTGCTCGACGAGCCGGAGTTGTTCGATGCCGTGTCGGGTTTTCTCAGCGCCGCCGGCGAGCGCCGCGGTCTTTGAAGGAACTGCCGAATGGATGTCCGCAGCCCCGGAACAGGCAGCCGCGTCGATCACCTTCTCATCGCGGAGATGGTGGAGCAGGGCGCGCGCGTGCTCGATATCGGCTGCGATACCGGCGACCTGCTGAAGCTGCTGGAGACGAAGCGCGGGGTTGACGGGCGCGGCGTGGAGATCAGCCAGTCAGGCGTCAATTTCTGCGTGGGCAAGGGCCTGTCGGTTGTTCAGGGCGACGCCGACAGCGACCTTGAGAACTATCCCGACCAGGCATTCGACTACGCCATCCTGAGCCAGACGCTTCAGGCGACGCGCCGGCCCAGATACGTGCTGGAGCAGCTCCTGCGCATCGGGCGCTACGCGATCGTGTCGTTTCCGAACTTCGGCCATTGGCGCATCCGCCTCAAGCTGTTGGTCAACGGGCGGATGCCGCAGACGGATAACCTGCCGGAAACCTGGTACGACACGCCGAACATCCATTTCTGCACGATCAAGGATTTCGTCGGGCTGTGCGGCGAGATCGATGCGCGGATCGTCAAGCCGATCGCGCTGAACTCGTATGGCAAGCCGCTGCGGATCGGTCTGCCGCTGAGTTGGCAGAACCTGTTCGGCGAGCAGGCGGTGTTCCTGCTGACGCGGAACTGAGCGTCACTGCCGCCCCGGTTGCCGCCGGGCCGCGCCGCGCGGCCAGTCGCGCCATTGCCGGGCGCGCCATGGCCGGACGCGCGGAGGCCGGGCGCAGGCGGACCTCGGCCGGCCCGATCAGGCCGTGAAGCTCCTTGCGCGCCTCGATCACCAGCACGCCCGACAGCGCGGGCCAGACCCGCCCGCCGACACGCTCCCATGCCGGCGCCGAATGCAGCATCACACGCCAGCCCACCGGCGGCACGAACACGCAGGGCGTGCTGGCCTGGAGCGAGAACATCGCGCGTTCCAGCGTCTGCGCGATCTGGGCCTGGCTGTAGGGATGGCCCGCGCCCAGCGGCGTGTGCTCCGCGCGCGCCCACAGGCCGGTGCGGTTCGGCAGAACCAGCAGCAGCCGACCCTCGGGCGAGAGCACGCGCCAGAACTCGCGCAACAGCGCTTCGCTGTTGTCGCTCATCTCCAGGCAGTGAACCGCCAGCAGCCGGTCGATCGCGTTGTCCGGCAATGGCAGGTCCGGTTCCTCGAACATCGCGGCGATGTTGCGTCCGTCCGTCGGCCAGTGGATGCATCCCTGCGGGCGCGGCATCAGGGCGATGACGCGCTCGGCCTCGGCGCGGAGCGCGCGCAGATAGGGCGTGGCATAGCCAATCCCCGCGACGCGCAGGCCCCGGACATTGTCCCAGCGCGAGCGGACGCGGTGCGCGATCAGCCGGCGCGCCACATGTCCCAGCGGACTGGCGTAAAAGTCGAGCAGGTCTTGCAACGCAGGCCGCATGACAGCTTATCCCAACTCTCGACAACAGTCCCGAGCGGCGATTCCGCAAAATCCGTCCCGGCAGATATTGCGCGCCCGCTTGCGCGCCAAACGGCAGATGTTACGCTTCCAATAACCGATTGGCTGCAAAAAGGGCGTACCGCGATGCTGGAAGTTTACCAATTTATATGCCGTTCGGACAATTTCGGCGTGCTGATCCACGATCCCGACGCCGGGGTGACCGCCGCGATCGACGCACCGGATGCCGACGCGGTCCGCCGGGCGTTGAAAACAAAGGGCTGGAACCTGACGCATATTCTCGTAACTCACCATCATGCAGATCACACGGCGGGCATCGGGGCGCTGAAGGGCGAAACCGGCTGCACGGTCACGGGCCCGGCGAAAGGGCGCATCAGCGGGGTGGACACCGGGCTGAGCGAAGGCGATGTCTACAGCTTCGGCAACTACAAGGCGCAAATCCTTGAGACGCCGGGGCATACGCTGGATCACATCGTCTACTGGTTCGAGGATGCGGGGCTGCTGTTCGCGGGCGACACGCTGTTCTCGCTTGGCTGCGGGCGCGTTTTCGAGGGCACGCCGGCGCAGATGTGGACCTCGTTGCAGAAGCTGAAGCGCCTCCCGCCCGACACGGAGGTCTATTGCGGCCACGAATACACGCTGGCCAACGCGGAATTCGCCCTCACGGTCGAATCAGGCAACGACGCGCTGCAGACCCGCGCGCAGGAGGTTCGCCGCCTGCGCGACGAGGGGCAGCCGACTCTTCCAACAACCCTCGGTAGGGAACTCGAGACAAATCCGTTTCTGCGCCCTGATTCGCCGGAAATCCGGGCGACACTGGGGATGCCGGACGATTCGGATGAGGCCGTCTGGACCGAGCTGCGCAAGCGCAAGGACCGGCACTGAATGCGGGCATCGTGTGGATAAGCTTGGCTCAGGCGGACAATGGCCGGCGAGTGCTTGCCCCATCCGGGTGATTAACGTTTAATGACGTTACGGGAGCCATTTCCGAACGGGCGCGGGTTTTCAGCTCCGGCGACAGCGAAAGATGCGGCACACCTTCGCGGCCGGTAGCCAGAACCCCAGATATATAGACCGGAGCCGTCCGACACTGGCGATAGAGGGCGGACGAACGCGGCAACAAAGTGCTCGCGGCCAAGGGCGACTCCGGGCGGAATGACGGGACACGGCGTGCGGCTGACAGGCCCGCGCAATAGTGGGGTAAGCCGATGCAGGCGGAGCAAAGGGGGGCATTCCTCTCCGCGCTATTTGTCGATTACGACAACGTTTATCTCTCGCTCAAACGGCGCAGCGAGGACGCGGCCGCGCGCTTCGCCCAGGCCCCGACGAACTGGGTGAAGGAGATCGTCTCGGGCCGGCTTCTGCGCCGCGAAACCGAGGCGTCCGGACTGCGCCGGCGCCTGGTCGTGAACCGGGTCTACGGCAACCCGGTGCCGCGACGGGCCGGGCGCGACGGGCCGAACGATCCCAACTCCTTCATCTTCGTGCGCCACCACTTCATCCGCTCGGGCTTCGAGGTCATCGACTGCCCGCCGCTCACCGCGCAACTGAAGAACGGCTCGGATATCCGCATGGCCATCGATGTGCGCGACCTGATCGAGCATCGCACGCGCTTCGACGAATTCATTCTCCTGTCCGGCGACGCCGACTTCACGCCGGTGCTGCACCGGCTGCGCGAATTCGACCGCGAGGTCGTCATCTACGCGAATGACCATACCGCCCAGCCCTATACCGCGCTGTGCGACGGGCGCATCGAGGAGCGGGATTTCGTGGACTTCCTGCTGTCCGACGCCCTGCCGGCGCCGGAATGGGCGGCGGATCGCGGCACGTTGGGGCAGGACGACAAGCAGTCAGAGGCCGCCCGGGCGGTCGGTCAGGCGGTGCATCGGGCGCTGGGCTATGACGACTCCGGGGCGATGACCGCCGAACTGTCGCCCGGCGCGCGGGAGCCCGCGGCGGCGCAGCGCGGTGCTCGCGGGGAGACCGCCCATGCCGAGGAGCCGACCATCCGTGCGCTGATGGACGATTTCCGCCACATCGGCTCGGAAATTCTCAACCTCGTCGTCCAGGCCGTCGCCGAAGCGCAGAAGCCGGTGCCGATCGCCTATCTCGCCAACCGAGCCATGAAGGAACTGGGTCATGCCAAGACCGTGGGCACCAATTGGGCGGGCTGCGGCGGCTTTCTCAACTTCTTGTCGCAGAATCTTCCCGATCAACTGCGGCTGACCGAGGCCCCGCCCCATTGCGTCTACGATCCGGCGCGGCATCAGGTCGAAGGGAGCGGCGAGGACGAGCAGCGCCAGAGCGGGCTTCAGCGCGGCATGGGCATGATGGCCCCCTCGCAATCGGCGAACAGCAACCGGCTCTCCGAGTTGCAGAATTCCATCACGCGCATCTACGAAGCCTCCAAGGCGCCACCGCTGCCGCCGAGCGAATACCAGCTTCTGTTCAACCTGATCGCCACGGAAATCCACGAACGCGGTTATCAGCCTGGCCGGACGGTCGACGCGGTGCTCGCCCGGGCGGAGGAGAACGGCGTGCGCTTTGCCAACCAGGATGTCGCTTTCGTCATCAGCGCGGTCGATGACGTCGATCCGTGGCTGGAGCATTCGCGGACACCGGCGGCTATCGCGCGCGCTTACCGCGACGTCATTCTGACGCGCTGCGAGAAGGCGGGGCTGGCATTGAGCGACGACGAGCACCAGCTTATCCAGGTGTGGTTCGGCGCCGCGCAATGGAATGACACGGGCAGCGGGGCCGCGGAGCAACCGCGCGACCAGGCGCCTGCCCGTCAACCGCAAACGAGAGGCAACCGTCCCGACATTCCGTTGCCGCCCGACTTTGACGACGCGCAGGGTGGCGCGGCGGCCGGACGTGATCTGGCCGGCTACAACCGGAGCTTCAAACGGCACGGCTGATGCGCGGGCGCGCCGACGACGCGGGCGGAGCGAAACCGCATCAGATGCCTACGGGCCGGTGAGAATGTCGCCCCATGAACCGGTTACTGGCAATCGGCGTTCCTGGAATGGATTGCGGAGGGCGACTCGCGGTTCCGCAGCCGTTTCGAGGGCATCGGGCGCGACCGGGAGCGGTTTGACAGCCCTCTGAAACCATGCAAAAAGCAGGACACGCCCTCCCGCGACGGGCCCATAGCTCAGCTGGTAGAGCAACTGACTTTTAATCAGTAGGTCGCAGGTTCGAATCCTGCTGGGCTCACCAATAAAATCAAAGAGTTAGCTCATTTTAGGTATCGGCGGTTGCGCTCTGGGGTAGCGTTTGGGGTAGCATCCGCCGCAAATTCCGGGGAAGCGTTTCCCCAGCGCGATTCAGGGCGCAATGCGGGCGCTGTGGCCACAGGCTGGGGTTGCTACCC
>JBKGZY010000239.1:0-3821 GCA_046543175.1 Dichotomicrobium sp.
CCGAAATCGAGCCACGGATGTGGCTCGAAAAGCAAAGAATCCGGCCGGCGCTTGGTGCCGGAAAGCTAAAGGGATTTCGTCCCATGCCCGAAGTCAGACCCGAATGGAGGAATGCGCGCCTGATCGTCGTGAAGATCGGCTCGGCGCTGCTCGTCGATTCGGCCACGGGCGTGCTCAATCAGGCGTGGCTCGCCTCGCTGGTGGATGACATCGCCGCGCTTCGCGCGCAGGGCAAGCAGGTGGTGCTCGTGTCCTCCGGCGCGATCGCTCTGGGCCGTCATGCGCTGCGCCTCCCCGGAGGCAAGCTCAAGCTCGAGGAAAGCCAGGCGTCGGCGGCTATCGGGCAGATCGACCTCGCGCACGCCTATCGGCAGATGCTGTCCGATCGCGGGATGGCGGCGGCGCAGATCCTTCTCACGCTGGGCGACACCGAGCAGCGCCGGCGCTACCTGAATGCGCGCAGCACCATCCGCACGCTTTTGGACCTCGGCGCGGTGCCGGTCGTCAACGAGAACGACACGGTGGCGACGACGGAAATCCGCTACGGCGACAATGACCGGCTCGCGGCGCGCGTGGCGTCGATGATCAGCGCGGATTGCCTCGTGCTGCTGTCGGATGTGGATGGCCTATACAACGCCCCCCCGGAACGCGACCCCGATGCCGAGCGGCTCGATGTCGTGCGCCAGATCACGCCGGAGATCGAGGCGATGGCCGGTGACGCCGGGACGGAACTGTCGCGCGGCGGCATGGTCACGAAGATCGAGGCCGCCAAGATCGCCGTGGCGGGCGGGACAAACATGATCGTCGCGCTCGGCAAGAGCCAACATCCGCTGGCCGCATTGTCCCAAGGCGCGCCCTGCACATGGTTCCTAGCGCATTCGACGCCTTTGGCGGCGCGCAAGCGCTGGATCGCGGGCAGCCTGGATGCGAACGGTGCGGTCATCATCGACGACGGCGCGGTGGCCGCGCTCGCCTCCGGGCGGAGCCTGCTGCCCGCCGGGGTCGTCGGCGTGGACGGCGCGTTCGAGCGCGGCGACACGGTCGTGATCCGCGACCGCCGCGGCGCGGTGATCGGCCGGGGGCTCGCCGCCTATTCCAGTTCCGACGCGCGACTGCTGGTCGGGCGCAAGACCCGTGAAATCGAGGCCATCCTCGGCTACCGTGGCCGTGACGCGATGATCCACCGCGACGACATGGCGATCACGGCGAACGCGCACAGCGTCGACGACGACACAGCCGAAATCGAGACGGATATGGCCGGCAAGGCCGGAGGATCATGATGGAGGAACTGCTGAGCGAGAAGGCTGAAACCGCTGATGCAGCGGGTCAGGCACTCGGGGAAGCCATGAAGGATCTGGGGCAGGCCGCGCGTGCTGCCGCCCGGAGTCTCGCGACCGCAGGCGCCGAGACGAAGAACGCGGCGATCCTGGCGGCGGCCAGGGCGTTGCGGGCCAACCTCGAAGAAGTTCTGGAAGCGAACGCGCGCGACCTCGCCAGCGCCGAAGCGCAGGGAAGGCCGGCCGCCGCCGTCGACCGGCTGCGGCTCGATGAAAAGCGGATGGAGGCGATCGCGGCCGCGCTTGAGGACGTCGCCCGGCTCGACGATCCGGTCGGCACGGTCATCGCGGAATGGACGCGGCCGAACGGTCTCGCGATCCAGCGCGTGCGCACGCCGATCGGCGTCATCGGCATCATCTTCGAGAGCCGCCCGAACGTCACCGCGGATGCCGGCGCGCTGTGCCTGAAATCCGGCAACGCCGCGATCCTGCGCCCCGGTTCGGACAGCGTGCATTCGAGCCGCGCGATCCATGCCTGCCTCGTCGAGGGGCTGCGCGCCGCCGGGCTGCCCGAAGCCGGTATCCAGCTCGTTCCGACCACCGACCGGGCAGCCGTCGGCCACATGCTTGCCGGGCTGGACGGCAATATCGACGTGATCGTGCCGCGCGGCGGCAAGAGCCTCGTCGAGCGCGTGCAGACGGAAGCGCGCGTGCCGGTGTTCGCGCATCTGGAAGGCATCTGCCATGTCTATGTGGACAAGGCCGCCGATCCGGACATGGCGCGCGAGGTCGTCGTCAACGCCAAGATGCGCCGCACCGGCATCTGCGGCGCGGCGGAGACGCTGCTCGTGGACCGCGCCTGCCCGCCGGGCTATCTGCCCGGGCTCATCGCCGCGCTGATCGAGGCCGGCTGCGAGGTCCGGGGCGATGCAGACGCGCAGGCCGCCGACAGCCGCGTCACGCCCGCAAGCGAGGCGGACTGGTCCACCGAATATCTCGACGCGATCATTTCGGTGAAGGTCGTGGACGGCGTCAACGGCGCGCTCGCGCATATCGAGCGCTACGGCTCCCACCACACAGAAGCGATCATCACCGATGACGCCGAGGCCGCGCAGACCTTCCTCGACGGCGCGGACAGCGCCATCGTGCTGTGGAACGCCTCGACCCAGTTCGCCGATGGCGGCGAGTTCGGCATGGGCGCGGAAATCGGCATCGCCACCGGCCGGATGCACGCGCGCGGGCCCATCGGAGTCGAGCAACTCACCAGCTTCAAATACGTGGTGCGCGGCTCCGGCCAGACCCGCCCGGCGTAAGGAGGGGCCAAAAGGAGGGGTTATGAGCGAGGAACGCGGCGGCGGTTGCCTGTGCGGCGCGGTGCGGTTTCGTGCAGTTGGACCGTGTCGCCCAGTTATGATCTGTCACTGCCAACAGTGCGCAAAGTGGTCGGGCTATCTTATCGCGGCCACTGCGGTGCCTGCCCAGGATTTCGAGATTGTCAGCGGTCGCGACGCCTTGCGCTGGTATCGCTCGTCGGAAAAGGCCGAGCGCGCCTTCTGTGCCACCTGCGGCTCCAGCCTGTTCTGGCGCCACGCTGACCGCCCCCATGTCGCCATCATGGCAGGCGTTTTCGACCAGCCCAGCGGGCTGAAGCTGGACTGTCACGTCCATGTCGCGGATTGCGCCGACTACGACGAGATCGGGGCGGTGCTGCCGCGCCATGACGGCCTGCCCGAAGCGACATGAGCCGGGCGCGCGATACCATGGCCGAAACGCTGGCCGCGCCGGAGCGCAGCGCGCTCGGCCCGCCGCCCGCCTATCCGGGCATGCGTATCGGCCTGCTCGGCGGCTCGTTCAACCCGCCGCATCCCGGACACCGCCATATCGCCGAGACCGCGTTGCGGCGGCTTGGTCTGGACAAGGTCTGGCTGGTCGTCACGCCCGGCAATCCGATCAAGGCGCGCGGCGACCTGGCCGGCCTGTCGGAACGGCTGCGGGCCACCCAGGCGATGGCGGCCCATCCGCGCATCGCGGTGACAGGCTTCGAGGCCGCCCTGCCCACCGCCTACACGGCACAGACGCTGGCGTTCCTGCACCGCCGTTTTCCCGGCGTGCGCTTCGTCTGGATCATGGGGGGCGACAATCTGGCGGGCTTTCATCGCTGGCAGGAATGGCGCGCGATCATGCAGAGCCTGCCGGTCGCCGTACTGGACCGGCCCGGATTTCGTTTCCGCGCGATGGCCTCGCCGGCGGCAAGGGCTTTTGCGTGGGCGCGTGTCGATGAAACCCGCGCGCCAGTGCTCGCGGACATGCCGCCGCCCGCCTGGACCTATCTGAGCATTCCGCTGGCGGACATTTCCTCCACGCAGCTTCGCACGCAGGGCAACGCCGGACGGACCACAAATTACGCCGGGTAATGCCTTGATTTGAATTCCCGATGCTGCCAGCCAAGCGCGAAAAATACCGCGCCGCACTGTTCGTTGTGCGGCAAAGCGGACGCGGGGTTCTGCCATTTATTCAGCCTTGCGGGTACGTCCTCCGGATCAG
>JBKGZY010000240.1:0-3804 GCA_046543175.1 Dichotomicrobium sp.
GACGGACCGAGCGAAACGGGACGATATTCAGCTTCCTTCTTCCCGTTCACGACGAGGACATACTTCTTGTCCTGATCCGTCCCGATGGCACGCTCGTTGACCAGCAGGGCGGGCTTGGCGCGCGCCTCGCCCATGCGTATGCGGGCAAACTGGCCCGGGAGCAACTCGCCGTCGGGATTCGGAAAGACGGCGCGCACACGGACCGTGCCGCTATCGCCGTCGACATGGTTGTCGATGAGTTGCAGATGACCGCGCACGGGCGTGCCGTTGGTGCCGCTCGTCTCCATCTCGACCGGGATCCGATCGACCTTCGCATGGGCGTCGCCGTCGCCGCCCAGCGCCTTCAGCGCCCGCAGGACGTTTTCTTCGCTGGCATTGAAGCTGGCATAGATCGGATCGACCGAGACGAGCGAAGTCAGCACCGGCGCGGTCGGTCCCTCGCCGACGAGATTGCCCACCGTCACTTCCAGCCTGCCGACACGACCGGCTATGGGCGCGCGGACTTTGGTGTAATCCAGCCGGAGCTGGGCGGCCTTCAGCACCGCCTGCGCGGCGCGGAGATTGGCTTCGGCCTCGCGATAGGCGTTGGTGCGCTGATCCAGCACACTGTCGGATAACACGCGCGAGGTGGACAGCTTCTCGCCGCGATCCAACTCGTTGCGCGTCAGCGAAACCCGCGCCTCGGCCGCCTTGACCTGCGCTTCGGCCTGCGCGACCTCCGCCGCGTAGGGCTCGGGGTCGATCGTGATCAGCAACGCGCCCTTGTCCACGAGTTCACCCTCGCGGAAATGCACCTCTTCGATCACTCCGGAAACGCGCGGGCGAACCTGCACGCGCTCGACCGCTTCGAGACGTCCGGAAAACCCCTCCCAGATCATCGTCTCGCGCTCCCTGACGACGGCCACCGAAACCGGAACCGCCTGAGGCTGCGCGGCGGCGGCCGGATCGTCGGCCTGCACATCCGTGGCCTGCATCTTCAAATAAATGCCGGCGCCGGCCGCGATCAGGCCGAGCACCAGCCCCGCGCCCGCGAGGCGCTGGTAACGATTCGATTGTGACACTTGTAAAGCTCCCGGCTGGTCTAGCCTTTGTGAACTGGTGGGCTGGCGTCCCCCTCAGGAAGGACGCATGGTGAGAAAAGAAACCGACAACGCGGGCACCCGCTGGCGAAAGCCGCGCCGAATCCCTGCCGGCGAAACCGGGCCGCGCGCGAGCTCTCCTCGTCGCGGTAAAGCCGCGCCGTCCCGAACAGGGGGGATTGCTGCGTATAGGCGACCGTCATCGCCAATCTCTCCTTGACCGGATCATGGAATTTGGTGCATTGCACAACGCTTTATGTTGCAACGCCATAAGCTAGGTCTGGCCCAAGAGCCGATAAATAGCTCATTCGCTTCCTCACCGTTTCGGTGTAGAAACAATCGGATGTCCGGTGCCGGACGCGGAGTTGTCTCATGGATCAACTTGCTGCAATGCGGGCCTTTGTCCGTGTCGTCGAGGTCGGAACTTTCACCCATGCCGCGAACTCGCTGGGCATGCCGAAACCGACCGTTTCCAAGCTGATCCGGGCGCTGGAAGCGCATCTGGCCACCAAGCTGCTGCACCGCACGACACGCCGCGTCAGCGTCACGCCGGACGGAGCCGCTTATTACGAACGTGTCGTGCGCCTTCTGGCCGATCTCGACGAGCTGGATGGCAGAATGGCGTCCTCCCAGGCCCAGCCGAGCGGAACGCTGCGCGCCGATATCGGCGCTTCGCTGGCCCCTCTGGTCATCATTCCCGCGTTGCCCGATTTCCATGCGCGTTATCCCGACATCCAGCTTGAACTCGGCGTCAGCGACGGTTCGGTCGACCTGATCGGGGAAAATGTCGATTGCGGCGTGCGTATCGGGGCGTTGAAGGACCAGTCGCTGATCGCCCGGCGCATCGGGGAGATGTGCTTCACCGCCTGCGCCGCGCCGTCCTATCTGGCCCGACATGGTGTGCCCGAGCATCCACGCGATCTCGAGGACGGCCATGACCTGGTGGGGTATTTCAAGAACCGCATGGATGGCGCCTGCGCCTTTCCCTTCCACAAGGACGGTGAATCTCACGAGGTCGTGGGCCGGCACATCCTGGCGCTGAACGACAGTAACGCCTATGTCGCGGCGGGGCTCGCCGGGCTGGGCATCCTCTATGCGCCGACCTTCATGGTCGAGCCGCATATCGAGGCCGGCCGGCTGCGGCAGATCCTGGCGGACTGGCGCACGGATGTCCTGCCGGTGCACGTCGTGTATCCGCCGAACCGGCATGTCAGCCATCGCGTCCGTGTCTTCGTGGAATGGGTGGCGGAACTGCTGGCCGGCGCCGGCTTCACCCGGCAGCCGACAAGCCGGGAAGCGAGGCGGCCGGTCGCCGCTGTGCGTTAGCCGATTTGCGACAATTGTCGTTGCCGGCCTTTTGCCGCGGCCTCAGGTCAACCCGACTCTTCCTGCGCATCGCCCCAAGCCGGCGACCAGCGATATGAGCCGACGATCATGGCGGCCACTGCATACACGACGAAAAGCACCGTCATATTGGTCATGAGCGGCGCGTCGGCCAGGGCGTTCGCCGCCGGATCGCCGAGGCTCGCGCCGGCGAACAGGATGAAGGTGTACAGAACGATCGCGCCGGAGCGAAACGCGGCCGGCTGCTGGCCGATAGTGCTGAGCACGGCGGGAACCGCGACGGCAATGCCGCCGAGCAGCAGCCAGTGATCGAGTTGCAGGCCGGAATCCTCCAGCGTTTCCGCGTTCAGGGGGTGGGGCTAGAAGGCCCGCGCGATCCGGCCACGCAGCGCCGATCTCCGCGTGTCGCGGTCTTGAAACATGGGGCGTCGGGGCGCGATGCACGTTAACGCCACGGAAGCCAACCATCCCAAAAGGCGGCGGGGCGACAAACCGTCTACGCCCCAAGGTTGGCAATACAGGAGGAAGACGCGTACCCTTCTTGCGATCTTTCGCATTCACGAAAGGCGAGACATGCCCGAAACGTTCGTGACGTACCTGCTCGACCGCACTGGGTCGATGGGACGTATCAAGCAGGAGACGATCGACGGCTTCAACGCTTATCTTTCTGCACTACAGCAGTCGGACAACGCTGACGACTTCGTCTTCACGCTGGTGCAATTTTATGGCCGCGGCGCCGACACGATATATCAGCGTATCCCGGTGAAAGAGGCCGAGCCGCTGACCGAGGCCGTCTTCCAGCCACGCGGGCGGACTCCTCTTATCGACGCCGTTTGCAAGACCCTGAAGGCTATCGAACGCACCGTCGACGGCGGCGATAGCGGCGCGCCGGATGGGCCGCCCCCGGCAGAGGCGCCGCGCATCGTGGTGTGCGTCCAGTCGGACGGCGACGACAATTCATCCGTCGAATATAGTTGGACCGAACTTCAGCAATTGATCGCCGACAAGCAGGAACTGGGCTGGGAACTGATATTCATCGGCGCGTATATCGACGCCGACGCGGAGGCTGAGCGCATCGGCCTGCCTGCCGGCAACGCGATAGCCTATTCGGCAGACGATCCGGCCATGCGCGACACCTTCGAGTCGGCTGCGGCGAAGACCACAGGCTTCGCCAGGCGTCCGCGCGACGCTGCCGCCGATCCCCGCGGCGAGGTGCAGCAGGACGCCGCCCGAAACCCCCAGCCTCAGCCGGTCGCCGCCAACAAGCAAAAGATACCCGACGACATCGCCGTCTAGGAGCCTGTCCAGATAATTCTGGCGCAGGCTCCTAGCCGTTTCTCTTCGATAGACGCTGCGGGGCAGTCCGTCGCGATGGAAAACG
>JBKGZY010000241.1:0-3780 GCA_046543175.1 Dichotomicrobium sp.
GTGCGGCTGGTCCGCTCGAAGGGTGTCGGCGTCTATTTCGTCACGCAGAACCCGCTCGACGTGCCGGACACCGTCTCCAGCCAGCTCGGCAACCGCGTCCAGCACGCGCTGCGCGCCTATACCCCGCGCGAGCAGCGCGCCGTGAAAGCCGCCGCAACGACCTTCCGCCCGAACCCCGACATCGACACCGAGCGCGTCATCATGGACCTGGGCGTGGGCGAGGCGCTCGTGTCCACGCTCGACGAGAAGGGCCGCCCCTCGATGGTCGAGCGTACGCTGATCCGACCGCCCTCCTCCCGGCTCGGGCCGATCACGGAGAGTGAGCGCGAGGCGATCATCGCGGAAAGCCCGCTCGCCGGCCGCTACGACGAAACGCTCGACCGGGAGTCGGCCTACGAGATGCTCAAGGAGCGCGCCAAGCGCCGGGCGGAGGCGCGGGAGAGTGGGGAGACGGGCGGCGAGAGCGACTACGACCGGGCGGGCGAGTTCCGCATCCCCAAGCGGCCCGGCAGCGGCAAGGAAACGAAACGAACGTCCTCATCCTCCGGCCGCCAGGGGCCGGTCGAAGCGTTCCTGAAGTCGTTCCTGCGCTCGCTCGGAACGGTGCTGCCGCGGCTGCTGGAAAAGATGCTCGGCCGGAGACTGCGTTGAGCGCGCGTATCGCGGTGGGCGTGCTGGCCGTCGCCGCGGCGGCCGCGGCGGCGATCGCGCTGCTGCGCTCCGGCCCGGAGACGTCCGGCGACTTCGACTATTACACGCTGGCGCTGTCCTGGTCGCCGACCTGGTGCCAGACCGAGGGGCGCAGCGAAGGCGCGCGCCAGTGCGAAGGGCGCCCGCGCGCTTTCGTGCTGCACGGGCTTTGGCCGCAGCACGAGCGGGGCTGGCCGGACTCCTGCTACAGCGGCGAACGCCCCTGGGTGCCAGAGCGCGTCATCGACAACATGATCGACATCATGCCCGGCAAGGGGCTGATCATTCACCAGTACGCCAAGCACGGAACATGTTCGGGCCTGCCGCCGGAGGATTATTTCGACGCCGCGCGCAAGGCGTTCGATTCCGTTCGCGTGCCGAAACGGTTTCAGCGCCTTGATCGCCCTCTCGAGGTCACGCCGGAAGAGGTCGAAAGCGCGTTCCTGAAGGAGAACCCTGCGCTGCGCGCGGACATGCTCTCGGTCACCTGCGGGCCAAAGCGCCTGCGCGAAGTGCGCATCTGCTTCTCGAAGGATCTGGAGCCGACGGCGTGCGGGCCCAATGAGGACCAGGCGCGGCTGTGCCGGAGGCCGCGGGTCCGCGTGCCGCCCGTGCAATAGACCTATTGGCGCCCGGGCTTGCGCATGCGCGTTTCAGCGGCTGGCACCTCGTCGAACAGGCCGGCCAGTTGCTCCGTCATCGCGCCGGCCAGTTCCTCCGGGTCGGCGATCGTTACCGCGCGCTTGTAATACCGCGTCACGTCATGGCCGATGCCGATGGCGATCAGTTCGACCTCCGAGCGGGTTTCGATCTCGCGGATCACCTCGCGCAGATGCTGCTCCAGGTAGGTGCCCGAATTGACCGACAGCGTCGAATCATCGACCGGCGCGCCGTCGGAGATGACCATGAGGATGCGCCGCTGCTCCGGCCGGCCCGTAAGCCGGCGATAGGCCCAGCTCAGCGCCTCGCCGTCGATGTTCTCCTTGAGCAGCCCTTCGCGCATCATCAGCCCGAGATTGCGCCGTGACCGCCGCCACGGCTCATCGGCCGCCTTGTATATGATGTGGCGCAGGTCGTTCAGCCGCCCCGGCGAACGCGGCTTGCCCGCCGCCAGCCAGCGCTCGCGCGATTGCCCGCCCTTCCATTGGCGCGTGGTGAAGCCGAGGATTTCGACCTTGACGCCGCAGCGCTCCAGCGTGCGCGCGAGAATGTCCGCGCAGCACGCCGCGACCATGATCGGCCGGCCGCGCATGGAGCCGGAATTGTCGATAAGCATGGACACGACCGTGTCGCGGAACTCGGTCTCGCGCTCGGCCTTGAACGACAGCGGCTGCATCGGGTCGATGGCCACGCGGGCCAGCCGGCCCGTGTCGAGGATGCCCTCTTCCAGATCGAATTCCCATGCGCGGTGCTGCTGGGCCAGGAGCCGTCGCTGCAGACGGTTCGCCAGCCGGCTGACCGCGAGATTGTGGCTGCTCAACTGCTTGTCCAGGAAGCTGCGCAGCCGGGTCAGTTCCTCGTCGTCGCACAGCGCGCTCGCGCCGATGGTCTCGTCGAACTCGGCGGTGAACACCTTGTAGCCGAAGTCGCCCGGCGACTCGATCACCGAGGTATTGGGCCGGCGCGGCGGACCTTCGGTGCGCTCGCTGCCCTGATCCGATTCCTCGAAATACTCTGCCTCGCTGAATTCGTTTAGCTCGCTTTCTTCCGCGCCCTCGGCCTCGGCGGATTGCTCGTCTTCGGTCTCGGAAGGGCGCTGTTCGTCTTCGCCGCTCGTCTCGCTCTGGGATTCAGTGTCCTCGCTGTCGGCATCGTCTTCGGCCTGGTTCTGCTCCTCGCGGTCGTGCGACTGGTCCTCGGCAAGATCGAGCGCGACCAGCATCTCGTGCAGAATCCGCCCGAAATCTTCCTGGTCGTCGACCGCGTCGGCGAGATCGCGCATGAAATTGCCCGCCCGCTCCTCGATAGCGGGGCGCCAGGCATCGACGAGCGGCCGCGCCTTTTCCGGCGGCCTGGCGCCGGTCAGCGCCTCGCGCACCAGCAGGGCGAGCGCCTCGTCGGCGGGGGCGTCTTCGCGCTGGCTGATCTCGCGCACCGGCGCCTCCTCGTAGCGGGCACGGGTCTTCGCAGCCAGGTTCTCGGCGACACCGCTCATGCGCTGCGCCCCGACGGCTTCCACGCGCGCCTGCTCCACCGCCTCGAAGACCGCGCGCGCGTCGCTGCTCGCCGGCGCCAGCCGGGCATGAAGCTTGCCGTCGTGACAGGCCGCGTTCAGGGCAAGCGCGTCGGCATGTCCGCGCACCACCGCCAGCTCCTTCTGCGACAGCCGCGTGGGAAGCGCGGGCACGCGCAGCGTGTTGCCGTCCCGCCCGGGCGGATCGGTGCTGAAGGTGACCTTGATCTCCGGATCGCCGGCGATCGCGCGCGTCGTGCCGCTGATCGCGCGGCGCAGCGGCTCCATCAGGTCGGGTTTGCGTTTGGTCGTATGGGCCATGCCTTGAAAGCGTTACGACAGGACGACGTTCGTCTCCGACCGCGGCAGATCCTCGCCGAAGCAGCGCTGATAGAACTCGGCCACGAGGCCGCGTTCCAGCTCGTCGCACTTGTTCAGGAAGCTCAGCATGAAGGCCTTGCCGAGATCGCCGAAGATTTCCGCGTTCTCCGCCCAGGTAATGACCGTGCGCGGGCTCATGACGGTGGACAGGTCGCCGTTGACGAAGGCGCTGCGCGTCAGATCGGCGAGGCGCACCATGTTGGACAGCGTCTTGCGCCCTTCCGGCGTATCGAAGGATTTCACCTTCGCGGCGACGATGTTCACCTCCTCGTCGTGCGGCAGATAGTTGAGGGTCACGACGATTGACCAGCGGTCCATCTGGCCCTGGTTGATCTGCTGCGTGCCGTGATAGAGCCCGGAAGTATCGCCCAGACCGACCGTGTTGGTCGTGGCGAACAGCCGGAACGCGGGATGCGGGCGGATCACGCGGCTCTGGTCCAGAAGCGTCAGCCGCCCCGAGACCTCCAGCACGCGCTGGATGACGAACATGACGTCGGGGCGGCCCGCGTCGTACTCGTCGAACACCAGCGCCGTGT
>JBKGZY010000242.1:0-3753 GCA_046543175.1 Dichotomicrobium sp.
GTGGGCCGGAAAGCTAAGAATCCGCCCGGATTGCGCTGCGCTCCATCCGGGCTACTTGCTACTTGCTCCCGTCATGGTGAGCGCAGCGGAGCCGCAAGGCCGACGCGAACCGGGGAAGCGACCCTTTGCTTCGGCCTTTCGGGACCTGGCGATAACATCGGAGTCCGTGGGACCGGGTAACGACATTCGCCCCTGTCATCGCTAGCAGAGTTAGAACGCGGATCAGGCGCCGCCTCCGCCCTCACGGATTGCCGTTTCAGCCGCGCCGCTCGACCATCAACTTCTTGGTTTCCGCGATCGCCCTGGCCGGGTTCAGCCCCTTGGGGCAGGCCTGCGTGCAGTTCTGTATCGTGTGGCAGCGATACAGCCGGAACGGGTCTTCGAGGATGTCCAGCCGCTCGCCGGTCGCCTCGTCGCGGCTGTCCACCAGCCAGCGATAGGCCTGGAGCAGGATCGCCGGGCCGAGATACCGCTCGGGGTTCCACCAGTAGCTCGGACAGGAGGTGGAGCAGCAGGCGCACATGATGCATTCGTAAAGCCCGTCCAGCTTCTCGCGGTCCTCGCGGCTCTGGCGCCATTCCTTTTCCGGCGTGGTCGAGGTCGTCTCCAGCCAGGGCTGGATCATGCGGTGCTGGGCATAGAAATGCGTCATGTCGGGCACGAGATCCTTGACGACGCTCATATGCGGCAGCGGATAGATGGAGACCTTGCCGCGGCTGTCGGCGCTGGCGCGGGTGCAGGCCAGCGTGTTCATGCCGTCGATGTTCATCGCGCAGGAGCCGCACACGCCCTCGCGGCAGGACCGGCGGAAGGTCAGCGTCGGGTCGATCTCGTTCTTGATCTTGATGAGCGCGTCGAGGACCATCGGCCCGCATTTGCTCATGTCCACGTAATAGGTGTCGAGCCGCGGATTCTCGCCGTCATCCGGGTTCCAGCGATAGATCCGGAAGGGCTTGAAGTCGCCGTCGGCGCCGTTCTCCGGCTTGTTCCAGACCTTTCCCTCGTTGATCTTGGAGTTCTTCGGCAGCGTCAGTTGAACCATATCGCGTCCCTGTTTGCCATGCGCCGTGCCGGAGCAAGCCCTCTGCGTCCAGTTCGCGCTAATATACCCGCGCTTTCGGCTCGATATAGGTGATGTCGTTGGTCAGCGTGAAGCTGTGCACCGGGCGGTAATCCAGCCGCACCTGCTGCGTGTCCACGTCGGCCCAGGCCAGCGTGTGCTTCATCCAGTTTTCGTCATCACGGTCGGGGTAGTCCTCGCGCGCATGGGCGCCGCGGCTTTCCTGGCGGTTGATGGCGCCGTTGATCGTCACCGATGACTGCGCGATCAGGTTGTCGAATTCCAGCGTCTCGATCAGGTCGGTGTTCCAGATCAGCGAGCGGTCCGTCACCTTGATATCGTCCATGCCCGCCCAGATTCTCGCGACCTTCTCCACACCTTCCTCGAGGATCTCCTGCGTGCGGAACACCGCGCAGTTCTCCTGCATCGCCTTTTGCATGTCCGCGCGAAGCTGCGCGGTCGGCGTGCCGCCATCGGCGTAGCGGAAGCCGTCCAGCCGCGCGATGCTCTTCTCGCCCGCATCGCTGGGCAGTTCACGATGCGGCGTGTTCGGCTCGATGCTGTCGGCGCAGTGGTTCGCCGCCGCGCGCCCGAACACGACGAGGTCGATCAGCGAGTTCGAGCCGAGCCGGTTCGCGCCATGCACCGAGGCGCAGGAGGCTTCGCCGATCGCCATCAGGCCCGGCACGGGCGCGTCGGGGTTGCCGCCGCGCGGGCTGACGGCCTCGCCATGCACGTTCGTGGGGATGCCGCCCATGTTGTAGTGCACCGTCGGCAGCACCGGAATCGGCTCGCGGGTGAGATCGACATCGGCGAAGACGCGCGCCCCTTCGGTGATGCCCGGCAGCCGCTCGGCGAGCACTTTCGGGTCGAGATGCTCCAGGTGCAGATGGATGTGATCCCTGTTCGGCCCGACGCCGCGGCCCTCGCGGATTTCGATGGTCATGGCGCGGGAGACCACGTCGCGCGAGGCGAGGTCCTTCGCGCTCGGCGCGTAGCGCTCCATGAACCGCTCGCCTTCGGAATTGGTCAGGTAGCCGCCTTCGCCGCGCGCGCCCTCGGTGATCAGCACGCCGGCATCGAAGATGCCCGTGGGGTGGAACTGCACGAACTCCATGTCCTGAAGCGGCAGGCCGGCGCGCAGCACCATCGCGTTGCCGTCGCCCGTGCAGGTGTGCGCGCTGGTGCAGGAGTAATAGGCGCGGCCATAGCCGCCGGTGGCGAGGATCGTCTTGTGCGCGCGGATGCGGTGCACCGAGCCGTCATCGAGGCTGAGCGCCACGACGCCGCGGCACACCCCGTCCTCGTCCATGATCAGGTCGAGCGCGAAATACTCGATGAAGAACTCCGCGGAATGGCGCAGGCTCTGGCCGTACAGCGTGTGCAGCATGGCGTGGCCGGTACGGTCGGCCGCGGCACAGGTGCGCTGGGCGGGCGGGCCTTCGCCGAACTGCGTCGTCATGCCGCCGAACGGGCGCTGATAGATCTTGCCCTCCTCGGTGCGCGAAAACGGCATGCCGTAGTGGTCGAGCTCATACACGGCCGCCGGCGCGTGCCGGCACAGGTATTCAATGGCGTCCTGGTCCCCCAGCCAGTCGGAGCCCTTCACGGTGTCGTACATGTGCCAGCGCCAGTTGTCCTCGCCCATGTTCCCCAGCGAGGCGGCGATGCCGCCCTGGGCGGCGACCGTGTGCGAGCGGGTGGGGAACACCTTGGTGACGCAGGCCGTCTTCAGCCCGGCCTCCGCGCAGCCCAGCGTGGCGCGCAGCCCCGCGCCGCCGGCCCCGACGACCACCACGTCATAGCTGTGATCGTTGAAAGGATAGGCGCGACCATTGACCCCCGGAGCGGACGATGCCGCGCCGTTCGCGTTGCTGTGACTGCTCATTCGTCAGGCTCCCAGGCTCAGCTTCAGCACGGCGAGCGCCGAAGCCAGTGCGATCAGTACCGAGAACAGGGCGTTCACGGCCAGCGCGATCACCTTGCTGCCGCTGCCGTGGACATAGTCCTCGATGATCGTCTGCATTCCCAGATACATATGGTAGCTGACCGAGGCGATCAGCAGCAGCATCAGCGCGCCGGCGAGCGGCGAGGCGAAATAACGCACGACCTCGCCGTGGCTGGCGCCGGCCAGCGCGAACACCGTGTAGATCAGGAAGATCAGGGAAACGAGGTTGCCCGCGGCGGTGAGCCGCTGCCACCAGAAATGGCCGGTGCCCTCATGCGCCGAACCGAGGCCGCGGGCGCGGGAAAGCGGCGTGCGTAGCGACATTCAGATCACCCCCGTCGTCAGCAGGGCCGCCCAGAACACGACCGTCAGCGTCAGCGAGCCGATCAGCGTCGCCCAGGACAGGCGCAGCACCGTGGGGATCTCGAACCCCCGGCCGGTGTCCCAGAGAAAATGGCGCAAGCCCCCGAGCGCGTGATGAAACACGGCCCAGCTCAGCCCGACCAGGACGAGGTAGCCGATCGGCGAGCCGATCCAGTCCATGGCGACATTGTAATACCCCGGCCCGCTCGCCGCGGCGATCAGCCACCAGACCAGCAGGAGCATTCCAATATACAGCGCCGAGCCGGTGATGCGGTGGACAATCGACATCACCATCGAGATGGCCGGGCGGTAAATCTGGATATGGGGTGACAGGGGCCGCTCGCTGGCGTGCTGGGACATGAGACCTCTCTTTCGCTCGTGG
>JBKGZY010000243.1:0-3742 GCA_046543175.1 Dichotomicrobium sp.
TCAGCCACAGGCTTCCTTGCCAATGTGACGGGACTGCTCGTTTCTCTGGTCCTTGTCGGGGGCAGCGCCTTTGCGATCCTTTTGGGTCCATCACGCAGCTCAAAAGCGAAACCGCGCTGACGGGGTGGAGGACATGTGGCACATTCGCCGCCGAGACACGGCGCGACAAGAGCACGTGCAATCCCATCGTCTCGGGGCAGCGCCTGGATTTTTGGGCTCGGCTGCCCGCAAGGCCGGCCGGAGGCGTGTCCGTTGAAAAGCGCATCGAATACTATGCAGGAGTCAGGAGCTAGCACATGTCTCACCCCGCCCATCAGCACGCCGGCAAGGGCTACGTGATCGAGCCGCCCGCCATCGCGGCGCTGCCGGTCCAGGACGGCGACGGTCTGTTCCCGGTCAACCGCATCTTCTGCATCGGCCGGAACTATGCCGCCCACGCGGTGGAGATGGGCCATGACCCGGACAGGGAGCCGCCTTTCTTCTTCTCCAAGCACCCGAGCAACCTGGCCACGGGCGGGGAATTTCCCTATCCAACGAAGACGGCGGAGGTGCATCACGAGATCGAGATGGTCGTCGCGCTGGGAAAGGGCGGCACGAATATCGCGGTCGCCGATGCGCTCGATCACGTCTATGGCTATGCCGCGGGCATCGACATGACCCGGCGCGACCTGCAAGGCGAAGCCAAGAAGCTGGGCCGGCCCTGGGATGTCGCCAAGAGCTTCGAGCACTCTGCGCCCTGCGGCCCGGTCGTTCCGGCATCGCGTATCGGGCATCCCGGCCAGGGGGCGATCACGCTCGACATCAACGGCGAGCGCCGTCAGCAGGGCGATCTCAACCAGATGATCTGGAAGGTGCCCGAGATGATCGCCATCCTGTCCGAATACTTCGATCTGTGCCCCGGCGACCTGATCATGAGCGGCACGCCGTCGGGCGTCGGCGCGGTGCAGCGCGGCGACGTGATGCATGGACGGGTGGCCGGCGTCGGCGAGATCACGGTAAAGGTGGTCTGAGGCGTCTTGCGGTTGTGACGCATTTGGCCCGACCCGCCGGCGCGCGGGCAGCGGGCCGCGTGATCTTGTCGCTGAAACCCCGCGGACGTTGTGGCGTTATTCATGTTGCAGTTTGCTGTACCTGCTCGTTTACCGAGACGGCGCCGCCCCCTCTGCACGAAAACAGGATCGACACAACCAGCATGGAGAAAACCGGATGACCGATAGGCAACGGCCCCACGTCAAGGGCTTCTACGACCCGAAGACGGGCAGCGCGCAATACGTCGTGTCCGACCCCGAGACGAACAAGGCAGCGATCATCGACCCGGTCTGGGACTATGACGAGAAGGCCGGGCAGGTCTGTACGCCGAATGCCGACGAAATCCTGAGTTACATCCGGGAGGCCGGGCTGGAGGTCGTCTGGATCCTCGACACGCATCCGCATGCCGACCATTTCTCCGCCGCGCAATACCTCAAGAGCAAGCTCGGCGCGCCGACGGCGATCGGCGAGCATGTCGTGAAGGTGCAGAAGCTCTGGAAGGATATCTACAACCTGCCGGAGAGTTTCCCGACTGACGGCTCCCAGTGGGACCGGCTGTTCGCGGACGGCGACAGTTTCGAGATCGGCACGCTGCCGGCGCGGGTGATGTTCAGCCCCGGCCACACGCTCGCCTCGATCACCTATGTCATCGGGGATGCCGCCTTCGTCCACGACACGCTGATGATGCCCGATTCCGGCACCTCGCGGGCGGACTTTCCCGGCGGCAGCGCGCGCGAGCTTTACCGCAGCATCCAGCGCATCCTTGAACTGCCGGACGATACGCGCGTGTTCGTCGGCCACGACTACGGCCGCGACGGGCGCAAGCCGCAATGGGAAAGCACCATCGCTGAGCAGAAACGCAACAACATCCATCTGCGCGACAACCCGAGCGAGGACGAATATGTGCGCATCCGCGCCGCGCGCGACGCGGAGCTGCCGCTGCCGCACCTGATGCTGGAATCGCTACAGATCAACATCCGCGGCGGACGCACCCCCGCGCCGGAGACCAACGGCGTGTCCTACCTGAAAATTCCGCTCAACCAGTTCACCGCCACGTCCGAAGTCTGCGACAATCCGCAGACGATCACCGACTGAACCGCCGTTCCGGGCGGCGATCCGCGGCACCTGCCGGAGCACCGCGAAGGCGGAAGCAGTTCAGCCCCAAGCGGCGCGCCGTTGTCATCCCGGGTGCTGCGCAGCACGCAAGTGGTGCGCTGCTGACCCGGGATCGTTCTCCCGCCCGTATCGATCGGGGTCCCGTGTCTGCGGCGCAGGATTCTTTGCTTTTGCGGGCCATCCGGCCCGCGATACGCGCCAACGGCGCGGCGCGCAGTCGCGCGCTCAGCCGAGCCGCTGGCCCGGCTGGGGTGCGCCACACCAATGTCACGCTCCCCAGCGCGGCATTGCCGCGCTGAGCCGCCGACTGGCGGCCGGCCCGTTGGGCCGTAACCGGCGGACGGATGTCCGCCGGAAAGCTAAGAATCCGCGCACGGGACGACAGCGAGCCTCGCAGGTAACGTAGATTGAATCGAGCCGGCGCGCGCTTGTGCTTTATTTTTTGAATTGTTCTAATTAATAATTGTGAGTGTGCCACAGGTCGTGTGTCCTCACCCTGCGCCCCGCCCCGGGGCGGTCTTAACCGAAAGGTCGCTTCTTGTTCGAAATCAATATCTGGACGGTGCTGATCGCGGCGGCGATCACGGCCATCATGACCGGCGTCGGCGCGCTGCCGTTCCTGTTCGTGCGCAGGGTGGGCGGCAGCACGCTGGGCTATTCGAACGCGGCCGCCGCCGGGCTGATGCTCGCGGCCAGCCACAGCCTGATCGCGGAGGGCGTGGCGATCAATGCCGAACGCGCGCTGGTGGGCGTGCTGGTCGGGCTGGGCGCGATCATGGTGAGCAACCGCCTGATCCCCTCGGGCGACGGTCTCGAGGTGGCGAACCTCGGCGGGGTGGATGCGCGCAAGGCGTTCCTGATCCTCGGCATCATGACCGCGCACTCCTTCGCCGAAGGCATCGGCGTGGGCGTGTCGTTTGGCGGTACCGAGGCGCTGGGCCTCTTCATCACCACGGCCATCGCGTTTCACAACGTGCCCGAGGGGCTGGCGATCTCGCTGGTGCTGGTGCCGCGTGGCACGCCGGTGTGGCAGGCGGCCGGATGGAGCATCTTCACCAGCCTGCCGCAGCCGCTGATGGCCGTGCCCGCCTTCCTGTTCGTGCAGACCTTCGAGCCGTTCCTGCCCATCGGGCTTGGCATCGCCGCCGGCGCGATGATCTGGATGGTGTTCGCCGAACTGATCCCCGACGCGATGGACGAAATCTCGGGCCATGCCACCGGCACGGCGGTGACGCTGGCCTTCGCGCTGATGCTCGCCTTCCAGTTGCTGCTGCTCAAGGGACCGTGAACGCGCTTTTTGGCTGCCGGGCCATATCCCCCGGATCCGGGGACCGGGGCAGACATGGGCCGGGGCCGCGCCAACGGCCAGGCTGGGTGCTCCGTCGCTTGCGTCCCGGCTTCCCCGTAGCGCAGCGTAATCCGGGCGACTCTGTCGTTTGATCCCGGGTTTGGTCGCTGCGCGCCCGTCTTCGACTCCGGTTCGCTTCACCCGGGCTACTTGCTTTTTTGTTTTCCGGCCCACATCCGTGGGCCGGGTTCGCGCTAAGCGCGGCGGCCGGTCGGCCTTACAGCGCGCCAGTGGCGCGCTGGGGTGCCG
>JBKGZY010000244.1:0-3731 GCA_046543175.1 Dichotomicrobium sp.
CGCGCACGGGATGACACACCGTGGCGACGTCAGCGGGGTGCTCCCCAGCGCGCCCAATCCCGCTGAATTAGGTGCGCTGAGCCGCCGACCGGATGTTCGCCGGAAAGCTAAAAATTCGGCCGGCGCTTAGCGCCGGATCTGGCCCACGCCTGCCCCGGATCCCGATCCGGGGGATGTGCGCCAGTAAGCTAAGAAGCTGGATTGCTTCCGCCCTTCGGGCCTCGTGGGTGACGAGGTTCCGACTGATCGGAAGGCGGGTTACATGAACAGCGGCTCGTTCTTCAGCCCCTCGTACATGTGCGCGACATATTCGCCGTAGCCGTTGTAAAGCTGCGTCGGGATGCGCTCGTCGGTGCCGATCACCTCCTCGGTTTCCTGGCTCCAGCGCGGATGCGGCACTTCCGGGTTCACGTTGGCCCAGAAGCCGTATTCCGAGCTCTGGATTTCCTGCCAGAAGTTGACCGGCCGGTCCTCCGTGAAGGTGAAGCGCACCAGCGACTTGGCGGACTTGAAACCGTATTTCCAAGGCACGGCGAGGCGGATAGGCGCGCCGTTCTGCTTGGGCACCGGCTTGCCGTAAGCCCCAGTGACCATGAAGGCGAGATCGTTGGTGGCTTCCTCGATGGTCAGGCCCTCGATATAGGGCCACGGATACCAGTGCGCGCGCTGTCCGCTCGCGACATCCGGCTTCATGAAGGTTTCCATGCGCACATATTTCGCCTTGCCGAGCGGCCGGGCGAGGTCCACCAGCGCCTTCATCGGGAAGCCGCTCCACGGGATCACCATCGACCACGCCTCCACGCAGCGCAGGCGGTAGACGCGCTCTTCCAGCGGCATCTTCTTCAGAAGGTCGTCGATGCCGATGGTGAAGCTTTCCTCGACATCGCCGTCGATGGCGATCTCCCACGGCCGGATCGGCAGCGCCTGCGCGGCGGAGGAAATGCGCTTGTGCGAGCCGAACTCGTAGAAGTTGTTGTAGGTGGTGGCGGTGTCTTCGGGCGTTATGTCCCGGCTGAATTCGTACTTGTCGTTGCGCGGGACCGGGTAGAGCGACGCGCTCGGGTCTTCCTCGGCTGCCCGGACCATGTCCGGCAGGGCCGTGGCGCCGACGAGGCCCGCGCCTGCCACGGCGCCGGCGCCCTGCATGAAACGCCGGCGGTTCAGGAACACCGACTCGTCGGTGACGAGCCTCTCCGGCAGTTCCCAGCCCCTGTTGCGTCTGACCTGCATCGAAACCTCCCGCAAACCCTTGTCGCCATCATCATAGATGATGATGGACCGGCATGGTTGAAACGGACGATCACGAGTTTGCGATCATTTGACCGCCCGGCTTCAGGCCGCGGCCGTTTCGCCCGCCACGACCTTTTCGGCCAGCTTGCCGTTCAGTTCCGCCATGTGGTCGAACTTCGCCGTGAAGCTGCCGACGCCGGCGGTCGCCGAGCGCAGTTCCAGGATCAGGTCGCGCGTTTCCGATTCCGGCAGTTCGCCCCAGACGATGTCCCAGCCCGTCCAGCCCTCGCGGGCGTCGAAGCCGTGAATATGGCCGCGCCGCGCCGAGATGATCTGGTTGATCTTCGGCGTGGCCTCGGACGGCGCGATGATCTCCACCGCGCTGAAGGGCTCGAGCAGCACGGATTCGCATTTCGGTATGCCTTCCGACATCGCCAGCCGCCCGGCGGCGCGGAACGCCTGCTCGGAGGAATCCACGCTGTGATACGAGCCGTCCTTCAGGCAGACCGCGAGATCGACGACCGGAAAGCCGAGCGGGCCCTCGGTGAGAAAGTCCTTCACACCGGCCTCCACCGCGGGGATGTACTGTTTCGGCACCGCGCCGCCCGTGATCGTCTCGGAGAATTCGAAACCGCCGCCGCGCGGCAGCGGCTTGATCTCCAGCACGACATCGCCGAACTGGCCGTGGCCGCCGCTCTGCTTCTTGTGGCGCCCGCGCACCTCGGTGCTCTTGCGGATGGTCTCCTTGTAGGGGATCTTGCGCGGGCGGGTCTCCGCCTTGATGCCGTACTTGCTCTCCAGGCGTTCCAGCGCGAGGCGCAGATGCATCTCGCCGAAACCCCAGAGTTCCATGCCGCCGGTCTCGGTGTTGTTGATGAAGACCAGCGACGGATCTTCGTCGCAGACCTTGCCGAGCGCGGTTGTCAGGCGCACCTCGTCCTTGCGCTCGGCGGCGTTGATCGCCACCCCGTAGACCGGCGCCGGGCCGGCCTCCAGGAAGTGCTTGTGCGGGCCGTCCTTGAGGGTGGTCGCCATGTCGCCGGTCGCCGTGTGGTCCAGCCGGGCGAGCGCCACGGTCTCGCCGGCCTCGGCGCCGCCGCGCTTGGTGAACTCCTGTCCCTTGATGGCGAACACGCCCGCCGCGCGGTCTTCCCCGTTGGGTGAATAGACGATGGCGCCTTCGCTGACCGACCCGCGCAGCACGCGCGTCAGCGACAGCTTGCCGCCATGCGCGGTGTGCAGCGTCTTGAACACGGCGAGCGCGCTGGACCAGTCGGCGACGCCGAGCCGCTGCGCCGCCTGATCGACCGGGGGCGCTTCGTGGCGCAGCGCCTTCAACAGCCGCAGGATGCCGTTGCCGCGTTCGGCCGAGCCGATCAGCACCGGGCAGATCACCCCTTCGCGCAGTTCTCGGGCGAGGTCGTCGAACACCTTGTCGCGCGGCGGCTCGATGTCTTCCAGGAGCTGCTCCATCAGCTCGTCGTCGTAATCCGCGAGCTGCTCGAGCATGGAGAACCGCGCCTCGGCGTGACGGTCCACGGCTTCCGCCGGGCGTTCGATGACTTCGCTGGGCGCGTGCTCGCGGTAGACGAAGGCGCGTTCCAGCGCCAGGTCGATGAAGCCGGTCGCGATGCCGTTCTCCCAGATCGGGATATGCCGCAGCACGAGCGGGCGGGCGCTGGCCGGCTGGAGCATCGGCAGGATGTCGCGCAGGCGCATGTCGGTCTTGTCGACCTTGTTCAGGAACAGGAGATGGGGAATGCCCCGGTCTTCCAGGTTCTTCAGCACCACCTGAAGCGCGGGCACCTTGCGCGGATCGGCCTCGCAGACAACGACGGCGGCGTCGCAGGCGGCCGTGGCGGCCACGCTTTCCCGGTGAAACTCGATGGAGCCGGGGCAGTCGACGAAGGTATAGCTGTCGCCCAGGAATTCCGTCTGCCCGACATTCAGCTCGACGCTCATGCGATGGGCGCGGGCGGCCGGGTCGTTGTCGCCCAGCGTGTTGGCGTCACCGATGGTTCCCTGCCGGTTGATCGCGCCGGTGCGCGCCATGAGGGCTTCGAGAAGCGTTGTCTTGCCGCTGGAAAACGGACCGACGAGTGCTATGCAACGCGGACCGTGGGTGTCATGCGCGCCGGTATCCGCCATCTTTTCCTCCGCAGATTATTTGTTCGCACCGTTTGCAAGAGAAAACATCGTCGCAAGCACATGCGGAGATGGCAAGGCCGGGAGCGACATTATTTCCGCGGGAAAACCGAAACGGAGAGCGGGTGTTCGCCGAGGCGTTGCCAAATTCAGCATTCACTGATTGTCATCATCGCCCGCCCGAGGAACGCTCCAGACGGCTATGGACCGAATGATCCCGCCGTCTGCCGTTCGCCCGTTTGCTCGTGGCGGCCGATGGGGGATGCTGAACGAACCCATGAATGAAGGCCAGGGAGAGCAAATGATCGAGGGAAGCTGTCATTGCGGCGCGGTCCGCTGGAGCTTTGCAGACGTCC
>JBKGZY010000245.1:0-3728 GCA_046543175.1 Dichotomicrobium sp.
GCTAAGAATCCGACCGTCGCGCCAGGCGCTGCCTACACGAGAATCTTGCCTTCCTCGGTGATCGCGCTGTCGATATCGCCGCTGTCGGCTTCGTCGCCCAGCAGCATGTTGTTGTGCGCTTCGCCGCTGGGGATCATCGGGAAGCAGTTGGCTTCCTTGCTCACGCAGCAGTCGAAGATCACCGGGCCGGGCGTGTCGATCATCTCCTTAATGAGATCGTCGAGTTCATCCGGCTTTGTGGCACGCAGGCCCTTGGCGCCGTAGGCTTCGGCCAGCTTGACGAAATCGGGCAGCGCCTCGGAATAGGAATGCGAATACCGCCCGCCATGGATCAGTTCCTGCCACTGGCGCACCATCCCCATGTATTCATTGTTGAGGATGAAGATCTTCACCGGCAGGTCGTACTGAACCGCCGTGGACATCTCCTGAATGTTCATCTGGATGGAGGCCTCGCCGGCGATGTCGATCACGAGCGAGTCCGGATGCGCGGTCTGCACGCCGATCGCCGCCGGCAGGCCATAGCCCATCGTGCCGAGGCCGCCCGAGGTCATCCAGCGGTTCGGCTCCTCGAAATGGTAGAACTGCGCGGCCCACATCTGGTGCTGGCCGACCTCGGTGGTAATGTAGGTGTCGCGGTCCTTGGTCAGCTCGTACAGGCGCTGCACCGCGTGTTGCGGCATGATGACGTCCTTGCGCTTCTTGTAATTCAGGCTTTTGCGCCCGCGCCAGGTGCCGATCTGCTTCCACCACGCCTTGAGCGCGTCCTGGTCGACCTGTGGCGAGCGCCTGCGCCAGACGCGGATCATCTCCTCCAGCACATGCGCGACATCACCGATGATGGGCAGGTCCACCCGGACGTTCTTGTTGATCGAGGACGGGTCGACGTCGATATGAATCTTCTTCGACCCCGGCGAGAAGGCGTCCAGCCGCCCGGTGATGCGGTCGTCGAAACGCGCGCCGATGCACACCATCACGTCGCAGTCATGCATCGCCATGTTGGCTTCGTAGGTGCCGTGCATCCCGAGCATGCCCAGCCATTTCGGGTCGGCGGCGGGGAACGCGCCCAGACCCATCAGGGTCGAGGTGATCGGGTAGTCGGTCAGCCCGACCAATTCGCGCAGGAGCGCGCTCGCCTTCGGCCCGGAATTGATGACGCCGCCGCCGGTGTAGAAGACCGGGCGCTTGGCCGAGGCGATCAGGTCGACGGCCTCGCGGATCGCCTGCTGGTCGCCCTTGACCGCCGGGCGGTAGCTCTTGTGCGTGATCTGCCCCGGACTGACGTAAGGCCCTTTCGCGAACTGGATGTCCTTCGGGATGTCGACGACGACAGGGCCGGGACGCCCGCTCTGCGCGACGTAGAACGCCTCGTGCAAGACCCGCGCGAGGTCGTGGATGTCCTTGACCAGATAGTTGTGCTTGGTCGCGGGACGCGTGATGCCGACCGTGTCGCATTCCTGGAAGGCGTCGTTGCCGATCAGGTGCGTGGCGACCTGGCCGGTGATGCAGACGATCGGAATTGAATCCATCAACGCGTCGGTCAGGCCGGTAACGGCGTTGGTCGCGCCGGGGCCGGACGTGACCAGCACGACGCCGGGCTTGCCGGTCGAGCGCGCGTAGCCTTCCGCGGCGTGTACCGCGCCCTGCTCGTGGCGTACGAGGTAGTGACGGAGCGCGTTCTGCTTGAACAACTCGTCGTAGATCGGAAGCACGGCGCCGCCCGGATAGCCGAAAAGCTGCTCGACATCTTGATCGGCCAGCGCGCGCAAGACGATCTCCGCGCCCGTCATCTGATTGCTCATTTCCACTCGCTCCACGTATTCAGGGTATTTGATTATGGTCACCGGTCGTCTGGCTATCGGGCGACACGCGAGCCCAGCCGACTGCACCGCACAATCGTTGCGCAAGGTATCGGCAAGCCCTTGCACGGTCAATAGGCGGTGCGCATGAAAGCGACGAATTTCATATCGTTTGAGACATCTTATTCCGGAATGATCCACTTCCAGGAAATCATGTTTCGCCTTGCCCAGGTCAGCTGCCGCTTTGCATAGCGCCGCGTCTCGGTTTGCAAGCGCAAGAGTGCCGCAGGCAGATCGATTTCGCCCCGCAGATATGCCGTCAATGGCCGCACGCCGATCGCGCGCATCACCGGCAGGCTCGGGTCGAGGTCCTGTCCCAGCAGCGCAGCCACCTCATCGGCCGCGCCGGCCGCGATCATCCGCTCGGCGCGCGTGTCGCAGGCGCGGTACAGCGCGGCGCGCTCCGGCGCGACGACGAACTTCCGCGTGCGGCTTTCGTCCAGCAGCGGCGTGCCCGCGCGCTCCTGCCAAGCCGTGATGGAATGCCCGGTCGCGTCGATGACCTCCAGCGCGCGCAGAATGCGCTGGGTGTCGGACGGGCGCAACTGTGCCGCGGCGGCTGGATCGCGGGCCGCCAGCATGGCGTGGAGCGCGGGGGCGTCTGCCTGTTCGGCCCGGTCACGCCAATAAGCGCGAATCTCCTGCGCAATTTCGGGAACCGGCGAAAGCCCCTCGAACAGCGCCTTGAAGTACAGCCCGGTGCCGCCGACGACGATCGGGACATGCCCGCTCCGCCGAGCCTCCGCGAGCGCTTCGGCGGCATCTTCAAGCCATTGCCCGACAGAATATGGTTCGGCCCCCGAGCGAAAACCATAGAGCCGGTGCGGCACGCGCCCGGTATCCGCCGGGCCGGGACGCGCGGTCAGGATATTCAACTCCTCGTAGACCTGCATACTGTCGGCATTGACGATCATGCCGCCGTGCCGCTCGGCCATGTCGAGGGCGAATGCGGACTTGCCGCTCGCCGTCGGCCCTGCAATAACGATGGCATGTTCCGCCGTCATGTCGTTCCGGCGCCGCGCCGCCGCGCGTGCCGTTCCTGTCGTCCCGTGGTCCCCGGCATGGATTTATAATGTCGCATGCGCTCGTTCTAATGGCGCCGGCGCCGTCCGACCATATGGCCGGGCTGGCGGACCGGGCGCGTGCGGCCATTCCCGTCGCGGGCGATGCCACGTGGCTCGCCGCCGATATGGCGGCGGAGTTGCCACTGCCTGACGCTTCGGACGAAACGGTGCGAAGCTGGCGCGAGATCATGGCCGCACTCGTCGACGATGCGCCCGTCGATCATGCCATCATTCCCTCTGAAGGTCGCCAAAAGCGCCTGCTCATCGCGGATATGGACAGCACGATCATCGCGCAGGAATGTATAGATGAAGTCGCGCACGCCGCCGGAATCAAGCCGCAGGTCGCGGCAATTACCGAGCGCGCCATGCGCGGCGATCTGGATTTCGAACAGGCGCTGCGGGAACGGGTCGCCCTGTTGCGGGGACTGCCGGAGGCGGCGCTGGCGCAGGTGCTGGAAGAACGCATAACGCTCAACCCCGGCGCGCGGGAACTGGTGGCAACCATGCGCGCGCACGGCGCATACACGGTTCTGGTCTCGGGCGGCTTCACCTTTTTCACCGATGCGGTGGCGGCGCGCGCCGGCTTCGACGCCAACAGCGCCAACAAGCTCCTGTTCCGGGACGGTGAACTGATCGGCGTGGCCGAGCCGATCCTGGGCCGTGAGGCAAAGCGCGACAGGCTCATCGCTCAGGCCGAGGCGCTCGACATGCCGTTGAGCGAGACACTTGCCATCGGGGACGGCGCGAACGATCTGGCGATGCTGGAACTGGCGGGGCTGGGCGTAGCCTATCATGCCAAGCCGGTGGT
>JBKGZY010000246.1:0-3724 GCA_046543175.1 Dichotomicrobium sp.
GGCGCCGGTTCGGGGCGAGGACAAATGCGCTGAAGCCGTCATCCCGTGCGCGGCGCGGCATGACATGACGCGACGCAGACACGGGATCCAAGACGGAGCCGGGAAACCGAGACGGTCCCGGGTCAACAGCGCAACATTGGCGTGCTGCGCTGCGCCCGGCACCGAGCCTCGATCCAATTACGACGCCGCCCGGCTCTCGCCCGACACGCGCTCGCGCTTGGCGATCAGCTTGTTGAGCGCCGAGACATAAGCCCGCGCCGAGGCGACCATCGTGTCGCTGTCCGCGCCCCGGCCCGTGACCGTCAGGCCGTCTTCCTCCAGCCGCACGCTCACCTCGGCCTGCGCGTCGGTCCCCTCGGTCACCGCATGCACCTGATAGAGCGCCAGCCGCACCTCGTGCGGAACGATGGCCTTGATCGCGTTGAAGGTCGCATCCACCGGGCCGTAGCCGACCGCCTCGCGCGTTTCGTGCTTGCCGCCGACATCGAGCGTGATGGTCGCGCGCTGCTGGCCCGTGCCGGCGATCACCGTCAGCGACAGGAGCTTGATATTGTCGTGCGCGCTGGCCAGCTCGTCGTCCACCAGCGCCTCGATGTCCTCGTCGAAGACGTGCTTCTTGTGATCGGCCAGCACCTTGAAGCGGTAGAACGTGTCCTCGAACGCGTTGTCGCTGAGCTGGTAGCCCAGCTCCTCCAGCTTCTGGCGGAAGGCGTGCCGGCCGGAATGCTTGCCCATCACCAGCGTGGATTCCTTCAGGCCCACGCTTTCCGGCGTCATGATCTCGTAGGTCTGCGCGTTCTGAATCATGCCATGCTGGTGGATGCCGGATTCATGGGCAAATGCGTTCTTCCCGACGACGGCCTTGTTGTACTGCACCGGGAACGCCGACACCGCCGAGACCAGCTTGGAGGCCCGCGTGATCATGGTCGTGTCGATGCCGGTGTGATACGGCAGCACGTCCGCGCGCGTGCGCATGGCCATCACGACCTCTTCCAGCGCCGCGTTGCCCGCGCGCTCGCCCATGCCGTTGATGGTGCATTCGATCTGCCGCGCGCCCGCGCGCACGCCGGCCAGCGAGTTGGCGACGGCGAGGCCCAGATCGTTGTGGCAGTGGGTCGAGAGGATGATGTCGGCCGCGCCGGGAACCCGCTCGCGCAGCATCGAGATGAGCGCGTAGAATTCCTCCGGCACCGTGTAGCCCACCGTGTCGGGAATGTTCACCGTCGTCGCGCCGGCTTGAATCGCGGCCTCCACGCAGCGGCACAGGAAATCGTGCTCGGTGCGCGTGGCGTCTTCCGCGGACCACTCCACGTCATCGGTATACTGCCGCGCGCGCGTGACGCTCGAGGTCACGGCCTCAAGCACTTCGTGCGGCTCCTTGCCCAGCTTGTATTTCATGTGCAGCGGGCTGGTGGAGATGAAGGTGTGGATGCGCGAACGTTTTGCCGGCCTGACCGCCTCGCCGGCGCGGTCAATATCCGCGTTGCCGGCGCGCGCCAGCCCGCAGATCACGCTGTTTTTCGCGACCTTCGCGATTTCCCGCACGGACTCGAAGTCGCCCTGCGAGGCCGCGGGAAAGCCGGCCTCGATGATATCGACGCCCATCTCGTCCAGCACATGGGCGACTTCGAGCTTTTCCTCCTGCGTCATGGACGCGCCGGGGGACTGCTCGCCGTCGCGCAGGGTGGTGTCGAAAATAAAGACGCGCCCGTCCGGCACGTTACCGTTTTCCGTGGTCATGGTGGTGCTGCCTCTTCGATGAAACTCCGGAGCTTTCGCCGGAGACAAATCCTGCTCTCTTCGCAATCGTCATCCCCCAAGCACCCGTCCGGCCAGCCGGACCGCCGACGCTCAGGGGCTGCTAAGGAGCAGGAGAGGCTGTCCCGTGTGCAGGGTCGGCAGAGTCGTGCGCGCCGCTGCCGCTGTCAGGCGGCGCGTAATCGCAAGCGCGAATGTATCGGCATGGCTCATGGCGAACACATCGTGATCCGGTGCGAACTCTGCATCCATTCCGGTTTTAATGCGCGCCGCCGCGGATGACAAGCCTATCGGCCGTCCCCATCGGATGAACAAATCCTGAACCGCGCGCGCATCTCGTGTTCACGCGACTGAACACAACCCAACAACCCGGTTCAAAACGGGTTCAGAGCACATGCGTTACACCAGAAACCGTCAGCTCGAAAAGAGAGCGCAAACCAGCGAATGAGGAGTTTACATCATGACCTTCCGTAAGGCTTTGACATCCAGCGCCATCGCTCTGGTTCTCGGTCTGGGACTCACCGCGGGCGGTTCCGTGGCACAGGCCGGCGGCAACAGCGCATGGCTCGAGCAGTTCGGCAGCGACAACGCCGCCGGAATCGGCCAGCGCGGTCACGGCAACCGCACGAGCGTGTATCAGTACGGCCGCGGCAACACCTCGATCAGCTCGCAGGACGGCCGGGGCAACCGCACGGTCATCGGGCAGAGCGGCCGCGGCAACTACGCCGACAGCTATCAGCGCGGCGCCGGCAACGTTTCCGGCATCGCCCAGTTCGGCTCGCATAACGACGCGACCACGACCCAGACCGGACGCGGCAATGCTGTCGGCGTCATCCAGGGCGGTCACGGCAACAGCGCGACTGCCAACCAGCATGGCTCTGGCAACGTTGGCGTCATCGTTCAGGACTGAGGCCGGGCATTCACCAAGTCGAGGGGCTTTCATGCCCCTCGCAACCTCGATGGAGATGAAGATGACCAATCGCAACGGACCCTTCCGCCGCAACATCGCACGGGCGGCGCTTTGCGCCGGAGTGCTGGCGATGGGCGGCGCGGCCGCGGGCGACGATGCCGGCGCCGGCTGGTTCACCAGCGACCGGGTGGAATGCGAGATCAAGGTGACGCCCGGTCCCTCCGGCACCCAGTTGCAGGGAGTCGTGCACGCCAGGGACACGGTGTCCGGCCGCTACGAGCTGAGCGTCGAGCAGGACGGCATGAGCGGCCACTCGATGATCAACCAGGCCGGCGGCTTTGACGCAATCCCGGATACCCCGGCGCGTCTCGGCGTCGTCACCATTGGCGGCGACGGCGGCGGCTACACCGCCAAGCTGAAGGTCCATGCCGACGGCGAGACCTTCACCTGCGCCAAGCGCGTCGGCGGGCGCGTCTGACACCGCGCAAACTACGATTCGACAAAGGAGACGACGATGAAACGCATGACAGTATTTGCCGCGATGATCGCCGCGGGCGTTGGCCTCGGCGGCCTGGCCGCCCCGCAGCCTGCCGATGCGGGCGGCAGCGTCAGCCTGTACGTTTCGCCGAAGAGCGAGCGTGGCCAGGAAAAGCTCTCACGCGGGCTGCGGGCATTTTCCCACATCCAGCGTGGCCGTGGCATGTTCGGCGGCGATAACAACTCCGCCCATGTGAACCAGCATGGCAGCGGCAACCATACCGGCATCTATCAGCGTGGCGACAACCACCATGCCGGCACCGGCCAGTACGGCAACGACAACACGCTTGGCGTGTTCCAGTTCGGCGACGGCGCCGATGCGCACGTCAACCAGCACGGCGACGGGCAGGCCGGCGTTCTGTTCCAGCACGGCTGGTAAGCGCCGTGCGTCAAGAGCGTGAAGTCAATTCACTGCAAGAACGCGTTACAGCATCGGGCGATAAATCCGGATCGTCCGATGCTGGAGAGTCTTTGGTTGTCGCGCCGGGTTTGCGAAAAACCGGTTTCCACTTTTTCGCC
>JBKGZY010000031.1:0-17509 GCA_046543175.1 Dichotomicrobium sp.
TATGACTCGTGCATCTTTGACGCATTCATTCGCTCCCGGACTCGCTGCTTGGTGAAGCGAATGAATGCGTCGATGCACTAGATGCTCCGCCCGGACAGCCATTCCCCGAGCCGGACCGCTCCCTTCTTCATTTCGGCAAAGCTGCCCGCATAGCACAGCCGCACATAGCGATGTCCGCCCTCGGGATCGAAATCGATGCCGGGCGTGATCGCCACGCCGGCCTCACTCAATGCGCGCGCCGCGAAGTCCCGGCTGTCGTCGGTCAGATGGCTGACATCGGCATAGATATAGAATGCGCCGTCCGCAGGAGCCATTTCGCCGAGCCCCGCCTCGCTCAGCGCGGAAAGCAGGTGGGCGCGATTGCGCGCGTAGCCGGCCTTGATCTCGTCCAGTTCCGCCGTGGCGTCGAAAGCGGCCGTGGCCGCGATCTGCGACAATGCCGGGGCACAGATATACAGGTTCTGCTGGAGGCGTTCGGCCGCGCGCAACAACCGCTCCGGCACAACCATCCATCCCACGCGCCAGCCCGTCATGCAGTAATATTTCGACAGGCTGTTGACGACGATCGCGTCATCGGAAAAGCGCAGCGCGGTCTGTGCGTCGATGGTGTGCTCCAGCCCGTGATAAATCTCGTCGGAAATGAACCAGACTCCCCGGGCGCGGCAGTAGTCGATCAGCGTGGCGAGATCCTCGTGGCCGAGCATGGTGCCGGTGGGGTTCGCGGGGCTGGCGACGATCAGGCCGTCGAGCCCGTCACCCGCAGTCGCACCGGCTTCCTCCAGCACGCGGGGGGTGGGCACCCATTGCTCCGCTGGCCCCGCTTCGACGGCGACGGGTCGCAAGCCCAGCGCGGCCGCAATATGCCGGTAGCAGGGATAGCCCGGCTGGGGCAGGCCAAGCGCGTCGCCCGTGTCGAACAGCATCAGGAATGCCAGCGCGAAACCGGCAGATGAGCCGGTCGTGACGACAATCCGCTCCGGCGCAACTTCTATGGCGTGGCGCTCCTGGTAATACTGCGCGATGCGGGCGCGCAGTTCGGGCAGGCCGGTGGCATCGGTGTAGCCGTGAACGCCGCTGTCGAGCGCCATGCGCACGGCGTCCCGCGCCACCTGCGGCGCGGGGGTGGCGGGCTGGCCGATCTCCATGTGAACGATGTCCTCGCCGGCGGCGCCACGCCGGTTCGCCTCGCTCATCACGTCCATCGCCACGAAGGAGTCGATCCGGGCGCGCCTGGAAGCTTGGGGATCACTCATGGGTGTGCCGCTCCCTCCATCAATCTTTCGTGACCGAATGCCGCTGTCATGCTCTCGTCAATCTGCGCGTGTCCTTTCAGCGAAACAATCATATAAACGCATGCCGCCGAACGCGCGTTGACCGGCATGTGGCCGTGGCCTACGGTCTTGCCGGGCAAGCGCGGCGCGTTGCCCGAACCACACAATCAGCTTTGAGACGTCCATGTTCGCACTCTTAAGCCGTATCCTCGGACTGCTTCACGACCGCCGCCGCGCGACAACGCCGGTCACGCGGTCCATTCCGTCATCCCGGCGACTTTCGCTGAAATTGCGGGCCGCGGCAATCGTCACGGCGATCGTGACGATCGCGGGAGCCGCCGCGCCCGCTCAGGCTCAGGGCCTGATCCGCGACGCCGAGATCGAGGCGCTGATGCAGGACTATTCCCAGCCGATCCTCGAAGCGGCCGGCCTCGGCTCCCAGAACATCAACATCCATCTCGTAAGCTCGGAAAACTTCAACGCCTTTGTTGTCGATGGCCGCAACATGTTCATCCATGTCGGCGCCATCATGAAGGCGCAGACGCCGAACCAGCTCATCGGCGTCATTGCCCACGAAGCCGGCCATATCGCCGCGGGGCATCTGTCGCGGCTGCGCGGCGTGATGCAGCGCGCCCAGAGCGCCTCGCTCATGCTGCAGCTTCTCAGCATGGCGGCGATGGCTGCGGGCGCTGCGACGGGCGCCGGCTCGGATGTCGTTCAGGGCGGACAGGCACTGATGCTCGGCGGGCAGACCGCGCTGATGAACACCATCATGGCCTATCGCCGGGCGGAGGAATATTCGGCCGACCAGGCGGCCGTGGACTATCTGAACCGCACCGAGCAGTCGGGCCGCGGAATGATCGAGGTGTTCGAGTATTTCGCCGAGCGGGAACAGGCGTCCACCGGCGCGATCAATCCTTACACCAGCACGCACCCGATCTCGCGCGATCGCATCCAGCAGACGAAAAAGCTGGTGCGTGAAAGCCCCTATTACGACCGCCGCGACCCGCAGGAGCTTCAGAAGCGGCACAATCTGGCGCGCGCCAAGCTGGAAGGCTTCATGAACAAGAACAATCCGCAGGCGGTGTTCAACAAGTTCCCGCAGTCGGACGACAGCCTGAGGGCGCGCTACGCCCGCGCCATTGCCCGGAACTTCGCCGCCGGGATCGACGAAGCCCTGCCGGACATCAACGGACTTATCGAGACGCAGCCGGACAACCCGTATTTTCATGAACTGAAAGGGCAATTCCTGCTCGACAGCGGCCAGGTCGAACAGGCGATTCCGCCGCTCAAACAGGCGATCGAACTGGCGCCGGATGCCGGCCTGATCCGCATCATGCTGGCCCAGGCATTGCTGGCCGAGGGCAGCGATTCCAACGTCAAGCCGGCAGTCGATCATCTGCGCAAGGCGCTCGTGACCGAGGACAAGTCGGCGACCGGCTACCGCCAGCTTGCCATCGCTTACGGCCGGCTGAACCGGATCGCCGATGCTGAGCTTGCCTCGGCACAGGCGTATTTCTATGAAGGCAAGCTGGACCTGGCCAAGAAACAGGCGAAGCGCGCGAAAGAAGGTTTTCCGCCGCACTCGGCCTCTTGGGTCAAGGCCGATGACATCGTCAAATTCGAGCCGCCGCAAAAGTGAGCGAGCGTCTGCACGAACATTGCGAAAAGGACAGTCAATGAAACGTTTTCTGATTGCGGCCGGGGTTCTGGCCCTATCGGCGATCGCCGCCGTCGAACCGCGCGCAGCCACCACGGACCAGTTCGACGATGAGCAGGAGAAGGCGATCCAGGAGATCGTCCGGAACTACCTCCTGGAGAATCCTGAACTACTCGAAGAGGTCATCTCCAAGTTGCGCGAGAAGCGCGAAGCCGAGGCCGCGGTCGCGCGGCGGGAGTATCTGGGCGATCTGTACAAGCCGGATTCGAAATACACCCGCTACAGCATGGGCGAGGGCGACGTCGTCGTGGTGGAGTTCATGGACTACAACTGCCCGTATTGCCGCAAGGCGTATTCGGTTCTGCGCGATTTCGTCGACGAGGGCGAAATCGAGGTCCGCTTCGTGGAGTTTCCCGTGCTGGGGCCGATGTCGACAGCGGCCACGAAAGCCGCGCTGGCCGCGGAGAAACAGGGAAAATACGCCGCGTTTCACGATGCGATGATGGCGCAGAACGACCGGATCGACAACGAGCAGGTCATCTTCGATACGGCGGAGACGGTCGGCCTCGACATCGAGCAGCTCAAGAAGGACATGGAGGATCCCGAAATCGAGGCGCTGATCGACGAGAACCTCCAGCTTGGCAATCAGCTCGCCGTCCAGGGCACGCCGGAATTTTTCATCGGCGACACCTCCATTCCGGGCGCCCCGGAAAACCTACGCGATGAACTGGACCAGGCGATTGCCGAAGCGCAGACGAACTGATCGGGCTGCCGATCGGACACAAGGCGGGTGACAAGCGGACCGAAGCTGTTTGCAAGCCGCGGATAATTTGCTACGCAGAGCCATCTCCGCGGCGCGGGCCGGGCGCGGCGTCGTGATTCAGCCCCGGCCGATCCGATCTCCGTCTCGAGACTGCGATGTCCAAGCCCGTTTTCATCCTCAACGGCCCCAACCTGAATCTTCTCGGCGAACGCGAGCCGGAAATCTACGGCAGCGAGACGCTCGAGGACATCAAGCAGCGTCTCGCGGCGTCGGCGGCCGACAAGGGGCTGACTGTGGATTTCCGGCAATCGAACCGCGAAGGCGAGCTTGTTGACTGGATTCAGGAGGCGCGTACCGCCGCCAGCGGCCTGATTATCAATCCGGCCGGGTATGGCCACACATCCATAGCCATCCTCGACGCGCTGTTGGCGGCCGCAAACATTCCTTGCATCGAGGTCCATCTCTCGAACATTTATACGCGCGAAACGTTCCGGCACCGGTCACTGGTTTCGCGCGCGGCAACCGGGATCATCTGCGGATTCGGATCCCTGGGATACGACATGGCGCTGGAGGCGATGGCGCAGCGGCTTCGTGAGAGCACGGCCCCATGACCGGCAACAGCAAGGTGAGCCGAGTAGCATGAACGATAAGACGAAAACGGCGGTGATCGACGAAGAGTCCATCCGCAGCCTGGCCGAGCTCCTGAACGACACCGGCCTGAGCGAGATCGAGGTGGAACAGAAGGGGATGCGAATCCGCGTCGCCCGTCATGTCAGCGCCACCGTCACGGCTTCGGCGCCGCAAGCCGCCCATACCGCCGAAGCGGCCCCCGCGCCCCAGCCCGCCGCGGATCCGGACGCCGATCTTGCCACCCATCCCGGTGCCGTCACATCCCCGATGGTCGGCACGGCCTACCGCGCGCCGGAACCCGGTGCCGATCCGTTCGTGGAAGTCGGCGCCACCGTCGAGCGTGGCCAGACACTGATGATCGTCGAAGCCATGAAGACGATGAATCACATCCCCGCGCCGCGCGCCGGAACCGTCACCGCCATCCTCGTCGAAAACGGCCAACCCGTCGAATATGGCGAGCCGCTGATGATCATCGAATGACGGAGCGGAGCGCGCGATGTTCGACAAGGTTCTGATCGCCAATCGCGGCGAGATCGCCCTGCGTATCCAGCGCGCCTGCAAGGAGCTGGGCATCGCCACGGTCGCGGTCCACTCCACCGCCGACGCCGACGCCATGCATGTGCGCCTTGCCGACGAGAGCGTGTGCATCGGCCCGCCGTCGGCCACGGAAAGCTATCTGAACATCCCGGCACTGCTGGCCGCCTGCGAGATTACCGGCGCGGACGCGGTGCATCCCGGCTACGGCTTCCTGTCGGAAAATGCGCGTTTCGCTGAAATCCTGGAAGAGCACGAGATCACCTTTATCGGCCCCACCTCGGAACATATCCGGCTGATGGGCGACAAGATCGCGGCGAAGGAAACCGTGAAAAAGCTTGGCATCCCGGTCGTGCCCGGCTCCGAGGGCGCGGTCACGACGGATGAGCAAGCCTTCAGGATCGCCGGTGAGATCGGCTATCCGGTGCTGGTGAAGGCGGCGGCGGGCGGCGGCGGACGCGGCATGAAGGTCGCACATTCCGAGGACCGGCTGTCGGTGGCGCTGTCGACCGCGCGCTCGGAATCCAAGGCCGCCTTCGGCGACGATTCGCTCTATATCGAGAAGTATCTGGGCCAGCCGCGGCACATCGAGGTGCAGGTGCTGGCCGACGGGCGCGGCAACGCCATCCACCTGGGCGAGCGCGACTGTTCGCTCCAGCGCCGGCATCAGAAGGTCTGGGAAGAGGCCCCTTCGCCCGCGCTCAACGACGAGCAGCGCCGCGAGATAGGCGACACGGTCGCCAGGGCCATGCAGGACATGAAGTACCGCGGCGCGGGAACCGTCGAGTTCCTTTTCGAAAACGGCGAGTTCTTCTTCATCGAGATGAACACGCGCATCCAGGTCGAGCATCCCGTCACCGAAATGATTACCGGCATCGACCTGATTATCGAACAGATCCGCATCGCCTCGGGCGCGCCGCTGACGCTGACGCAGGATGACATCCATATCAACGGCCACGCCATCGAGTGTCGCATCAACGCGGAGAACCCGACGACCTTCGCGCCCTCGCCCGGCACCATCCGCTACTTCCACCCGCCCGGCGGGCTGTCGGTGCGCGTCGATTCGGGCGTCTATGCCGGCTACAAGATTCCGCCTTATTACGACAGCCTGATCGGCAAGCTGATCGTCCATGGCCGCCACCGGAACGAATGCCTGATGCGGCTCAAGCGCGCGCTCGGCGAGTTTGTGATCGACGGCATCGAAACGACCATACCGCTTTATGTTATGCTGGTGTCCGAGCCGGACATCGTGGATGGCATTTACGACATTCACTGGCTCGAAAAGTTTCTCGACGAACACTAAATCGTTCGGGACGCGGGGCGCCGGCCCCCCGGAATAGCAGCGAGCGGTGAAGCGCATGGGATCGCCATCCGATCTCAATACCGAGATAACGCCCCAGGTTCTGCTCAAGGCGTATGCCTGCGGCATCTTCCCGATGGCCGAAAGCGCGCTGGATCATTCCCTGTTCTGGGTGGAACCCGAGTTGCGCGGGGTTCTACCGCTGAACGAGGTGCATGTCCCGCGCCGGCTGGCCCGGACCATCAGGCAGGGCAGGTTCCATGTCCGCGTCGATTCCGATTACCACGGCGTCATCGACGGCTGCGCCAGTTCACGTCCGGGCCGGCGCACGACCTGGATCAACCCGCAAATCCGCCGGCTCTACGGCCAGCTTTTCAGGATGGGGCACTGCCACACCGTCGAGGCCTGGAAAGACGGCGAGCTGGTCGGCGGGCTGTACGGCGTGGAACTGGGCCGCGCGTTCTTCGGCGAGAGCATGTTCTCGTTCGAGCGCGACGCCAGCAAGGTGGCGCTGGTCTATCTCATGGCCCGGCTGATCAAGGGCGGGTTCACGCTGCTGGACACGCAGTTCGTCACAGAGCACCTCAAGATGTTCGGCGCGCGGGAGATCGGGCGCGAACAGTTCCAGAGCCTGCTGGCCACGGCCGTGCGCGGCAAGGCCGATTTTCACCGGCTCTCGGCCGACACCTCACCGTCGGGCGTCCTGCAACTGGTTAGCCACACATCGAACACCGGGTGTTCGACGCCGTGAACACCGGGGCTTTCGGCGAACATCCAGCCAGTGAAGATGCGCTTCTCCTTCCCGTCGAGCTGGATTTCGTCGATTTCCACGAACACGGATGTGCGCGGACGCTCCGTCGGCGGGCGCGTGTAGCAGGCCCGCGGCGTGATCTTCAGTGCGCCGAAAATGGTCGTCTCGTCGATATTGACCTGAAGCTTGGAAACGCGCGCCGTCACCTTGTCGAGCGCGGCAAAGACGGCGACGTCGTTGGCGATCTTCGCGGCTTGCGCCGGCATGGCCGATAAAACCGAAAAGGCGGCCACCGTGAAGATTACTGCCAGCTTTCCCATGATGCGCTGTCTCATTCTCTGCAATGGTGAGTTGCACCGACAGGCGCGCGCGGCGCTCTCTCAGGCGTCCAGCGATGCCGCCACCCGCAAGCGTATGTAATCGGCGAACCACTGGCCGTCGTCGGTTTGCAGGACCGGCCGCAACAACTCCGTGACATAGGCGATGACCGCCTCCTTGTCGTCGCCGAACTGCTCGAAGAACGGCGACCGGAACGTCATCAGCCAGCCCTCCATGCCGGTCGGCAAAGGCGTCGGACGCGCCGCCAGTTCAGTGCGGCCCACTGAAAAGCCCGCCTTTTCCAGCCGCGCACTGTACGCTTCCGGCGTGGGGAAAAACCACGGGCCGGCCAGCGCCGGATCACCGCCGAACTTGTCCGCCGCCGCGCGCATGGCGGTTACGCAGGCCGCCACATTGCCGTGGCCGCCAAATTCGGCAACAAAACGGCCGCCCGGCTTCAAGGCGCGTTTCACGCCCTCGATCACCGCGTCCGCATCGCGCATCCAGTGCAGCGCGGCGTTGGAAAACACCGCGTCGAACTCCCGCTCGAAAGGCAGCGCCTCGCCGTCGAGGAAGCGCGCGTCGATCCCGCGCTCGCGCGCCGCGCGCAGGAAATCCTCGCTGGTGTCCGCGCCGACGACCTCCGCCCCCGCCTCCACGATCCGTGCACTCAAGACGCCGTCGCCGCATCCCAGGTCGAGAATGCGCTCACCTGGCTGCGGTGCGAGCCAGTTCAGGATTTCCACACCGTATTCGGAGACGAAGCGCGCATTCGTGTCGTAGCCCCGCGCGCTCCAGGTCTGCGCCCGCTCCGGCCGCGCCGGTTCGCTGGTCATCTGCTCGCTCATTCGGCCTTCCACGGTTCGTAATCCGGCTCGCCCTGCGGGCGCGGATGGGGCCGCAGGATGCTACCAGGCGGGCGATAGGCCTGTTCGGTGCCGGTCATGTTGGGCAGATGCGGCTTCTCCCACGGCTTCGCGCGGTAGGCTTCCTCGGTGGGCGGCGTATCCACCGTGTAATGCAGCCAGGCGTGCCATTCCGGCGGCACGCGCGACGCCTCGGCCTGGCCGTTATAGATCACCCAGCGGCGCGGCCTGCCCAGCGGCCCCTTGCCCGAGCGCTGTTCGTAATACTTGTTGCCGGCCTCGTCTTCACCGATGAGACGCCCGTAGCGCCGGGTAAAGATCTTGGTGCCGATCGTCGCGCCGTTCCACCAGGTAAAGATATCGGAAATCAGGCTCATATCAGGGGTCCGCTTTTCGCGTTTGCGCTGCACTATGGCACCGGCCTAGATTCGTGTCCAGTTCGGGAAAGGACAGCGGCATGGCCCACTCCATTCGTCTGATTGCACCGCAAGATGGCGCCCATTCGCGCCACTTATCTGTTGGCAGCCCCCGGCAATGCGGCGCAATCCCGGGCAAACATCAATCTGGCTGATGTCCAAGATGAAAACTCTTCGTTAGATTTATATTTTGCGCTCCCCCAATGTTGGCGTCGAAAACAATGGTTTTCGACGCCTGTGAAGGATGACATCCGCCTCAACAACCGGGAATTCTCGTCTTGGCATCGTCGCGCGCTTCCGTCCCGTCGCTGGTTTGGCTCATCGTAGCGGCCGCGGCCCTTGTCCTCACGATCAACATGGGGCTCCGCCAGAGCTTCGGGCTGTTCCTCACGCCGATCAGCACCGATCTCGGCCTGGGACGTGAGTCCTTCGCGCTCAGCATGGCGCTGCTCAACGTGATGTGGGGCGTGTTCGCGCCCGTCGCCGGCGGCCTGGCGGACAAATACGGGGCCGGGCGGGTGCTCACCGGCGGCGCGCTCTGCTATGCGGCCGGTGTGCTCCTTATGGCGAATGCGGCAGGCGAGGCCGGCCTGCTGACCGCCGGGGTGCTCATCGGGCTCGGCGTCAGCGGCACGGGTTTCACCGCCGTCCTCGGCGTGGTGGGCCGCGCTGCTCCCGATCAACACAGGGCAAAGGCGCTCGGGCTAGCCAGCATGGGCAGTGCGATCGGGCAATTTGTCGCGTTGCCCTATGTGCATGTCCTGATCGACGCCTACGGCTGGTCCGTGAGCCTCGTCATTGTCGCGATCACGGCGGCGTTCATGGTGCCGCTCGGCTGGGCGCTGGCCGCCGGCGCGGGGCGTGAAGCCGCCGCGCGCGCCGCGACGGGCGTTGGACCGCAGGCGGGACAGAACTCCATCCGCGCCGCGCTCGCCGAGGCGATGCCGGACCGCGACTTCCGCCTGCTGTCCACCGGCTTTTTCGTTTGCGGTTTTCACCTTGCTTTCGTGGCGACCCACCTGCCCGCTTTCGTCACCGATCAGGGCTTCGATGCGCAGGCGGGCATGCTCGCCCTGATGATGATCGGGATCGGCAATATCGCCGGCACCTATATCTTCGGGCAACTCGGCGGGCGCTACGAGAAGCGGCATCTTCTCGTGTTCCTTTACGCGGCGCGCGCGGCGATTTTCCTGGCCTTCGTGCTTCTGCCGATGACCTATACGAGCCTGCTGATTTATTCCGGGATGCTCGGGCTGCTCTGGCTGGCCACCGTGCCGCTGACCAGCGGGCTGGTGGCGGACATGTTCGGGCCGCGCTGGATGTCGATGCTGTTCGGGATCACCTTTTTTTCGCACCAGATCGGCAGCTTCCTGGGCGCGTGGCTGGGCGGATACTTCTATGACATGTTCCAGTCTTATGAGATCATGTGGTGGATCTCGGTCGCGCTGGGCCTGACATCAGCGCTGCTACACGCGCTCATCCGCGAGCGCCGCCCGGTGCCGGCCGTGACCCAGGCCGTTTGAATCGGCCCGGAGGGCCGCATGCCGCACCGGCTGACATGGCTGATCCTGATTGCCGGCGCCGCGCTGGTGGCGGGCGCTGCTGTACTGTGGCTCGAACGCGGCCACGCCATGCTGCTCGACCTGTCCGCGGGCGTCGCGTCCTTCATGTGCCTGTAGCCCGCCGGGAGGCGCATCGGTGCGGCCAATTCGCCGCCACTCTTGCCAAGCGCGCCCGGCGATCTCAAAATGGCGCGGCAAGCGAAGTCGGGCCGCTTAGCGTCTTTCTCACCCCGAAACAAGCAATAATGCCCGTCGACCCAGGGAGCGAACTTCTATGAGCCGTTATCACGACGTCTATCGCGAGTGGCAGAACGACCCGGAAGGCTTCTGGGCGAGGGCTGCCGAGGAGATCGACTGGGAGAAACCGGCGAGCAGGATATTCGATCCCGAGATGGGCGTTTACGGCCGCTGGTTCGTCGGAGCGGAATGCAACACCTGCTTCAACTGTCTCGACCGGCACGTGCCCGCGCGCGGCGAGCAGCCCGCGCTGATCTACGACAGCCCGCTGGCCGGTGCGCAGCGAACCTACACCTACCGCGAGCTGCGCGACGAGGTGGCCCTGTTCGCCGCCGTCCTGCTCGATCTCGGCGTCGAGAAAGGCGACCGCGTCATCATCTATATGCCGATGATCCCCGAAGCCGCGATTGCCATGCTGGCCTGTGCGCGGCTCGGCGCGATTCATTCGGTGGTGTTCGGCGGCTTCGCGGCACACGAGTTGACGACGCGCATCAATGACGCCAAGCCCAAGCTGATCCTGTCGGCGTCCTGCGGCATCGAACCGGGCCGGATCGTGAAATACAAGCCGCTGCTGGACGAAGCGATCGCCCATGCCGAAACCAAGCCGCAGGCGACCGTGATCTATCAGCGGCCCCAAGCCTATGCGCCGCTGTTCGCGCCGCGCGACCATGACTGGACGGCCCTGGTCGAGCGCGCCCGGCGCGCCGGCGAGAGCGCCAACTGCGTGACCGTCGCGGCGACCGACCCGCTTTATATCCTCTACACCTCCGGCACCACCGGCATCCCGAAGGGCGTGGTGCGCGATAACGGCGGACACATGGTCGCGATGAAATGGTCGATGAAAAACCACTACAACATCGACCCCGGCGATGTTTGGTGGACCGCCTCGGATGTCGGCTGGGTGGTCGGGCATTCCTACATCGTCTACGCCCCGCTGCTGCACGGCTGCACGAGCATCATGTACGAGGGCAAGCCGGTGGGCACGCCCGACGCGGGGGCGTTCTGGCGGGTGATTTCCCAGCACGGCGCGAAGGCACTGTTCACCGCGCCGACGGCGTTCCGGGCCATCAAGCAGTACGACCCGAGCGGCCAATTAGCGGCGAACTACGATCTGTCACGCTTCGAGACGCTGTTCCTGGCCGGAGAGCGGGCCGACCCGGACACGATCCGCTGGGCGGAGAACGTGCTGGGCGTGCCGGTGATCGACCACTGGTGGCAGACCGAAACGGCCTGGGCGATTGCCGGCAATCCCGTCGGGCTGGGGATGCTGCCGGTCAAGTATGGATCCCCGACCGTGCCGATGCCGGGTTATGACCTGCGCGTGCTGGACGATCAGGGCTATGACGCGCCGCCCGGTCAGAACGGCTCAATCTGCATCAAGCTGCCGCTGCCGCCGGGATGCCTGCCGACGCTGTGGAACAACGACGAAGGGTTCCGCGCCTCCTATCTCAACGAGTATCCGGGCTATTACCGCACGGGGGACGCGGGTTATCTCGACGAGGACGGATACGTGTTCGTCATGGCGCGCACCGACGACATCATCAATGTCGCCGGGCACCGCCTGTCGACCGGCGGCATCGAGGAGGTCATCGCGAACCACCCGGACGTGGCGGAATGCGCCGTCGTCGGCATCTCCGATCCCATCAAGGGGCAGGTGCCGGCGGGCTTCGTCGTGCTGAACGCCGGGGTCAATCGCGAGCCGGCGGAGATCGAGGCCGAGATCATCCAGCTCGTGCGCGACGAGGTCGGGCCGGTCGCGGCGTTCAAGCTGGCGCTGACGGTGAACCGGCTGCCGAAGACGCGTTCGGGCAAGATCCTGCGGGGCACCATGCGCAAGATCGCGGATGGTGAAGAGTACCGGGTGCCTGCCACGATCGACGACCCGGCGATCCTGGACGAGATCAAGGAGCGCTTGCAGGCGCACAGCGCCGGCTGACACGACTTGAGGGCGATGTTATCCGGGGCTTGAATCCGAAAGGCAGCCAAGCCTTCCTTGCGGAAGGGTACCTTTGCGAACGAGACCCGATGGAAGCAGAACCAAGCTCTGAGCAAGCTTCGTCGGGGGAAGCGGCCAATTTTCGCCGGCCTGAAACAGTTGAACTGAAACGCTGCCGATCATGGGTTCCCCCCGATAACCCAGCGTTTCAGTTCCAAATTCTAGGCGAAGTAATGCACTCCGCGCTAAGGCACTTCACATCCAGCGCCTTTTAGCGGACCACGTGCACAGCCACGTCAGCGGCGCCCAGCTTGAGCGGCTCTTCGGCAACTTCCTTGCGGCAAGCGCTGACAACCGCAGCAGTAGCGATCACGGTGGCGACAACGATAACGCCTTTCAAACCCTGCATGATGATATCTCCTCTGAATTAACGGCAAATGCCGTATTCCGGACTTAACCGGGCTGCGGTTCCCAGATCAAGCGTGGCCGCCAATTCGTCGCCGGATTTCAGCGATCATGATGCGAAAAAGACACGAACGCGTGGCGCAAGAATTCATGCACGCAGAGGTTGTCAATACCCGGTTCAGGAGGGCCGATCCCGACAGCGCGCTCGCCGAAGTCGTGACCAGCGAAGGCGCTTCGCGCGCCTGTTCCGGCAGGTTGTCATCGCCTTGAAATGGCAACGCAGAAACCCGCTCGCGCTCCGGCACAGGTCTAACGTTCGCGCACCGCTTCTCTCGCGGTGATCGGCGGCGACCACGACGGATCGGCGGCGCCATGCGGTGTCTCCAGTACGCGCTCGGCCTTGCCGTTCACGGCGATGGTAAAAAGCTGCGAGCCGCCTTCGTCGCCCGGCCGGAACCGCGAGTACACCAGCGCGCGGCCGTTCGGCGCCCAGGACAACCCGTCGATCTCTGCGCCGCCCGTGAGCAAGGTCTCGTCCGAACCGTCGGGCTTCATCAGCCCGATGAACGCCTGCCCCCCCACGCGCTTCACGAAGGCGATGACATCGCCCTGCGGCGACCAGACCGGCTCGGCGTATTTCCCCTCGCCGCGGCTGATGCGCCGCTGGCCGCTGCCGTCTGCCCGCATCACGTAGAGCTGGCGGGTGCCGCTGCGCCCGGAGACGAACACGATATGCCGGCCGGATGGCGCGAAGCTGGGCTGGGTGTCGATCGCCGGGGTTTCGGTCAGCCGGCGGACCGCCCGCGTGCGCAGATTCATCTCGTACAGATTGGCGTTGCCCCCGCGTTTGAGGCTCATGACGATGCGATGCCCGTCTGGCGCGAATCCCGGCGCGGCGATCAGGTCCGGAAAATCTCCGACCACCTCGCTAACCCCGCGCTGAAGGTCGCGCAGATGCAAGCGCGCCTCACCGTTCATTTCGCTGACATACAGGAGCTGTTGCGCGGTTGGGCTGAAGCGCGGCGACGAGACGGCGTTTTCCCCCGTCGTCAGGTATTCCAGGCTCATGCCGTCCTGGTCCATGACGGCAAGGCGCGTAACGGCGCTCTCGGTGTCGTAGCGCCGTTCGATGAAGGCGATGCGCGTGTCGAAATAGCCGGGATCGCCCGTCAGGCGGGAATAGACCGCATCCGCTGCGACATGGGCCAGCCTGCGCCAGTGCTGTTGCGGCGCATAGTATTGCGCCCCGATGATCTGCTTGCCGGTCGGCACGTCCCAGAGCCGGAAAGCCAAGCGCAGCCGTCCGCCGACCGCCGAGGCGACATGGCCGACGAGCACCACCCGCGCATTCGTTCCGCGCCAGTCCGCGAAGCGCGGCTTCGCGTTCAGGCTGATACGCTCCTGCACCAGCGCCGTGGATTCAAGCGGTATGAAGGCTTGCGACCCCGCCAGGTCGGCGGTGAGCACGGCGGCGATGCGCTCGGCCCATTTGCGGTTGTCGGTGTCGTCGGCGGAGAACGTCGTGATGGCGATCCGCACGGGCGCATCCGGCAGCGGCGGCTGCGGTTGCGCCCCGGCATCCGCCAGGGCCGTCACCAGCAGGAACGCCGCCGCCAGCAGCACGGCCGTCAAAGGCGTGCGGCCGGAAGGGAAATTCGATGGGCAATAGCGCACGATATCCGTCATGTGCTGGCATCGATCTGGCGGGAGACGATCGCGGAAAACTCCTGCGCGAAATCCCTCATCCGCTGTTCGTGGCGACGCACGCGCCGCAACAGCGCGCGATGCAGCCCGGTGGCGACGGCAGCGACCAGCAGTCCGGCAGCGGCCGCAAGCGCCCCTTGCGCCAGCACCGGCGCCAGCGCCTTGAACCCGTCGGCGCTCCCAAGCCCCGCCATGAGCGCCCAGAGCGCCCCGGCAAAGCCCAGGAGCGGCGCCGCCGCCGCAATAATCTCCAGCATAACGAGGCGCTGCTCAAGCCGGTAGGTCTCGCGCGCGATCGACACGGCCATGAGCCGCTCCATGCGTCCCTGAACGCCGGGCAGCGCGCGCGGCGAGGTCTCCAACGTCCGGCGCCATTCATACATCGCCGCCATGAAGACAGCGGAGAAGGAACCGGCCTGCTTGCCGCTCATCGAGGCGTAAAGCTCGTCGAGCGACGGACCCGACCAGAACAGGCGCTCGAACGCATCGGCTTCCTGCCCCGCGCGCGTGACTTCCGCGTATTTGCCGAGGGCGACGGCCAGCGTCCAGATCAGCGCGGCGACGAGCAGCAGCACGATCGCCTGCACCGCCGGACCGGCCCCCGCGAACAGGTCCAGCGCCGGAAACCCAGGCGATGCCGCAAGGAAGATGGCTGGCGGAGTCTGCGGCTCCATGATCCCGGCAAATGCCCCCGTTTCCAGACTAGCGCATTTTCAGCAAAAGTGGGAACCGGTTTTGCGTCCGAAAATGCGATGAATCAATATCTTAGAGCGCGTTCCCTAACTCCGATTTCATTGAACGCGCTCTGCTCGCGCGCCGCCGCGCGGTTGAAGAACGCTCACCCCCAGTGACCGAGGAGTGTGAAAAAGCCGTGACGGTCCGCTCAGACCGGGCGCGTCCATGCCGCTGCGCTGTCGGGCAGGACGCTGGCCAAGCGGCGCGGGCGCCCCGTTTCGTCGACCAGCACAATCTGGACACGCGCGCGAACGAGCGTCTCGCCGTTCCGCGTCACGGCCTGCGCCAGGGTCAGCGCCGCCGCCGTGCGCTCGGCCGGTTCGGTGACGATCTCGAGAATGTCGTCGATCCGCGCGGGCCGCAGGAAGTCGATTTCCATGCGCCGCACGACGAACACCAGCCGCGCCCCCTCATCGGCGGCCAGCGCGCTGTGATGCACGCCCATGAGGCGGATCATGTCGGAGCGTCCGCGCTCCATGAAGCGCAGATAGCTGGCATGATAGACAAGGCCGGAGAAGTCGGTGTCCTCGTAATAGACGCGCACGGGCAGGACGTGGCGGCGATCCTCCAGCCGCCCGGACAGATGCGGCCAGTCTTGCGCGCCGCCCTCACTCATCGCCGTCCCCGAACAGCGGCATCGACGGCAGATTCATCTCCGCCGGCGCGGCCAGCCCCAGATGCTTGAACGCCTTGAGCGTCACGATGCGCCCGCGCGGCGTGCGCCCGATGAAGCCCTGCTGCAACAGGAACGGTTCGATGGTCTCTTCCAGCGCGTCCTTGGCTTCGCTGAGCGCGGCGGCGATGGTCTCGATGCCCACGGGCCCGCCGCCATAGGTGTCCGCGATGCAGCGCAGGTAGCGGTGATCAAGCGCATCGAGCCCGAGCGGATCGACCTCGAGCCGGCGCAGCGCCTTGTCGGCGACCCCTTCGTCGATCTCGCCCGCGCCGTCCACGGCGGCGAAGTCGCGCACCCGGCGCAGCAGCCGCCCGGCGACGCGCGGCGTGCCACGGCTGCGCTTGGCGATCTCGCGGGCGCCGGCAGCGGTCATCGCCATGCCCAGCACCCGCGCCCCGCGCGTCACGATGTCCTCGAGTTCTTCGTCGGTGTAGAATTCGAGCCGGATGGGGATGCCGAAACGGTCGCGCAACGGCGTGGTGAGAAGGCCGGTGCGGGTCGTCGCGCCGATCAACGTGAATTTCGCCAGGTCGATGCGCACCGAGCGCGCCGCCGGCCCCTCGCCGATGATGAGATCGAGCTGGAAGTCCTCCATCGCCGGGTAGAGGATCTCCTCGACCGCCGGGTTGAGCCGGTGGATCTCGTCGATGAACAGCACGTCGCGCGCTTCCAGGTTGGTCAAGAGCGCGGCGAGGTCGCCCGGCTTGGCGATCACCGGGCCGGAGGTCATGCGGAAATTGACGCCCAGTTCGCGCGCCATGATCTGCGCGAGCGTCGTCTTGCCCAGCCCCGGCGGGCCGGCGAACAGCACGTGATCCAGCGCCTCGCCCCGGCCGCGCGCGGCGTCGATGAACACCTTGAGGTTGGACCGTACGCGCTCCTGGCCGATGAACTCGGCGAGCCGCTGCGGGCGCAGGCTCTGTTCCGCCTCGTCATGTTCGCGGCGTTCGCCCTCGATCAGCCGTTCGCTCACGTCGCAAGCTCCTTCAGGCCCAGCCGGATCAACGTCTCGGTCGGCGCCTCGTCGCCCGCCTCGCGCATCGCTGTCGCCACCGCCGCGGCGGCCTGGGCCGGCTGATAGCCGAGATTGGTCAGCGCGGACACCGCATCGCCCATCGTGGACCCGTCCAGCGGCGGCGCCCCTTCGGGCAACGCTTGCGCCGCCGCACCCGCCTGCACCAGACCGGGCGCCTTGTCGCGCAACTCGCCAATGAGGCGCTGCGCCACCTTCGGCCCGACGCCCGGCGCGCGGGAAATCGCCGCCTTGTCGCCCAGCGCGATGGCGTTGGCGATGTCGTTCGGCTCCAGCGTCGACAGGATCGCCAGCGCGAGCCGCGTCCCGACGCCCTGCACGCCCTGCAACAGCCGGAACCAGCGCCGCTCCAGCTCGTTGGCGAAGCCGAACAGGCGGATCGCATCCTCGCGCACATGGGTCTCGATGGCCAGTTCGATCGGCTGGCCGCGCGCGGGAAGCCGCGCCAGCGTGCGGGTCGCGCAATGCACCTCGTAGCCGACCCCGCCGACATCCACGATCACCCAGCCCTCGCCGGTCGTATCGACGAGCCCCTTCAGCTTGCCGATCACGGCGCCGCCCCCGCGTTCAGGAGCGCAGCGGCTCCACGATGATGCGCGTGGGTTATCGCGACGGCAAGCGCGTCGGCGGCGTCATCGCTGTCCGGCGTCGCGCGCGGCAGCAGCACGCCCAGCATCGCGCGGATCTGCGCCTTGTCGGCGTGGCCGGAGCC
>JBKGZY010000032.1:0-17473 GCA_046543175.1 Dichotomicrobium sp.
ATCCTACCGAGGACATGGCCGAGATAACGGAGAAGTCGAAACAGGCGCTTATACAAATTGGGCAAGAGTGTCGTTTGAATCGGCGTCGTGTGACAAAAAAGTTTGGCGTATCGGTTCCTGAACCGGGGGCAGACTGTGAGACCGAGGCTTGATGACCTATCTCTTCACAGCGCCTGTCGTAAGCGCCAACACTGCCCTTGTCGCCGACGCGGTGACGCGACCCGATAGAGCCACCGCCTGAAATACCGCATCAATCCCCCTGCGCCCGATTCATCGCTTTGACATCAGTCCATGGCTTTCTATAGTCGCAGGATGCCGCGCGGCGCCGCGCCCGGGAGGCCCTCGGCGCCGGCCTGAGGGCCATTTTTGCCAAACCTTTTTCAGGAATTTTCGCCATGACGACGTCTCTTGCGCGCCTCACCGCCATCCGGTGCCTGCTGCCGTTCCTTGCCGTGCTCGGACTTGTCATGATGGCCGGCGCGCCCGATGCGCGCGCCTACACGAACGACCGGCTCGCGCAGGAGGCCGACGCCTTCGAGCGCCACCTGCGGCAGAACTGGTCCGCCGAGGACGGCAGCGCGGGGGACTACCGCGAGCGCGGCAATCTCGCGCGCAAGGAGAACATGCCGCGCGCGGCGACCGGCGCCTACGCCTCGGCGGTCGTGCTGGACAAGGACGACGCGACGACATGGCTGGCGCTGGCCCGCGCCTACCTGGCGATCGACCCGGCGAACTACTCCGAGGAGCGCAATTTCTCTGAAAACGCCACCTCCGCGGCCTATCTCGCCTATCAGCGCGCGGATTCCGACCCGCTGCACGCCGCCGCGCTGGCCGAACTGGGCGAGGGGCTGGCCCGGCGCTCCTTGTGGCGCCCGGCCATCGACGCCTATGCCGCCAGCCTGGAGGTGCGCGAGGCCAAGGCGGTCCGCGCCGCCTATGAAAAGCTGCGCGCCGAGCGCGGCTTCCGCGTGCTCGACTACACCGTGGAATCCGACGCCGCCGCGCCGCGCGCCTGCGTCCAGTTCTCCGAACGCCTCGCCAAGGGCGTGGACTTCGCCAAGTATATCAGCCTCAACGGCGCCGACCCGGCCGGCGTGGCCGTGGACGACCAGCAGGTCTGCGTGGAGGAGCTGCGCCACGGCGAGCGCTACAGCCTGCGCCTGCGCCAGGGCCTGCCCTCGGCGGTGGGCGAGACGCTGCTGAAGCCGGCCGATCTGAGCATCTATGTCCGCGACCGCTCGCCGTCCGCGCGCTTCAGCGGGCGCAATTACGTGCTGCCGCGCACCGGGCAGAAGGGCCTGCCGGTCGTGACCGTCAACGCGCGCGAACTCGACATGGCGCTGTATCGCATCGGCGACCGCCGGCTGGCGCACGAGGTGCTGGAGGGCGCGTTCGGCGAGTCGCTGGCCGGCTACCGCGCCGAGGAGATCAAGGAAAAGCACGGCGAACTGCTCTGGGAAGGGCAGATGCCGGTCGAGATGGAGCTCAACGAGGAAGTCACGACCGCCTTCCCGGTGGACGAGCTGCAAAGCGATCTCGAGCCGGGGCTTTACGTCGTGACGGCGCAGCCGGCCTCGGAAGAAGCCGAGGAGTGGCGCGACCGCGCGACGCAATGGTTCGTGATCTCCGATATCGGGCTGAGCGCGTTTTCCGGCACGGACGGCATTCATGTCTTCGCCCGCTCGCTGGCCAGCGCGGAGTCGCTGTCCGGGCTGGAGGTGCGGCTGCTCGCGCGCAACAACGAGGTGCTGCAATCCGTGCGCACCGATGAAAGCGGCTATGCCAGCTTCGATCCCGGCCTCACGCGCGGGGAAGGCGGCATGTCCCCGGCGATCCTCGTGGCGCGCACGCCCGAGGGCGATTACGGCTTTCTCGACATCACCAAGTCCGCGTTCGACCTCACCGATCGCGGCGTCGGCGGGCGCGCGGCGCCGGGGCCGCTCGATGCCATGGTGTATGCCGAGCGCGGCGTCTACCGCCCCGGCGAGGATGTCTACCTGACCGCGCTGCTGCGCGACGACACGGCCAACGCGGCCAGCGCGCCGCTGACGCTGATCGTCCACCGCCCGGACGGCAAGGAACATGCGCGCGTCACGCTGGAGGACCAGGGCGCGGGCGGCCGGGCGCATACGCTCAGCCTGCTGGACGAGGCGATGGCCGGGACATGGCGCGTCACCGCCCATGTCGACCCGGAAGCGCCCGCCATCGGCGAGACGGCCTTCCTCGTCGAGGATTACGTGCCCCAGCGCATGGAGATGACGCTGACGGCGGGCGATGCGCCGGCCTCGCCCGAGGCGCCCGCGCGCATCATGCTGGACGGGCGCTACCTCTACGGCGCGCCCGCTGCCGGGCTCCAGGTCGAAGGCGAAATCCGCCTGGCGCCGACGCGCACCGTCGACGCCCATCCCGGCTATGTCTTCGGGCTGGCCGAGGACGAGGCCACGCCGGCGCGCGCGCCGCTGAGCGACTTGCCGCGCACCGATGACGAAGGCCGCGCCGAGATCACCGCGCCGCTGCCCGCGCTGCCCGAGACGACGCGCCCGCTGAAGGCCGACGTCACGCTGCGCCTGCGCGAGCCGGGCGGGCGCGCCATCAGCGAGACGACCAACCTGCCGGTCGCGGGCGAAGGCACGAATATCGGCATCAAGCCGCAATTCGATGGCGGGCGCGTGCCGGAGAACAGCGAAGCGGGCTTCGACGTCATCGCCGTCGATGGTGAAGGCGAGCGGATCGAATCCGGCGAACTGACCTGGGAACTGCTTCGTGTTCAGCGGCGCTACCAGTGGTACAGCCGCAACGGCCGCTGGGATTACGAGCCGGTGACCTATACCGAGCGCGCGGCCAGCGGCACGCTCAGCGCTGCCGCGACGGGCGAACCCGCCGGCGTGACGGCCCCCGTCGGCTACGGCCGCTACCGGCTGGAGATCGCGCGCGCGAGCGACGGCCCGCGCGCCATGCCGGTGGCGAGCTACGACTTCACCGCCGGCTGGTACGTCGCCGATGCCGCCGACTCGCCGGATATCCTCGACCTGTCGCTCGACCGCAAGAGCTATCGCCCCGGCGAGACCATGCAGGTGCGGCTCGCCCCGCGCATGGCCGGCAAGGCGATCGTCAGCGTCGTTGCGGACGAGCTGCTGGCAACGCGCGAGATCGAGGTGCCCGCCGATGGCGCGACGGTGTCCTTCACCGTGCGCGAGGAATGGGGGCCGGGCGCCTATGTCACGGCCTCGCTGCTGCGGCCGATGCGGGCCGAGGCCGGGCGCATGCCGAGCCGCGCGGTGGGCGTGGCCTGGGTGCCGCTGGATCAAGGCGCCAACAGGCTGGACGTTGCGCTCGACGCACCAGAGAAGATGCGCCCGCGCCAGGCCATGTCGCTGCCCGTGCAGGTCTCCGGCCTGGACGAAGGCGACACGGCTTACCTGACCGTCGCCGCTGTCGATGTCGGCATCCTGAACCTGACCGGCTATGAAGCGCCCGAGCCGGATTCCTACTTCCTCGGCCAGCGCCGGCTGGGCATGGATATCCGCGACCTCTACGGCCGGCTCATCGACGGCATGCAGGGCACGCGCGGCACCATCCGCACGGGCGGCGACGGGCCGGGCGGCGGCATGGCGATGGAGGGGCGCCCGCGCAGTGTCGAGCCGGTGGCGCTTTATTCCGGCATCGTCGAGGTGGGCCCGGACGGGTCGGCAGAAGTAGAGTTCGACATCCCCGCCTTCGACGGCACGCTGCGCCTGATGGCCACGGCCTGGAGCGCGAAGCAGGTCGGTCACGCCGTGTCGGACGTCACCGTGCGCGATCCGGTGACGCTCATCGGCACCGCGCCGCATTTCCTGACGATCGGAGACACCTCGCAGGTGCATGTGAGCCTGCACAATGTCGATGGGCCGGCGGGCAGCTACAGCCTCACGGCGGAAGGCAAGGGGGGCGTGAGCCTGAACGGCGAGGCGGAACGCACGCTCGAACTGGACGCCGACGAGCGTGCGGATTTCAGCCTGCCGGTCGAGGCGGCGTCCTTGGGCGACGCGCGGGTGCGCGTGACGCTCGAGGGACCGAACGGCCTCAACATCGCCCGCAACTACGCCTTCCCGGTCAAGCCGGCGGCGCCCAATGTCAAGCGCCGCTCGGTCCAGAAACTCGCGGCGAAATCAGGTACGCTGACCGTGACAAGCGATCTGGCGGCCGATCTGATCCCCGAGACCGTCAAGGTGGCCGTCAATGTCGGCCAGAGCGCCGCGATGGACGTGCCGGGCCTGCTGCTCGCGCTCGACCGTTTCCCCTATGGCTGCGCGGAGCAGACGGTGAGCCGCGCGCTGCCGCTTCTGTATCTCAACGAGCTGGCTGAATCCGCCGGCGTCGCCGGGGAGGAAGGCGCCCAGGCCCGCATCGACAAGGCCATCGCCCGGCTGGCCGCGCTTCAGGGCACGAGCGGGGATTTCGGCCTCTGGTCGGCCGGCAGCCACAACACCTGGCTGACCGCCTATGTCGCCGACTTCCTGCTGCGTGCGCGCGAGGAAGGCTTCGAGGTGCGTGAACAGGTCTTGGCCCCGGCGCTCGACCGGCTGCGCAACGCGGTCAGCTACGCCTCGGACTTCAGCGACGGCGGGGAAGAGCTGGCCTATGCGCTCTACGTGCTGGCGCGGGCCGGGCGCGCGGTGATCGGGGATCTGCGGTATTACGCCGACGCCAAGCTCGACGAGTTCGCCACGCCGCTCGCCCAGGCGCAGATCGGCGCGGCGCTGGCGCTTTACGGCGACATGGAACGCGCGGACAAGGCGTTCGAGGCCGCGCTTGCCCGGCTCAAGCCGTCCACGCAGGCACAAACGCCGCTGCGCTCCGACTTCGGCAGCCGCCTGCGCGACAGCGCCGGCCTGGTGACACTGGCGGCGGAAACGCGCGCCATGTCCGAGACACTGCCGCAACTGGCCGGGACGGTCGCGGCATGGCGCGCGAACGTTTCAGCTACGACAACGCAGGAGAATGCCTGGCTGTTGCTCGCCGCGCATGCGCTTTCCGGGCAGAGCAACGCCACTGAGCTTGAAGTGGACGGCGAAGCCCATTCCGGCCCGGTCCAGCGTGTGCTGAGCGGCGGCGAACTGGCGAGCGAGCCGTTCGTGGTGCGCAATATCTCCGACAGCGTTACGCCGGTATCTCTGCTGGTCACGGGCGCATCCGCGACGCCGGAACCGGCCGCGGAGTCCGGGCTGAGCATCAGGCGCGAGGTCTTCACGCTTGACGGCGAGCCGGTGTCGCTCGACGAGGTGGAACAGAACACCCGCTATGTGATCGCGTTGACGGTGAAGGAAGATGAGCCGCTGCTGGGCCAGCTTGTCGTCGAGGACCGGCTCCCGGCCGGCTTCCGGATCGAGAACCCGCGCCTCGTGCCCTCCAGCGGAACCGGGGCGCTCCCCTGGCTGAACACTTCGGACGGCGCCGCGCATACCGCCTTCCGCGACGACTCCTTCATGGCCGCGTTTTCATTGACCGAGCGCGGCCGCAAATCGCCGGAAACGCTGCGCATGGCCTATATCGTCCGCGCGGTCACGCCCGGTGAATATGTCAATGGCGGCGCCAAGGTCGAGGACATGTACCGGCCGGAGCGCTTCGCGCGCACCGCGCCGGGCAAGGTGAAGATCCTCGGCGCGGAGGAGTAGCGGGAAGGACGTATGGCAGCGCCATTCTGGCGAGGTGAGGCGCGTGACGGGCGTGCCCGATGGGCGCGGCGGCTGGCGTTCGCGCTGCTTGCGGTGCTGATCGTGCCGGTCGTGCTGTTTGCCGGGCTCTGGACGTTGGAGCGCGCGCTCGGTCCCGTGCCGCTTGCCAAACTCGCTCAGAACTCGCGGCTCGCGCTCGACCGCGAAGGGCAGCTCCTGCGCGCCTTCACCACCGCTGAGGACCGCTGGCGCCTCCCGGTCGAACTCCCCGATGTCGATCCGCGCTTCGTCGACATGCTGCTGGCCTATGAGGACAAGCGCTTTTACGACCACGGCGGGGTTGACGGTCTGGCGATGGCCCGCGCGGCATGGCAGACGATCCGCGAGCGCGAACTGGTCTCCGGCGCCTCCACGATCACCATGCAGCTCGGCCGGCTGCTCGACGGGCTGGAAACCGGATCGTTCATTGACAAGGCTGTCCAGATCGTCCGCGCCCGTCAACTTGAACGGCGGCTGTCGAAACGCGACATCCTCGAAGCCTACCTGACGCTTGCGCCTTACGGCGGCAACATCGAGGGCGTGCGCGCCGCCGCGCTGGCCTATTTCGGCAAGGAACCGAAGCGGCTGGCGCTGCACGAGGCCGCGCTATTGGTCGCGCTGCCGCAGTCGCCGGAAACGCGCCGTCCCGACCGCCACGCCGAACGCGCCCGCGAAGCCCGGAACCGTGTGCTGGCGCGCGTGGCGGGCGACGGCGTCATCAGCGAGGCGCAGGCGCGCTGGGCCAGGAGCCAGCCGGTGCCCGCGGCGCGTGTGCAGTTCCCGATGCTGGCGGCGCATCTGAGCGAGCGGCTGTCCGCGCGTTACAGCGACAGGGACGTGCTGCGCCTGACGCTCGACAAGACCTTGCAGGCCGGCGTCGAGAAAGCGGTGGCGCAGGCGGCTCAGCGTCTGGGACCGAAGATTTCCGCCGCGGCGCTGGTGATCGATCACGAGACGGGCGAGGTGCTCGCCCATGTCGGCTCGCCCGGCTATCTCGACACGGACAGGCGCGGCGCGATCGACATGACGCGGGCGGTGCGCTCCCCCGGCTCCGCGCTCAAGCCGTTCATATACGGCATGGCGTTCGAGGCCGGCATTGCACATCCGCAGACCCTGATCGAGGACCGGCCCACGCGCTTCGACCGTTATGCGCCGCACAATTTCAACAGCGATTACAAGGGGACGGTGACGGTTGCCGAGGCGCTGCAATTCTCGCTGAATGTGCCTGCGGTCAAGATGCTGGCGGCAGTCGGTCCGTCACGGCTGGCGGCGCGGCTGCGCCATGCCGGTTTCGAGATGTCGGTGCCGCGCAATCTCGCCATTGCGCTGGGCGGTATCGGTCTGCGGCTGGATGAACTGACGACGCTTTATGCCGGGCTGGCGCGCGGCGGCACGCCGATCGATCTGGAATATCTGAAATCGAAGCGTTCTCGGCGCGATACCCCGCCGGAGCGTGAAGCGATCCTGTCGCCCGTCGCGTCCTGGTATGTCGCCGACATCCTGCGCCGTGCGCCGCCCCCGCTTCACGCCAAGCGGGGGCGCATCGCCTTCAAGACGGGTACCTCCTACGGGTACCGGGACGCTTGGTCGGCGGGCTTTCGCGGGCGCTATACCGTTGCCGTATGGGTCGGGCGCGCAGACGGCACGGCGATTCCGGGCTTGACCGGGCGCGGCGCGGCTGCGCCAATCCTGTTCGATGTTTTCGCCAAGCTGGAGACGGACAGGGCCAATCGGCCCGAGCCGCCAAAAGGGGTCATCACGGCTGAGACGGGCGAGCTCCCGATGCGAATGCGCTATTTCGATCCTCACTTGCGCCGCGCCGCCACCGGCCGGGCGGTATCGGCCTCGCCGCTGCGCATCGCCTTCCCGCCCGACGGAGCGGAACTGGCCCTCCAGACGTCGCCGACAGGCGATCCGGCACCGATGCCCTTCAAGGCGGAAGGCGGGGCGTTGCCGCTCACCTGGCTGATCGAGGGGCGGCCCGTGACACCCAGAAACGGGCGGCGTCAGCTTCTCTGGACGCCGCAAGGGGCCGGTTTCGTCGATGTGGTGGTCGTGGATGCGAACGGCCAGCGCGACAAGGTGCAGGCGCGCATCAGGTAGCTCTGTCAGCCGGCGTGACGGCGCAGATGCGCCAGAACCAGCGGATTCACCGCGCCGGGATGGGTGAGCGGGCTCATATGGCCCGCGCGCGGGACGGTTTTCAGTTCGGCGTGGGGCAGCGTATGCGCCAGGATGTCGATGACCGCCTTCGCCGGCGCGCGCGTGCGCGCCCCCATGACGAGCCGGGTCGGCGCGCCGATGGCACGGTAATCGGACAGGTCCGCGTCCATGTGCTGGACGAGTTCGAATTCCTTCGCGACCTTGCCGATCGTCGCGATGACGCCGCGCTTGATCCGCGCCGGCGCCAGCCACCATTTCATCCGCCCCATCCAGAAGCCCATGTAGAGCGCGGCGGCACGCCGCGGCTTGTCCTCACGGATGGCGCGGACCACGCCGTCCGCCACGCGGGCCACCTGCCGGAATTCGGCATCGCGCCCGCCAGGCCGGAGCAGGTGAAACGACACCGGCTCGATCAGGGTGAGGCTCGCCACACCGGCTCCGAGACGCCGCGCCGCCTCCAGCGACAGCATCGCGCCGTAGGAATGCCCGACGAGATGCACCGGCCGGCCAGCCCGCGCCTGCAACGCCGTCAGGAGCGCGACTTCCACCTCCGGATCGAGCGGCCGGTCTTCGGGCCAGCGATCCGAGCGCCCGTAGCCGATCAGGTCGGGCGCGAACACCTCGTAGTTCCGTTCGAGCTGCTTGATGAGCGGCTTGAGAACCTTGTGCGACGCGCTGGAGCAGTGGGCGACGATCACCGGCGGGCCGTCGCCCGCGTGGTAATAGGCGGCGTTGAAGCCGCGAATCTCGATGGAGTCCATCCCCTCCGATTGTGGCGGCGGCTCGGAAATCGCGGTGTCGGTGTCCATCACGCGGCGGATTTGGCGCGCGGCGGCTTTTTCAGCCCGCCCATGCGGCAGATCATTTCCCAGGCTTCTTTCTCCACCGGCTGGACCGACAGGCGCGACTGCTTGATCAGCGCCATATCGCCCAGGTCGGGTTCGGCCTTGATCTGCTGTAGCGTTACCGGCTCGGGCAGCGGCTCGCGCGCGGCAAGATCCACGCACATCCACTTGCCCTCGGGGTCGGTGCTGTCCGGATGCGCCTCGGCGACCACCTCGACGATGCCGACGATCTGCTTTTCATTCACCGAATGGTAGAAGAAGCCGAGATCGCCCTTCTTCATGGCAAGCATCTGGTTCTTGGCCTGGTGATTCCGCACCCCGTCCCACTCGGCCCCGGCCTTGCCGGCGGCCACCTGGTCGTCCCAGGACCACGCGCCGGGTTCGGATTTGAAGAGCCAGTATGCCATGTCGCGGCGTCCCTTCGCTTACGGGTTGTCCCCGGCCGCTGGACGCCGCGGGAATCAGGCGTCCTCCAGCAGGGCGGCGCCGAGTATTGCGCCCGAGTGCGTATCTTGCAAGATCACCGCGCAGCGATCCGCGCCTCCGGTCATCACCTCGTCATGCGTGAGGGTGAGGACCGTCTCCTCGCCGCGCCAGGTGCCCACCTGCCTGATTGCGCGCGAGACGTTGTGATAGGTGATCGTCTTGCCCCGGTTTTCGCCGCGCTTGATATCCACGGTGCGCGCGGAAAGCAGCGGGACGACGAGAACCGCCGCCTCCGTGGCGGCCGCGCCGGGCTTCGCCGGTCCGAGCCGAACCGTGAAGCCATCGCCCTCCATCTCCAGCCTCACGGGAACGGGCGAGGCCGATTTCCGCGCCGCGCGAATGGCCTGCTCGACGGCCTCGGAGTGGCTGCCGATGACGTTCTTGATCCCGTTGACCACCATCTGCGGGGTATAGACATTGGCTAGCCCGAGCTGGCGCGCATAGATGCGCTGGCGCTCGCTGTGTTCGGAGCGGCCCAGCGTGTCCTCCCACTGCAGGTGGTCCCAGTAGTCCACCGGCAGGGACATGGCGATAACGTCGGGGCGCTCAGCCAGCTTCCCGAGCAGCCGGTCGGCTGGCGGACAGGATGAGCAGGACTGGCTTGTGAACAACTCGACGACCACCGGCCCGGAGGCCGCCTCGGGGCCGTCTTCCGCAAAAACCCGCGCGGATGGCGACATGGCCAGCGCCACGACAGCCATCAAGACGGCAAGAAATCCCGGAAAAGCGTAAAACCTTCTGGCGTTCATCGCGTTCGATCCTCGCAGCGTCGGGCGGCCAAGCCCACCATCGGCATGGATCATCGCGCAAACGCCGCCGGGCGTCACCTCAATGCCGGTCACGACTGGGTGAGCACACCGGCGGGCAGAATGCGGGTCACGCGGCAAGGCGGCGCAGGACGTAATGCAGGATGCCACCGTTGCGGTAATAGGCAAGTTCGTCATCCGTGTCGATCCGGCAGATCAGCGGCAACTCCCTGGTGCTTCCGTCCGCGAACGTGACCTCGGCGGTGAGTTCCGCGCCTGGTTTCAGCGCGTCGAGACCGCGGATCGTGACCACCTCGTCGCCCCTGATGCCGGCGTCCTGCCAGCTTCCGTCCGCGAACACGGCTGGAAGCACGCCCATGCCGATCAGGTTGGAGCGGTGGATGCGCTCGAAGGATTCGGCAATCACCGCGCGCACGCCAAGAAGCCGCGTACCCTTGGCCGCCCAGTCGCGGCTGGAGCCGGTGCCGTATTCCTTGCCGGCGAACACCACGAGCGGCACGCCCTCATCGGCGTAGCGCATCGCCGCGTCGTAGATCGCGAGCTGTTCGCCGGAGGGGTAGTGGATCGTGTAGCCGCCCTCGACGCCCGGCACCATCTGGTTCTTGATGCGGATATTGCCGAAGGTGCCGCGCATCATCACCTCGTGGTTGCCGCGCCGCGCGCCGAAGGAGTTGAAGTCGCGGTGCTCGACGCCGCGGCTGACGAGATACTCGCCGGCCGGCGATTGGCGGGGGATCGCGCCCGCGGGGCTGATATGGTCGGTCGTGATCGAATCGCCGAACAGCCCGAGGATGCGCGCCCCTTCGATGTCCGTGACCGGCTTCGGCTCGGCCGCCATGCCGTCGAAGAAGGGCGGGCGCTGCACGTAGGTGGAGTCGTCGCTCCAGTTGTAGGTCACGCTGATTTCCGCCGCGCTTAAGCGTTGCCAGTGCTCGTCGCCCTTGAACACATCGGCATAGCGCGTCTTGAACATCTCCGGGGTGATGGTGGTGCGGACGATCTCGGCGATCTCTTTCGTGGACGGCCAGATGTCCTTGAGATAGACGGCCTCGCCCGAGTCATTCTTGTCGATTGGTTCCGCGGAGATGTTGACATTCAGCGAGCCGGCCAGCGCGTAGGCCACCACCAGCGGCGGCGAGGCGAGGTAATTCGCGCGCACATCCGGGTTGATGCGGCCCTCGAAATTGCGGTTGCCGGACAGCACGGCCGAAGCCACCAGGTCGTTCTCGTGGATCGCCTTGGAAATCGGCTCGTCCAGCGGGCCGGAATTGCCGATGCAGGTCGTGCAGCCGTAGCCGACCAGGTTGAAGCCCATCGCGTCGAGATCGTCCTGAAGCCCGGCCTTTTCCAGATAGTCGGTGACGACCTGGCTGCCCGGCGCGAAGGAGGTCTTCACCCACGGCTTGGTGTGGATGCCCTTTTCCCGGGCATTGCGCGCCAGCAGCCCCGCGCCGATCAGCACGTTCGGGTTCGAGGTGTTCGTGCAGGAGGTTATCGCCGCGATGACGACATCGCCGTCGGTCAGTTCGTAGTTCGCGCCTTCCACCGGCGCGGATTTCTGGAGCGGAACGATGCTGCCGCCGCCCTCCTCGTACATGTCGGACACCGCGCCGCCCCCGTTCACGCCGCGCATTTCCGCCAGCGCGGTGCGGAAGGCGGTGTGGGCGTGGCTGAGCGGCACCCGGTCCTGCGGGCGGCGCGGCCCGGCGAGCGAGGGTTCGACCGTGCTCAGGTCAAGCTCCACGACATCGGTGAAGCGGGGCACGGCCGTTCCCGTCTCGCGCCACATGCCCTGGGCCCTGGCATAGGCTTCGACAAGCTCAATGTGCTCGTCCTCGCGCCCGGTCGCGCGCAGGTATTTCAGCGTGTCGTCGTCGATGGGGAAGAAGCCGCAGGTCGCGCCGTATTCGGGCGACATGTTCCCGAGCGTGGCCTGATCTTCCAGCGAGAGGTGATCCAGCCCGTCGCCGGAATATTCGACGAACTTGCCGACGACGCCCTTCTTGCGCAGCAATTCGGTGACGGTGAGCACGAGGTCGGTCGCGGTGACGCCTTCATTGAGCGCGCCGATGAAATTCACGCCGATCACCTCGGGAATGACCATCGAGATCGGCTGGCCGAGCATGGCGGCCTCGGCCTCGATGCCGCCGACGCCCCAGCCCAGCACGGACAGCCCGTTGATCATCGTGGTGTGGCTGTCGGTGCCGACCAGCGTGTCCGGATACGCCTGAAGCACCTTGTCGCCGTTCTGCCCGGTCTCGTTCACCCAGACGGTGCGGCCGAGATATTCGAGGTTGACCTGGTGGCAGATGCCGGTGCCCGGCGGCACCACGCGGAAATTGTCGAACGCTTCCGCGCCCCAGCGCAGGAAGCCGTAACGCTCCTTGTTGCGCTCGTATTCGTGCTCGACATTGGCGGCGAAGGCTTTGGGATTGCCGTATTCATCCACCATGACGGAATGGTCGATGACGAGGTCGACCGGCACCAGCGGGTTGATCTTCGTGGGGTCGCCGCCGAGTTCGGCCATCGCGTCGCGCATCGCGGCAAGGTCCACCACGGCGGGCACGCCGGTAAAATCCTGCATCAGCACGCGCGCCGGGCGATAGGCGATCTCGTGGCTGGAGCGCCCGTCCTTCAGCCAGGCGGCGATGGCGCGGATGTCGTCGGCAGTGACGGAGCGCCCGTCCTCGAAGCGCAGCAGGTTCTCCAGCAGAACCTTCAGCGAGAACGGCAGGCGCGAGATGCCGTCGAGGCCGTTGTTCTCGGCCTCGGGCAGGCTGAAATATTCATAGCTCTTGCCGCCGACCTGAAGGGTTTTCCGGCATTTGAAGCTGTCGAGAGACCGCGGCGCGGTGTTGCTGCTTGTCATGATGTGCTCCTTGCGTTGCGGACCGGGCAGGTGCCCGGCGCGTCATTCGGTGCGGCCGGAGCGCCTTCAGGGCGGTTCCAGGCCGACGCGCCGCCGCGGGAGCGCCTCACGACGGTGGCTGGACGCGCCGTCGCGCACGAGGCGCTGACAAACGCATCCACACCCCGTTATATAGCTGTTGCGGCGAGGTGGGTACAAGCGCATCCCGTGATCACGGCTTAAATTCATTGATGACAGCCATTCATTACCGCGCGATATAACGCGCGCCGGCTCCGCCTCCCTCAAGCGGCGCAAAGCAACCGCAAGTCAAGCACCCGCATGAAACTCGTGGTCGACAATCTGAGCTGTGCCCGCGGCTCGCGCGTCGTGCTTGAAGGCGTGACGTTCGCCGCCGTGGCGGGCGAGAGCGTGCTGCTCAGCGGGCCGAACGGCTCGGGCAAGACCACGCTTCTGCGCACGTTAGCCGGTTTCATTACACCGCAATCCGGACGGGCGTGGCTGGAAGGCGGGCCCAAAGGCATGGCGCTCGACGAATGCTGCCATTACGTCGGCCATCTCAACGGCATCAAGGCGGGCTTCACCGTCGATGAGAACCTGGGCTTTCTTGCCGCATATCTCGGCGGCGGCATGGAGGCCATCGAGGCGGCGGCGCGGGCGTTCGATCTGGAACTGCTGCGCCATGTGCCGGCGGGCTTCCTTTCTGCGGGGCAGAAGCGGCGGCTGGGGCTGGCGCGGCTGGTGCTGGCGCATCGGCCCGTCTGGCTGCTGGATGAGCCGACCGTTTCGCTGGATGCGGCATCGAGCGATCTGCTGGCCGAAGCCGTTCAGGCGCACGCCGCGGCGGGCGGGATTACCGTGGCGGCCAGCCACCTGTCCCTCGGCGTCTCCTTCTCCCGGACCCTGCGGCTTGCAAGCGGGCATGCACAGGTCAACGAGGCCGCGGCATGAAGCCGTTTGTTGCACTCGTGAGCCGCGATCTCCGGCTGGCCTGGCGCGAGGGCGGGGCGATCGGCGTGGCTCTGGGCTTCTACCTGATCGTGGTCGCGATCCTGCCGCTGGGGCTGGGGCCGGATCTGAACCTGCTCAGCCGCATTGCGCCGGGCGTGCTGTGGGTGGCGCTGCTTTTGGCAGCGCTGCTGTCGGCGGATCGTATCTTCTACAACGATTACGAGGACGGCGCGCTCGAAGTGATCGCGCTCGGTCCGCTGCCGCTGGAAGCGGTCGTCGCGGCGAAATGCCTCGCGCACTGGCTGAGCGTCGGCGTGCCGCTGGCGCTGCTTGCGCCGGTGCTGGGGCTGCTGCTCAATCTCGACATCGCGGGTTATGGCCCGCTTGTCGTCACCATGCTGGCGGGAACCCCGGCGATCAGCTTTATCGGCGCGATCGGCGCGGCGCTGATGCTGGGGCTGCGCCGCGGCGGGCTGCTGCTGTCGCTCTTGATCCTGCCGCTTTACGTGCCGGTGCTGATCTTCGGCGTTTCGAGCCTGGATGCCGTGCTGACCGGGCCGGGCTCGTTCTGGACGCCATTCACGATCCTGTGCGCAATCAGCCTCGCCGCGATCGCGCTGGCGCCGTTTGCCGCCGCCGCGGCGCTGCGCATGAACCTCCAGTGAGCCGCTTATGGGTTTTTATAACGAGCGCATCCTGCCGCATCTGATCGCCGTGGCGATGCGCCATCGCGAACTGGTTCCGTACCGCCAGCGGGTCGTCGGGGCGGCGGAAGGGCGCGTGCTGGAGGTGGGCATCGGCGCGGGCGCGAACCTGCCGTTCTACGGGCCGGCTGTCAGCGGGGTATTCGGCCTCGACCCGTCGGAGCGGCTGCTGCGAATGGCGGCGAAGGCCGGGCCGGTGCACCCGCTGGAGGCGTCGGCGGAAGCCATCCCGCTGGATGCCAACAGCGTCGATACGGTGGTGACCACCTGGACGCTGTGCTCGATCCCCGACGCGCACGCCGCCCTCGCCGAGATGCGCCGCGTGCTGAAGCCGGGCGGTCGGCTCCTGTTCGTCGAGCACGGTTTGTCGCCTGACAGGCGCGTGCGCTGGTTCCAGAACAGGCTGACGCCGGTCTGGCGGCGGCTCGCGGGCGGCTGTCATCTGAACCGCCCCATCGACGTGCTGATCCGCGAAGCGGGCTGGCGGCTGGAAAAAATCGACACGGGCTATCTGCGCGGTCCCAACCCGGCCACTTATATGTATGAAGGGAGCGCGCGGCCCGAATAGGCGACGTGCGCGATTGCCGCCGCGCCAACAAGAGGCTAGAACATCGCGATGGGCTTTTTCGCGCGATTTGCCAATCCGTCGGTTTTCCTGCGTGTCAGCGGGCGTGTGCTGCCGTTCGTTTACGTGCTGACGGCCGGGCTGTTCGCGGCGGGCCTTTACATGGCGTTTTTCGTTGCGCCGCCGGATTACCAGCAGGGCGAGACGGTGCGCATCATGTTCGTCCATGTGCCGAGCGCCTGGCTCGCCATGCTCGGCTATCTGCTGATCGCGATTTCGGCCGCCGGCTCGCTGATCTGGCGCCATCCGCTGGCCGATGTCTCGGCCAAGGCCGCCGCGCCGATCGGCGCCGCCTTCACCTTCCTCGCGCTCGTCACCGGCGCGCTGTGGGGCAAGCCGATGTGGGGCACCTACTGGGTCTGGGATGCCCGGCTGACCTCGTTCCTGATTCTGTTTTTCCTTTATCTCGGGCTGATCGCGCTGTGGGAGGCCATCGAGGAGCCGTCGAAGGCGGGCCGCGCCACGGCGATCCTCGCGCTGGTCGGCGTCGTGAACCTGCCGATCATCAAGTTCTCGGTGGACTGGTGGAACACGCTGCATCAGCCCGCCAGCGTCATGCGGCTCGACGGTCCGACCATCGACGCCTCGATGCTGTATCCATTGCTGGTGATGGCGCTGGCTTTTACATCCTTGTTCGTGATGCTGCACCTGAAGGCGATGCGCGCGGAAATCCTCGCGCGCCGCATCAACACCATGATGGTCTCGCAGGTTGAGCGGGCGGCGCGCCGCTCGCAGGGCGAGCCGGCGACAGCGGAGCAGGACGGATGATCGACCTCGGTCCTCACGCCGCCTTTATCTGGCTGTCGTATGGCGCGGCGGCTGTCGTCGTGGCGGGGCTGATGCTGTGGGCGTTCGGCGGCGAAGCGCGCAACCGGGCCAAACTGGCCGAGCTTGAGCGGCAGGGGATCGTGCGCCGCTCGCGCGAAACTGGCGAATTCGAGGAGACGCGCTGAGGCGTTTCCGGGTAAAAGCGATGACAAGACGCGACGAGAGATCGGAAGACGCCGACGGCTTCTGGGGCAACGACGACTTCGTCGAGGAACGGCCCACCTCGGCGAAAGTGCGCGGCATAATCGTGCTCATTCCGCTGCTGATCTTCATTGCGCTCGGGATCATGTTCGCGTTTGCGCTGGGGTCGGGCGATCCGTCGCGCGTGCCGTCCCCCCTGATCGGCAAGCCCGCCCCCGAGATGTCGCTTCAGCCGGTGTCGGGACTGGAGGATGACGGCGGGCAGGTGCCCGGCTTCTCGACGTCCGACCTGACGGACGGCAAGGTCAGCGTGGTCAATATCTGGGCCTCGTGGTGCGGGCCGTGCCGGGTCGAGCACGAATACCTCGTGAAGCTGCGCGAACTGCGCCCCGGCGCGCAGCTTTTCGGGATCAACTACAAGGACGAGCCGGCCAAGGCCGCGCGTTTTATCGCCCGGTTGGGCAACCCCTTCGACGCGGTGGGCGCCGATCCCAGGGGTCGCACGGGCGTCGACTGGGGCGTGACCGGCGTCCCGGAGACCTTCGTGGTCGATGGCGACGGCACCATCATCGACAAGCTGGTCGGCCCCATCGACGCGGAAAACCTGCGCAGCCAGCTTCTGCCCGCCATTGACGGCGCAGATCCTTCCGCGCGCCAGGCCAGCGCCGATCCGTAGCGTTTTTACGCGAATTTTCACCGTCTTTTAAACGTTTTGCTAAGACCTCCCGCCGATGCTGATCCGTGACCGGGAGTTACAAGCGCGCGCTGCGCGTTCAGTTTGGCAAGACGGGCCGAAGTCATGGGGACGTCGTGGTTTTACGGTGAGCGGGATTACCGCGCGATCGAGGACGCGCTGCTGCGGTCGGATTACGGCCGCTGGTTCCTGAGCGAATATCTCGCCCGCAATCGCTCCGACGAGACCCGGCGGCTTCTCGACGCGCTGGACCGGCTGGAATCCAGTCTCGGCGCGGGCGCGGAAGCAGAGCGGCTACCGCGGCTGCGCGAGATCGCGCTGGAGATCGACGCGGCGCTGGGCGACGCGCTGGCGCGCATCGAGCCGGCGCCGTCCGAAGCCGGCTGGGCGCCGCCCGTGGAGGCCATCCTCGAGGCCGTCGAGGATATCAACAGCTTCCTCGAGACGATGTCGGCGCGGCGGGTCCATCAGCGCCTTCCCGAGAAAATCCGCGGCCGTCTGGCCGATATTCAGCGCTCCTGCGCGCAGGTGGACAGCGATTCCGAAGTGGCGCAAACGCTTACCGAAGTCCTCGCCGATCTCAGGCGGCGGCTGGCGGCCGTCGGCGCGGAGCTGGCGACTGACGGGGCGGTCGAGCCGATCGCCGTTGCAAACGGCCGGCGCGTCGTTCCGCGGAAACTGCTCGACGAGCTGGCCGCGGCGTTCTCGCC
>JBKGZY010000033.1:0-17427 GCA_046543175.1 Dichotomicrobium sp.
GAGCCGCCGGGCTTCAGGTTGTTCAATTCGGCGCGCAGCCAGCGGACTTCCTGCTCAAGGAACTCGATCCGGTCCTTGAGCTTCAGGAAACTCCAGATCACGGTTCCCGCGATCATCAGGATAACGACGTTCTGAATGGCGTCCATGTTGAAGCCCCTCCCGCTTGGCGGCTCGCGTATCACTGCCTGGCGGAGCCGACGCCCCGCCAGATCGTTTCATCGACCAATGTGGCCGGTTAACGTATCACGAGCACCGAGCAGGGTGCGTGACGCACCACCCGCGCCGCGGTAGAGCCGAGGAGATAATCCGCCAGCCCAGGCCGGTGCGAGGCGATCACGATAGCGTCGGCCCGTTTTTCTTTCGCCACGCCCAGGATCACGGCGGAGGCCTGCCCGCTGCGCACCTCGACTTCAGTGTTGCCCCCCGCTTCGCGGGCAATCTCTTCGAGCTTCTCCTTTGCAGACTGCTTGGCCTTGTCGATGACCCCGCCGGGGAGTTCGGCGGCCACATAGGTCGGAACATCCTCGACGACGCTGACCAGAACGATCTGCGCCTGGTCGCCGCCGAGCTGGCGGGCCGCGGCGAGCATGGGCGAAGCTTTCTCGGCATGGGACATTTCGACCGGGACGATGATCGTGTTGTACATGGCGCTCCTCATTCCTTTGGCCGGACCGCGGACGCGATCCTGTACCATTTTAGACGGGAACCTGCCATGCGAGGCAACCCGATGCGTTGCGTGGATAACGCTATGGCGTCATATTTCTGCGCTTGTCCCCGCCGGAGCGCTCGCGCGGGGCCGGATATCCCTGCCACGGCTGCCGCCCAAGAAACCTTGAGAAGCATGACCCGAAACATCCTCGTCTTCGTCTTCGTCGCCCGGGTCTTCCTGTTCCTGCCCTTCATGACCGTCGCCGGCTGCATCCCGGTGCTTATGGAGGCCTGGGATATCGGCGCGGCGAAGGTGAGCACGATCGTCTCGGGGTTCTATTTCGCCTACGCGTTTTCGCTGTTCGGCTTCTCCTGGCTGGGCGGGCGCATCGGGGCGAAGCGGGCGGTCGCCCTGTCCGCCTGGGCGACCGCGCTGTCCTGCACCGCATTCGCGTTGCTGGCGCGCGACTACATGTCGAGCCTCGTTCTCTACAGCCTGATCGGCCTGTGCCAGGGCGGCGTCTATACCCCGCTGATCATGCTGTTCCGCGAGAACACGCCGCCGGAGCGCCTCGGCAGCGCCATCGGCGCGCTGATCGCCTCAACTTCGGTGGGATACGCGGCGTCGATCGGGGCAACCGGCTTCGCCCTGGGGCTTTCCGGCTGGCAGACGGCGTTCCTGCTCACCGGCGCTTTGCCGCTCGCCGGCACGCTCTTGCTGCTGGCCGCGATCCGGGATCTGCCCAACATCATTCACGCGCGCATGCCGGACAGCGGCTTGTGGCGGCAGCTTCGTGACAACCGCAGCGCGCGACACCTGCTCATCGGTTACACCTCCCACAACTGGGAACTGCTCGGCATGTGGACCTGGGCGCCCGCGCTGATCGCCGCCAGCTTCGTGCTGAGCGGGGAAAACACGGTCGACGCGACCCAGTCCAGCGCGTATTTCGTCACGGCGCTGCATGTCGTCGGCGCGTTCGCCGCCTACTATATGGGCCGGCTTTCGGACAGGATTGGCCGCAGAACCGTGCTCGTCTGGGCGGCCGCCATCGCCGCCGGCTTCTCTTTCGGCGTCGGCTGGCTCGTGGTGTTCACGCCCTACCTGATCGCGGGGCTGATCATCCTGTATTCGTTTTTCGCGCTGGGCGATTCGCCGGTGCTGTCCACGGCGATGGCCGAGCGGGTCGAGCCGGGCACGCTCGGCGCCATGCTCGCGGCCCGCTCGATGGCCGGGTTCATCACCGGCGCGGTCTCGCCCATCGTGTTCGGCTGGGTGATCGACACCCTGCGCGCGGGAAACGCCGGCGACAGCGTCATCTGGGGCGCGGCGTTCGCGACGCTCGGACTTGGCGGCTTGCTGGCCTTGTGGTCCGCAGTGCGGCTGCCGGAGCGGGGGGGCCATCCGTCGGCTGACCGGACCGGCTCCGCGGCTACCCGCTAACTCTCCCGGCCTCTCTTCGGCCGGATTGGCGGCGGCGGTTTTTCAGGAAGGACGCCCTGGCGCCGGGTAAGCAGCACGATCTGCAAGAGAACGCCGATCATCAGTACCCGCGCCGCGCCGGCCTGCGTCGCCATGTCCGCCGGCAGCAACCGCGTCACGATCTCGGTTCCCGACCAGACCAGCCAGACCAGAACCGTGCCGAGCAGCGCGCCCTTGTTGTTGCCGCTGCCGCCAACGATCAGCATCGCCCAGACAATGAAGGTGCCGAACACCGGCTGAAACGCCTCGGGCGAGATGAAGCCGAAGAAATGCGCGTAAAGCCCGCCGGCGAAGCCCATCAGCGCCGAGCCGACGACGAAGGCCTGAAGCCGGAAGCTCACGACATTCTTGCCCGCCGCCTTGGCCGCGTCCTCGTTGTCGCGAATGGCGCGCAGCACGCGCCCCCAGGGCGACACGCGCGCACGCTCCACGAGATAATACGCGATCGCCACGCAGGTCACCGCGATGAGCAGGAAGACCGGACCGGCCCACGGACCGCTTTCGACGAGCGGGCGCGGGATTTCGGCGATGCCGCGCACGCCATGGGTGATGTCCGGCTCGTTCTTGATGACGAAACGAATGATCTCGGCCAGACCGATGGTCGCGATGGCGAGGTAATCCGAGCGCAGATTGACGGTGATCATGCCGATCAGCACGGCAATCGTCACGCTCACGAGCACCGCGCAGATCAGGCCGAAAATGACGGGCATCGCGAAGCCGCCGAGATGATCCGGCGTGGGCTGCGTGGTCAGGATCGCGGAGGTATACGCGCCGATGGCGTAAAAGCCGGCCACGCCGATATTGATCTGGCCGGTCATGCCCCACTGGATGTTCAGCCCCAGCGCCATGATCGCGTAGATGCAGGCGAAGGAGGCGAAAAACACGAAATAGCCGAGCAGCCCAGCCAGTTCCATCAGCGAACGCTCCCCGTGACCGCACCGGATTTACCCGCCCTCAAGTTCATAGCGACGACCCCCGGAAAATGCCGGTCGGGCGCACGACCAGCGTCGCCACCATCAGCGCGAACGCGACCGCCTGCTTGTACGCCGGGTTGATGGCGAGCGTGGACATTTCCATCGCGACCCCGATCAGCAGCCCGCCGGCCATCGCGCCGTAGGGACGGCCGATGCCGCCGACGATCGCCGAGGCGAACACCGGCAGCAGCAGGTTCCAGCCCATCACCGGGTGCAGCCGCGTGTCCATCGCGAGGAAAATGCCCGCCATCGCGGCCAGTCCTGCGGCAATGATCCACGCGATCAGGATCACGCGGTCCGTCGGGATACCCGAGATCCGCGCGAGATCCCTGTTGTCGGCCATCGCGCGCATGGCCTTGCCGAATTTCGTGTATTGCAGGAAGACGTGTAGTACGCCGATGAGCAGGACCGTGCCCACGATGATCCAGAGATGGTTTGGGCCGATCGCGATGCCAAAGACACGGAGGGGCAACTGGATGCCGGAGGAATAGACATGATTGCCGGTGCCCCAGATGAGCTGCACCGCGCTGCGCAGGATCAGCGCCATGCCGAAGGACGAGATCAGCAGCACGATCGGCGAGCTTTGCCGGAGCGGACGGTAAACCGACAGCTCGATGGCGATGGCCATTGCGGCGACGACGAGGATGGCAAAAGGCGCCGCCACGATGATCGGCATGCCGGCCCCGGCCACCACGACGAGCGCGGAATAGCCGCCGATCGTCATGAAGTCGCCATGCGCGAAATGCGCGAAACGCAGGATCGCAAAGACAAGCGATACCCCGATCGCCCCGAGCGCCAGGATGCTGCCGGTTACGATGCCGTAGACGAGAAGCTGTACGATATCGCCAATCATGTGCGCCTATCCGCCCAGAAACATCTCGGCAATTTCCTTGTTTTCCAGCAGCCGTTCGGCGCGGTCCTCGTGCCGGTTGCGCCCCATCGACAGCACGTAGCCGCGATCCGAAACCGCCAGCGCCTGCTTGGCATTCTGCTCGACCATCAGGATGCCGATGCCCAGCGCGTTGATCTGTTTCACCTGCTCGAACACCTGGTCCATGTACAGCGGGGACAGCCCTGCCGTCGGCTCGTCGAGCATCAGCAGCTTCGGCTCCAGCATCAGCGCACGGCTCATCGCCACCATCTGCCGTTCGCCGCCAGACATCTGCCAGACGGGCTGCGTGCGGCGCTCCCTGAGACGCGGAAACAGGGCGAAAACCCGCTCGATCTGATCGCTGTAGTCGTCGGTGCGCAGGAACGCCCCCATCTCCAGGTTTTCCATGACCGTCATGCCGGCGAACACGTTGGATTCCTGCGGCACGTAGGAGATGCCGAGCCGCGCGGCGTTTTCCGGTGCCATGCCGGTGATGTTACGGCCGTCGAACAACACGCGCCCGGAGCGTATCGCCACCAGCCCGGCCAGCGCCTTGACGAAGGTGGATTTGCCCGCGCCGTTCGGCCCGACGATGGTGACGATCTCGCCCGGCTCGACATGCAGGCTGACGCCGTTGAGAATATCGACGCCGCCATAACCGCCGTAAATGTCGCTTGCTGACAGCAGGCTCACGCCGCCCCCTTCTCCATGCCCGTCATCCCGGCTCGGTGTGGCCGAGATACGCTTCGCGCACCGCCTCGTTCGCGCGGACTTCGGCCATCGTGCCCTGTGTCAGCACCGTGCCCTGTGCCATGACGATGACCGGATCGCAGAGCTCGGCCACCATGTCCATGTCGTGCTCCACGAGGCAGAAGGTGTAGCCGCGCTCCTCGTTCAGCCGCCGGATGGTCTCCACGATCTGGCCGAGCAGCGTCCGGTTCACGCCCGCGCCCGGCTCGTCCAGCAGCACCACCTTGGCGTCGGTCATCATCGCCCGGCCGAGATCGAGCAGCTTTTTCTGCCCGCCGGAAAGCCGGCCCGCCAGCTCGTCGGCCAGCGGCGCGAGTTGGAGAAACTCCAGCACCTCGTCGACCTTCTCGGCGATCCCGGTCTCCTGCGCGCGGACCTTGCTCCAGCGCAGCCAGGACACCGGCAGGCTCTCGCCGATCTGGGCGGGCGGGACCACCATCAGGTTGTCGCGCACGGTCATGCGGCTGAACTCGTGCGGGATTTGGAAGGTGCGGATCAGCCCCAGATGAAACAGCCGGTGCGGCGGTATGCCGGCAATGTCGCGCCCGCTCAGCAGGATGCGGCCGGAGTCAGGCCGGATGAAGCCCGCGATGATGGCGAACAGCGTGGACTTGCCCGCGCCGTTCGGCCCGATCAGGCCCGTGATCGTGCCGTCGGCCACTTCGAGCGAGCAATCCGAAATCGCTTTCAGCCCGCCGAACGATTTTGAAACATTCTCGACAGTGATCACGGAACAAACACCTGTTGACGGTCGTAGATGGCGCGGCGCGGCCCCGGCCGGAAAATGCCCGTCCCGCGACGGTTCAATATGAAAAACGGATTAATGTCCATGCCCCAATGGGCCAACACCCACGCATCGGACACGCTGCGCTGCGTCGCAACGGATCCCCGGAATCAGCGCGCAAAACACCCGCGCCCTCTCTGGCTGACTGGTTAAGGCCGTGATAATCTCGGCCCGCAGCTTGACCCGATGGGTTATAGGGCATGGTCCGGTCCAAGCAAACCGGATAACCGTTCCAAGTCTTTGTTTCGCCGCATTTCCGCGACGCGAAGTGGCGTCCACTTCGCTGGAAAATGTTGTAACCAAGGGAGGTGAAAGCATGAACAGACGTTTGTTTCAAGCAATGGCCGCGGCGGCATTCGGCGCAGCGGTCGCGGCGGCGCCGGCACAGGCCGAACCGCTGAAGATCGGCGCCCTGATGCCCATGACCGGGGATCTGCAAGCCTATGGCGAGGCCGACATTACCGGCGTCGAGTTCGCCATCAAGCAGATCAACGCCGCGGGCGGCGTCAATGGCGAGAACGTCGAAATGGTCCTCGCCGATTCCCAGACCAAGCCGCAGGCCGGTGTCGACGCCGCGCAGAAGCTGATCAACGTCGATGGCGTGAGCGCGATTGTCGGGGCGCTGTCGTCGGGTGTGACAATCCCGGTCGCCAAGAGCGTGACCAGCCGCGAGGGCGTGCCGCAGATCTCCAATGCTTCGACATCCCCGACCATTACGGGGCTCGAAGACAACGACTTCCTGTTCCGCTCGGTGCCCTCGGACGCCTATCAGGGCGTGGAGCTTGCCAAGCTCGTGACGGAGAAGGGCCTGTCCAATGTCAGCATCATGTATGTGAACAACGATTACGGACAGGGCTTGGCCGACGCCTTCACCGACGCCTATGACGGAACCGTCTCGGCCTCCATCGCCTTCGAGCAGGGGCAGTCGTCTTATCGCGGCGAGCTGCAGAAGGCCGCCGGCGGCGGCGCCGAGGCGCTCGTGCTGATCGGCTATCCCGAAAGCGGCAGCGTGATCCTGCGCCAGTCGCTGGAAGGCGGGTTCCTGGACAAGTTCGTGTTCACCGACGGCATGAAGGCCCCGGAAATCATCGAACGTATCGGCGCGCAGTATCTCGAGGGCGCGTTCGGCACCGTGCCGCAGTCGAAGGACACCGAGGGCCTGCGCGTGTTCCGCGAGGCCTACACGGCGGAATACGGCGAAGTGCCGCCGAAGCCGTATTACGACACCGCCTATGACGCGGCGTTCGTCCTCGCGCTCGCGGCGCAGAAGGCCGGCTCGACCGAGCCCGAGGCGATCCGCGACAACCTTCGCGACGTCGCCAACCCGCCGGGCGAGACCGTGCTGCCGGGCGAGTGGGAAAAGGCTGTAAAGCTGCTGGCGGACGGCGAGGACATCAACTACGAAGGCGCGGCCGGCTCGGTCGATTTCGACGAGAACGGCGACGTGCCGGGCACGATCGGCCACTGGGAAATCCAGGACGGCGAGATCGTGGATGTCGGGATTCTGGAATAGCGAAAACCGGGCGGGGCCATCGCGCCCCGCCCCAACATTCATGAAGGCACCTAAGTCGCCACAACCGCGGCACTTTCTGTCCTGTTCGCTATTGCCGAACCGTCGCTGTTCCAGTCATTCCACCCGGGAAAGGCCAACGGCTCCGCGTGGTCGAGTGTTTCGAGCCGCTGCTGCCACATGTTCTTCTTGCATTCGAGACGCATCTTGAAGCGGCCCTCGTCCTGGTAGGCGTAGCCATGCCCCTGAACCCCGTGGGCCAGGAAGGGCGGTAGCACCGTGAAGCCGGCATAGTGCAGCGAATAGTGTATCGGCCAAAGCAGGTGGTCCATGTCCCCGCCGCGCGCGTTAGGACCGAAGGCTTCCGCCGGAGCGCCGGTCGTCACCGAGAGGATGGCCCGCTTGCCGCGGAAATATCCACGGTCATAACGCATGGTGCTGGTGTAGATCCCGCCGCTGACGAAGACGCGGTCGAACCAGCCCTTCAGCATGGCCGGTTGGGCATGCCACCAGAGGGGGAATTGGAAAACGACGAGGTCGGCCCGCTCCAGCCGTGCAATCTCGCGGCGGACATCCGCCGGCAGGCTCCCGCTCTCGCTGGCATGGCGCTGCTCGGCCAGCGCAGCGAAACAGTCCGGGTCCTTGCGGTCCGCATAGTGGACCGCCGCTTCCACCGGGTCGAACCCTTCCGCGTAAAGGTCCGAGACCTCGACACCATGGCCGAGGCGCATCAGCGTGTTCGCTGCCACATCCTTGAGCGCGGCGTTGAATGACTTGGACTCGGGATGGCTGAAGACGATCAGGGCATGCATGATAGCCGAATTCCTCGATGCTGGTTGCCAACTGCGGCCCATATGTCGTCATGTTTATTCACAAACCGAAATCCGATAAATCCGCATGGTTCGTTTGCAAATATGAACAAACCAATGCAGTGGAACGACCTTCACCTCGTCCTCGCGATAACCATGACGGGCACGCTCTCAGGCGCCGCGCGCCATCTCGGCGTAAGCCATACCACGGTGTTCCGGCAGCTTGGCGACCTGGAACAACGCCTGGGCGTCCGGCTGTTCGACCGCTCAAGAAACGGCTACACGCCGACCCTAGCGGGCGAAGAGTTGGCCACCGCCGCGCGGCGGGTCGAACGCGAGGTTCTGGCGGCCGAGCGGCGCATCGCAGGCCAGGACCTCAGCCCTTCGGGAACGGTGCGCCTCACCACCACGGACACGCTGCTCTACGGCATCCTGTCGCCGATCCTCGCCGAATTCCGCCGCGCCTATCCGGAAATCGAGCTGGAAGTGGTCGTCTCGAACGAGTTGTTCAGCCTTTCCCGGCGCGAAGCGGATGTGGCCCTGCGCCCCGCTACGGCCCCACCGGAGACCCTGATCGGCCGCAAGGTCGCGACCATCGCCCAGGCCGTCTACGGCAGCCCGGATCTGGCGGGCGACCTCGACGAGACCTCGGACCTCTGCTCCCGTGACTGGGTGGGGCCTGACGAGCGCATGGGCTACCCTGCCCTGGAAAAATGGATGCGCGACAATGGCTTGTTCGAGCATTGCCGCTACCGCACCAACACCATGCTTGGCCTGTATTTGGCGGCGAAGGAGAGCGCAGGCCTGACGGTGCTGTCATGCTATCTGGGTGACCGCGACAAGGAACTGATACGCGTCGGCGCTCCCATCGACACCCTTGCCACCGACCTCTGGCTGCTCACCCACGCGGACCTGCGCGCGACCGTCAGGATCCGGGTGTTGCTGGATTTCCTGGCTAATGCCCTGAAGCGACAGCGCAGCAGGCTAACGGGCGCCGCCTGAGGCGGGTTCCATAGAGGAAGGTGCTCCCGGCCGACTGGAACGCGACGCGCTACAGCATCGGGCGATAAATCCGGATCGCCCGATGCTGTAGGTTCTTTGGTTGTCGCGCCGGGTTTGCGAAAAACCGGTTTCCACTTTTTCGCCCGGCGCTTTATTACGAACAAGCGGGTTTCGCTGGCGCGCGTGGGCGGGTGTCCCGTCGCTATCGCCCGAGCAGGAAGCCCGCGCCGATCCCGGTCGGTGCCAGCACGACACCCGCCCAGACAAAAGCCGAGAACAGGCTGGCGATGGCGAACGCCAGCAGCGGCATCCGGCAAATCCCGGCGACCAGCGGCATGAACGAGCGCAGCGGCCCCATGAACCGCGCGGCGAACATGCCCGCCCAGCCCCAGCGCGCGAAGAACATGCGCCCGCGCGCCACCGTCCGGCGGTTCCGCCGGAACGGCCAGCCGTCTTTCAGCCCGCGATAGGTGAAGCGGCCCAGCCCGTAAGATACCCAGTCGCCCAGCGCCGCGCCGAGGCCGGCGGCGATCCAGAGGCTTTCAATCCCCACGCCGCTGGCGCCGAGCAGCGTCGACGATGCCAGCAGGATGATGGTGCTCGGCACGAACAGCGAGACGATAATGATCGATTCGGCCATGCAGATCGCGAAGGCGATCGGCAGCAGATACGTCTCGTGCTCACGCGCGAAGGCGAGCACGGTCTCCCAGATTTCGGGCAATCGGCCATCTCCGGAACGTGGATCTCTGCATCATTCGCTCGACCATGATCGTAAGGGATGAATGCCGGATGACGACGCGGCAGTTTTCCTCACCGGCGTTCCGGGCCGAGGCATTCAGTCTGGCAGCGGGATGAACTCGTCGGTGTCGCCCGGCGGCAGGCTGAAGCGGCCATGCGCCCAGTCGCCTTGCGCCCACGCGCGCTTGGCGTGCTCGATCTTCTCGCGCGAGGACGCGACGAAGTTCCACCAGATATAGCGCGGCCCGTTCAGCGTCGCCCCGCCCAGCAGGATCAGCCGCGCGCCGTCCGGCCCCGCCTTCACGCTGATCGCATCGCCCGGGCGGAACACCATCATCCGGCCGCTGTCGAATCTCTGGCCTCCGACCTCGATCAACCCGCCGATGACGTAGATGCCGCGGTCCTCGTGGTCGTCCGGCAAGGGCAGCGATACGCCCGGTTCCAGTTCGGCATCGGCATAGAACATGTCCGTGAAGGTGCTGACCGGGGCACGCTCGCCGTAAGCCGCGCCGATGATGAGCCGGATGCGCTTGCCTTCCGCGTCGAGATACGGCAGCGCGTCCTTGCCGTGATGCTCGAAGCCTGCAACCGTCTCTTCGTGATCGTCCGGCAGCGCCACCCAGGTCTGGATGCCGAACAGGCTGTGCGGCTGCGCCCGCGTCTCGGCGCTGGTGCGCTCGGAATGGGTGACGCCGCGCCCCGCGATCATCCAGTTGACCGCGCCGGGATGGATCATCTGGTCGGTGCCCAGCGAGTCGCGGTGCTGGAACTCGCCCTTGAACAGGTAGGTCACGGTCGCCAGCCCGATATGCGGGTGCGGGCGCACGTCGATGCCCTTGCCGGTCAGGAAGTCGGCCGGGCCGATCTGGTCGAAGAAAATGAACGGGCCGACCATCTGGCGCTTCGGCGAGGGCAGCGCGCGGCGCACCTCGAAGCCGCCGAGATCGCGCGAGCGCGGCACGATGATGGTTTCGATGCGATCCACGTCGCCCGGCTCGGGGCAGACGGGATCGAGGGCGGGGTTCCAGCTCATGGCGGCCTCCGGGTGAAACGGACAGTGAAACAGTCGTGTTACGCTACGGCGCGAGCAGTGAAGCCGGCTTCACCCCGTCAGAACCAGCGCGACCAACAGGGTCAAGGGTGTCAGGATATCCCACCAGAAGATGGGGCCGGCATTGTTGATCGCGAAATTGTGCTCCCTGACCATGTCGCGCAGATGGCCGAAGGCCGCGCCCCAGAGAAAGCAGGCCGACATCAGGAAAACCGCCCATGCCGCCGGTCTTCCGAGCCATGCGGCGGCGATGGCGGCGACGCCGATGCCGAGATTGGCGACCCCGACCTCGAACTGGAACGGGCTGGTGCTCCAGCCGATCGAGCGGGCGACCGGCTCGGCGTTGAAGACATGACCGAGAAACGCCCAAAGGCTTTGCAGTCCCAGCGCGACGACCAGCGTCCACTGCGCCAGCGCCGAAAGCTCCGCCGCCGCGCCGGGTAGTTCGATCCCCGCAATTCCGAGGACAAGCGCCGCCACATACAATATCAGCGGCATAAAGTGTATCCATGCAGGCATCCAAGCCGACCTCGAATGACGTTCCGAAAAGCCAAATGCAAGCACAGTCAGTTCAAGGAATATTTAATGTTCCATGACGATGACATCTCCGAACGCCGTCCGGCGGTAAATTTTCGATGGCGCGAATGCGCCAACAAGCGGGACGGAACGCAACGACCGCGAAGCGCAAAACACGGGCATGACGCAGTTCTGGCAGATCGAAAACTGCTCTATGCTTTCGGAATTCCGCGCTCCTTGAACAGCGCGAAGAAAGTTCGGAAGGATACACCGTGGCATCGCTCGTGACCGTCAGTGTCTTCTTCGACGCCTCCGAGGCGCTCGTGGCGCGGTCCATGCTCGAGGCGCGCGGGATCGTCGCAATCGTCCCGGATTTTCACTATGCCTCGACGGCGTGGCACCATCGTTTCGCGCTTCAGGGCGTGCGGCTCTGCACGCTCGACACCATGGCCGATGAGGCCCGCGCCTTGCTTCCCCCGCCGACCGCCGAGCGGCGGAGCCGTTGCGCTGCGGGGACATGGCGTTCGCCCTGTTCGCGTTGCTGGTCGCGGGCATTCCCCATCCGCTGCGCAGGCGTTGACGCGGGGCGCCGGTGTAGAGAGCGACCGGCACGCCGGCCTGTCAGGTCACGACTTCCGCGATCACCGCCATGCAATCGCCCGCCTGCACCAGCCCGGGAAAATGCCGCGCCGCGAGGATGCCGTCGCGCCGTGCCGTGTAGCTCACCGGCTCCCGGCCCGTCCGGTCCGCCGGCCAGATCCGCGCCACCTCGTCGCCTTCGTTCACGTGATCGCCAAGATCGGCCAGCGGCTCGATCAGCCCGTCATGCTCTGACACGACGAAACAGCGGCTGTCCGGCATGTCCAGGTCTATGCTGGGCGCGGTCTCCGGCTCGCTGTCGAGGATACCCGCATGGATCAGCAGGTTGCGCGCGCCCTTCTTCGCGATGGCGACGGAGCGCGCTGTCGCCGTGCCGCCGCCGCCCAGCTCGGTGGTCACGAACACCTTGCCCTGCGATTCGACCTCGTTATCGAACATGCCCCCGCTGTCGATCTCCAGGAGCCGCATGCTGTAGGGCGCGTTGAACGCGCGCATGGCGGCGATGCAGGCCTCTTCCTGCGCCTTGTCGGCCAGCACATGCGCGGCGGCGAACGGCACGAAGTCCAGCGTCTTGCCCCCGGAATGGTAATCCAGCGCCAGATCGGCCATCGGCACCAGTTCGGTGCAGACGTAATGCGCGATCTTTTCCGTCACGGTGCCGTCGGGCCGGCCCGGACAGCAGCGGTTCAGGTTGCCCGCATCGATGGGCGAGGTCCGTCGCCCCGCGCGGAACGCAGGATAGTTCAGCGCCGGCACGATGATGACCCGCCCGGCGATGGCCGCCGGGTCGAGGGTCGCGGCGAGGTGCTGGAGCGCCACCGGACCTTCGTATTCGTCGCCGTGATTGCCCCCAGTGAACAGCGCCGTCGGCCCGTCGCCGTTTCGGACCACGGTGATCGGGATCATCACCGAGCCCCAGGCGGAATCGTCCCGACTGTAGGGCAGGCGCAGAAAGCCGTGATGCGCGCCGTCCTGATCGAACGGTATGGTCGGGGCTATCGGGTTTCGTTTGGATTTCATCTTGCCTTCCTTCGTCATTGCCGGACTTGATCCGGCAATCCCGAGGACTGCTTTTTGTGCTGAGAATGGGTCACCGGGTCAAGCCCGATGACGACGACGGCGGCGGTGGCAAGCACAGGCCACACGTCGTTCCGCTCAATCCCAGAGTGCGCTATCCTTTCACGAACAAGCGGCGCGGGGTCTCCGTCAGACATTCCACCCCCTCATCGGTAATAAGGATCGGCTCGGTAATTTCCAGCCCGCCGTCGTCGAGCCAGAGCGCTGGCATCAGGTGAAAGGTCATGCCCGGCTCCAGTACCGTCTCGTCGCCGCGCCGGAACGACATGGTGCGCTCGCCCCAGTCCGGCGGGTAGGACAGGCCGATGGAATAGCCGCAGCGGCTCTCCTTGACGAAGCCGAAGCGGTTGAGCGTCTCGTTGAAGGCATTGGCGATGTCCTCGCAGCGGTTGCCGGGCATGGCCTGCTCCAGCGCGGCCTCGATGCCCGAGAGGACGGCGATCTCCGCGTCGCGGTATTTCTGCGGCAGTTCGCCGATGTACAGCGTGCGCGATTGCGGGCAGTGATAACGCCGATGCACCCCGGCGATCTCGAAAAAGGTCGTCTCGCCCTCGACAAGCGGGCGGTCGTCCCAGGTCAGATGCGCGGCCGTGGCGTCCATCCCCGAGGGCACGATGGGCACGATGGCCGGGTAGTCGCCCCAGTAGCCGTCGGCGCCGGTGATCCCGGCATGATAGATGTCCGCGACAAGCTCGTTCTTCTTCACGCCGGGCTCGGCGCGCTCGAAGATGACCTCGTGCATCCGCTCTACGATCCGCGCGGCGCGGCGCATGTATTCGATCTCGACGCCGCTTTTCACCGCGCGCTGCCAGTTCACCAGCGCGGTGGCGTCGCGGAATGTCGCGTCCGGCAACTGCTTGACCAGCGAAAGATAGGCCGCCGCCGAGAAATAGTAGTTTTCCATCTCGACGCCGATGACCGACTGCCCCCAGCCCAGTTCCAGGATCAGCTCGGCCAGCGCCTCCATCGCGTGGTGTTCCGGGTTCTGCACATAGGTGTCGTCATAGCCGACGAGGTTCTCCTCGCTCATCGTCACGGTGCGCCGGGCGCCCGGCAAATCCATCTGGCGGCCCCACCAGTACGGCTCGCCCTCCATGCCGAGCACCACGGCCTGGTGGACGTAGAACGACCAGCCGTCATACCCCGTCAGCCAGCTCATGTTGGACGGATCGCTCACCACGAGGACATCGATCCCGCGCGCGTGCATGGCCTCCCGGCACTTCGCCATGCGGGCGGCATATTCTGCGTGCGAAAACGGAAGCACGTGATCGGTCATGGTCAGTTGGTCCGGCATGCTGGCGCCCGCGCGGCGCGGATAGCACGAAGATGGTGAAAAGGCTTGTTGCGAACCCCCGTGTATCCGGCGGTCGCAAGCCGCTTTATCAAAATGGGCGGTCCCGTGGAAGCGGGAACAGCATGGGAGGGATCGGGAATGGCGAAGCGGGATGCCATCGCGAGCGTAGCGAAGTCGAAAACCGGCGCGAAACGACGAAGCAACCGACACGCTGGCCAAACCGGAATGGCGGATTGCGTCGGCAGCGCCTGGCGCGGACAACCTGCGGGCGAAGAACTGCAACATGACGAGATTCGGCACGTCGAAATATCAGGATAGCCTTATTTTTGATTTATTTTTATACAACCGCTCACGACTCAATCGCTGGTATGCAAGTATCGACCGCATCCCGGCCGCCGCGCTTATTGCCTTGAAAAAACAAGAAATTTCTGGGAGGGGCGTCCGTGGTTCAAGTCATTCGTACGCGGCATCAAGGTGTCCCGGACATCATTCATATTCGCCCGAAGGAGTTGCGGCGGGTCGTTTTCGCCTCTTCCGTCGGGACCGTGTTCGAATGGTATGACTTTTTTCTCTACGCCACCCTCGCCCCCTTCTTCGCGTTCCTGTTCTTTCCCCCGGGCAACGAAACAGCGGCGCTCCTGTCGGCCTTCGCGACCTATGCCGCCGGCTTCATCGTGCGGCCCTTCGGCGCGCTGATCTTCGGGCGGTTCGGCGACATCATCGGGCGCAAATACGTCTTCCTCGTCACCATCCTGCTGATGGGCGGGGCGACCTTCGCCACCGGGCTGCTGCCCACCTTCGAGCAGATCGGCTGGCTCGCGCCGCTGCTGCTGGTGACGCTGCGCATCACCCAGGGCCTTGCCATCGGCGGTGAATACGGCGGCGCGGCGACTTACGTGGCGGAGCACACCGTCAGCGAGCAGCGCGGCTATGTCACCAGCCTGATCCAGACCACGGCGACCGGCGGCTTCCTGCTGTCATTGCTCGTCATCCTGTTCTGCCGGCTGGGCATCAACGAGGAAGACTTCGCCCAGTGGGGCTGGCGCATTCCGTTCCTGCTGTCGCTGGTGCTGCTGATCCTGTCGATCTACATCCGGCTGCGCCTGAGCGAATCGCCGCTGTTCCAGTACATCAAGTCGCGCGGACAGGCGAGCAAGCGCCCGATCTTCGATTCCTTCTTCCGCTATCCCAACAACAAGAACGCCCTGCTGGCGCTGCTCGGCGCCGCCGCCGGCCAGGGCGTGATCTGGTACACCGGCCAGTTCTATGCCCTGTTCTTCCTCCAGATCACGATGAAGGTGGATTACCTGATCGCCTACGGCATCATGATTTCGGCGCTCCTGATCAGCGTGCCGCTGTTCCTGTTCTTCGGCTGGCTATCCGACCGCGTCGGCCGCAAGCAGATCATCCTCACCGGCTGCCTGCTCGCCGCGCTCACCTATATCCCGCTGTTCCAGATGCTCGCGCAGGCGGTGAATCCCCAGATGGTCGCGTTCCAGGAGCGCACGCAGGTGACGCTGCGCGTCGACCCGGCGCAGTGCCAGTTGCATATCTTCGTCGGGCCGTGGTCGAATTTCACGGATTGCGACAAGGCGCGCGATTTCCTGACGGATCGCGGCGTCTCGTTCGACATTGTCGAGGTTTCCGGGGATGCGCGCCAGACGATTACCGTCGGCAACGCCCAGCCGATCCCCATCGAGAACTGGCAGAGGAACGACAACGGCGAGGCGTTGCTGACCGCGCTTCGCGCCGCCGGTTTCCCCGAAAGCGCCGATCCGCGCGACATCAACCTGCCGCTGGCAGTGTTCATCATCGTGGTCATGATCGCCTATGTCGCGATGGTCTACGCGCCCATCGCCGCGCTGCTGGTCGAGTCGTTTCCGACCTCGATCCGCTATACCTCCGTCTCGCTGCCCTACCATATCGGCAATGGCTGGTTCGGCGGCATGTTGCCGCTGCTGGGGACCGCCGCCGTCGCCGCCACGGGCAATATCTACAACGGCTTATGGTACCCGATCATCATTGCCGCCATGAGCCTCGTCATCGGCGGAGTGTTTCTGCGTGACACGCGCGGAAGAGAACTGACCGACACGCCTTAACCGGATGCAGGGGCCTGCAAACCGCGGCCGGATTTCATCTTTCGGGAAGCACGGCATGGCTGAATTTCACGCCTGGGCGGCGACAGGGACCGTGACACAGTTCAATTCCTGGCTGGAGGCATTCGCCCAGTCGTCGGATCAGCCGGCCCCGGCGGCGGGACGGGTGGTCCTCGCCGAGCGCGTGGCGGAACACATGGAGTTCGTCCTCCAGCAGGAGAACGGGCCGGACATGGAGGTCAGCCTTAGCAATGCCGGGCTGTCACTCGATAATGGTCACAGGGCCACGGTCGTCTGGGTCGCGCCGGAAGAGAAGCCGCAGGGCAATACCCACTGCATGTGCGTGGTCAACCATACCGCCGGCACTGCCGCGAGACTGTCCCACAATCTGCCGCGTCTGCGCGGCGAGCCGGGCCTGCGCACGGCGCTCGCCTTCGGGCTGCTCGCCACGCTGCCGGCGCTGTTCGCCGCGCTGGCGTGGCAGTTCGCGCCGCGGGGCACGCTGTTTCTCGACCAGGGCACGCTTATCATGATGACGACGACGGGCGCTGTACTGCTGTTTGGTCTCGGCGTCCTGATTTCGCGGTGGGTCATGGACGTGCGCGCGCAGGACGACGACCGAAAGATCTGGGCGGCCGTGAGCGAGGCGCTGGAGAGGGCGGGCGCGGGCCAGTACGCGATGATGACAGACAGGTGAGCCAACGGAGTCAGGCCGCAATCCTGTCGAGAATCTCGAAGGTGAAGTTGTAGTCGTCGCGAGCCCCGGCCGAATAGGCTTCAGAAAGCGTCGTGCGCCATTCCTCGGGGGGCAGGGCCGGGAAATAGGTATCGCCGTCGAGACGCGCCTGAACGCGCGTCAGGTAGATCCGCGAGGTATGCGGCAGGAAGGCCGCAAATATCTCCGCGCCGCCGATCACCATGATCTCGTCGGCACCGCGCGCCCGGGCGAAGCCGCGCGCCAGCCATAATGCCGCCTCGGGCGAGGGCGCGACATCGACGCCGGCCGGTGCGAAGTTCCTGTTGCGCGTGACCACGATATTGTCGCGGCCTTCCAGCGGCCGGCCGATGGATTGAAACGTCCGCCGCCCCATGATCAGCGGCTTGCCCATCGTCAGCCGGCGGAACAGCTTGAGGTCGGAGGACAGCCGCCACGGCAGCGCGCCGTCACGCCCGATCACGCCGTTTTCGTCCATCGCGGCGATCATCGCCACTTTCGCGTCCCGCTCC
>JBKGZY010000247.1:0-3692 GCA_046543175.1 Dichotomicrobium sp.
CCACGTATCATACGTCATCACCGGGCTTGACCCGGTGATCCAGATGTTCCGCGACACGGCATGTGTCTGGATGCCCGTGTCAAGCACGGGCAAGACGGCGGCGCTGGGAGCACACCGCCGGATTGCGTCGGCCCTGCGGGCCTCGCAATGACGCCGATGTGGAGCCCCCGCCAGCCGCGCCCTCGGGCGCGGCTGTAAGCCCGACTGGGCGCCGCGCATGGCGCGTAACCGGCCCATGGATGTGGGCCGGAAAACAAAAACTGCGTCGGCCCTGCGGGCCTCGCAATGACGAGGTGCTTCAAAAGCTTGCCGTCATGGATGCTCCTGTTTCCCCGGTCGAGATCCAGAGACAGGCAAGTCACTGGCATGACGTGATGCTGTTTCATTGGATCACGTTCTAATGATTGTCGCGCGGAACACGCGGGCGGGTACCGTCAACACCGCCCTGGGCCACGCGCCGGTAATTGACCGCGGGCTCCAGTACCGCGCCGGTGCCAAGCTGCGACACCAACCCGCGCTGGATTTCCTGCCAGGGTGTCTGGTGCGGCGGGTACGGATAGCCGCCGCTTGCCTCCAGGGCCTTGCGCCGCTCCTCCAGTTCCTCGTCCGGGACGAGCATGTCGACACGCCCCTTGCCGATGTCGATGCGAACCCGATCATGGGTCTTCAAAAGCGCCAGGCCGCCGCCCGCCGCCGCCTCGGGCGAGGCGTTGAGGATCGAGGGCGAGCCGGAGGTGCCCGACTGCCGGCCATCCCCGACGCAGGGCAGTTCGGTAATGCCGCGCCGGATCAGGTAGTCGGGCGCGCGCATGTTCACGACCTCGGCCGCACCGGGATATCCGATCGGCCCGGCACCGCGCATGAACAGGATCGTGGTCTCGTCGATCGCCAGCGCCGGATCGTCGATGCGCGCGTGATAGTCCTCGGGCCCGTCGAACACCACGGCCTTGCCTTCGAAAGCCATCGGGTCGTCGGGGTCCGACAGGTAACGCGCGCGGAAATCGTCCGAGATCACCGAGAGCTTCATGATGGCGCTCTCGAACAGATTGCCCTTGAGCACGCGGAAGCCGGCATTCGGCCGGAGCGGCCGGTCATAGCGGCGGATGACGTTATCATCCGCGATCGCCGCGCCGCGGCAGTTTTCCCCGATCGTCTGCCCGTTGACCGTCAGTGCCTCCTCGTGGATCAGGCCTTGTTCCATCAGCTGGTTGACCACCGCCGGGACGCCGCCGGCGTGGTAGTAGTCCTCGCCCAGATATTCGCCGGCCGGCTGCAGGTTCACGAGCAGCGGAATATGCTCGCCGTGCTCCTGCCAGTCATCGATCGAGAGATCCACGCCGACATGGCGTGCGACGGCGTTCAGGTGGACCGGCGCATTGGTCGAGCCGCCGATCGCGGAGTTGACACGCACCGCGTTCAGGAACGCCTCGCGGGTCAGGATGTCGGAGGGCTTCAGGTCTTCGTGGACCATGTCGACGATGCGCTTGCCGGTGCGGTACGCCATCTCCTGGCGGTCGCGATAGGGCGCGGGAATAGCGGCGGCGCCGGGCAGTTGCATGCCCAGCACCTCGGCCAGGGAGTTCATGGTCGTCGCCGTGCCCATGGTGTTGCAGAAGCCGGTCGAGGGGGCCGACGACGCCACGAGGCTGATGAACCCTTCATAGTCGATCTCGCCGCGCGCCATCATCTCGCGCGCCTTCCAGACGATCGTGCCCGAGCCCGTGCGTTCACCGCGGAACCAGCCGTTCAGCATCGGTCCGACCGAGAGCGCGATGGCGGGAATGTTGACGGTCGCGGCGGCCATGAGGCAGGCCGGCGTGGTCTTGTCGCAGCCGATGGTCAGCACCACGCCGTCGATCGGGTAGCCGTAGAGCAATTCGACCAGCCCGAGATACGCGAGGTTGCGATCGAGCCCGGCGGTGGGCCGCTTGCCGGTCTCCTGGATCGGGTGGACGGGAAACTCCAGCGCGATTCCGCCCGCCTCGCGGATCCCCTCTCGCACGCGCTTGGCCAGTTCCAGGTGATGGCGGTTGCAGGGCGACAGATCGGAGCCGGTCTGCGCGATGGCGATGATCGGCCTGCCCGACTGCAACTCCTCCTGGCTCAGGCCGAAATTCAGATAGCGCTCCAGATAGAGCGCCGTCATGTCCGGGTTCAGGGGATTATCGAACCACGCCCGAGAGCGCAGCCTCGTCTTGTCGGTCATCGCGTCTCCGGCATGGCTGAGCCGCGCAGTTGCCGCGCGGCGCGTTCAACAATGTATACATTACGCAATGGAAACCATCGGCGCAAGCCGGGAGTCGGGCGAGCGGCCCTCGTCAGCATGCCAGGCGAGGCGGCGAAAACCGACCGGAGCGACCGGTGTTCATGCGCTCGCCCCGTTGTCGCTGTTCCAGGTCTCAAGGCCCTCCCGAGCCTCATCGACCGAGGCATCGGTGGGATTCAGTTGGCGCACCCCCTTCTTTGGGCGGTTGCGCATGGCCCCCCACCGCGCCAGCCAGTGAACAGACGCTGCTCAACCATCATGCAACGCCTGCGCGGCGCGGTAATGAGCACTTATGCTGTCGTTGATCATGCCGGCCACCCTCAGAACCTCGCAGCCAGCGCGGCCATCGACCGTCGGCTTGCGCCCCGACGCGACGCAGTCGAGAAATTCGCTGATCTCGTTGGCGAGACTGTCTTCTTTCGGAATGTCGAAGGATTCGCTTGCGATCGCGGCCGCGCCCTCGGTTGCCGGGTCGCCGCGAAGCTGATAGCGGAACAAGCGGCCCTCGGTGAAGTCGCAGACTATGTATTGCTCAGGCAGGAAGACCCGAATGCGCCGCTCGTTCTTGTAGCTCACCCTGCTTGCGGTGATGTTGGCAACGCAGCCGGAATCAAACGTGATCCGGGCGTTTGCCAGATCCGTGGCTCCGCTCAGCACCGGCGTGCCGACGGCCTCGACCTTGTCCAACGGCGCGCCGACCAGCCCCATGACGATGTCAATGTCGTGGATCATGAGGTCGAGGATCACATCTACGTCCACCCCTCGCGTCTTCCAGGGCGAAATCCGGTAGCTCTCTATGTAAAGGGGGCGTGTGATCAGCTTGGCCAGCGCGCGGAATGCGCCGGAGAAGCGCTCGACATGGCCGACCTGCAGCACCGCGTTCCGCTCCGCGGCAAGCTCGGCGAGCGCCTTTGCGCTTTCCACGCTGTCGGTGAGCGGCTTTTCGACGAGCACGTGGATCCCCGCCTCGATGAGTTCCTTGGCGATCGCGTAATGTTCAGGCGTAGGAACCGCAACGCTGACAGCATCCACGCGCCTCGCGAGGCCACGAATATCGCACGCGGGCTCGGCCCCCACTTCCGCCGCCACGGCGCGAGCCTTCGCTTCATCGGTATCGACGACCGTCACAAGTTCCGCATCGGGATGGGCGGCATAATGCTTGGCATGGAAGCGCCCGAAATAGCCTACCCCGACAACGGCGACGCGGATTGGATTTGCCATGGCCCGTTTTCCCTGATGTTCCCGCGGTCCCCTCCCGTGAGCCGGTTACCCGTTTGAACATGGGCGCCGGTTCGAGGCGGTCCCTACGATATCCGCCCGCGCGTGGGCCGGTATCGATGGGCGCCCGGTTCGCGCGAAGGTGTCAGCCTTGTTCCGGCCCGATACCGAAGGGTTCGTCCTTTCCTGTCCGCCTCGCCGGCCCGGC
>JBKGZY010000248.1:0-3687 GCA_046543175.1 Dichotomicrobium sp.
CAGCGCGAGCGCCACTCCGGCGGTGAGCGCGGTTATCACCCGGCCCCGCTGCGCGGCGAGCCCCACCGCCAGCACGAAGACGAATGTCGCGGCGAACGTCCCGAGCCAGACCGCCGCGCCGCTCATCGGCCGGCCGGCGTGCTGGACCGCGTCCATGTCGAAGACCGCCTGCGCGACCACGACGCCCGCGATGGCGCCGACGATCTGCGCGCCCGCGATCCATGCGGCCGGTTCCACCCCCTCGCGGGCCTCGATGGCATCGGCCAGGCTCAGCGCCGGGTTGAAGCGCCCGCCCGGCACCGCCATCAGCAGCGCGAGCGCGACCCCGCCGGTCAGCGCAATCAGCGCATCGGCGCCGAGCGGCAATTGCCCCGGAAAGCGCCCGGCCAGAAGCCCGGCCCCGAGGACCAGGCCGCTGAAAACCGCCGTCCCGGCCGCCTCGGCCGCCAATTGGCGCAGCTCCTGCCACGTCATGACGCTTCCTCCGGTGGCGCGCAGCGTCCGCCACGCCACGTCATTTCAGGAACATCGGCAGGCCCTCGACCCGCTTGATCCGCGCGCGGTACTGGTCCGGATCGTAGAACATGTCCACATCCACGACCCGGCTGCCCCTGGTGCTGATATCGGCGGGCTGCGTGATGTAGCGGCCATCCTCGATGGCCACCATGAGCCCGCGCTTGCCTTCATCCAGAAGCTGCACCGCCATCGTGCCGAAATTCTTGCCGACCATCAGGTCCATCGCGTCGGGCGCGCCCGCGCGCAGCAGATAGGCGAGGTTCTGGTTCATGACATTGATGCCGGAGCGCTTTATGACGTCGCCGACCTCCTGGCCGATGCCGCCGAGCTTGCGGTGGCCATAGGCATCGGCCGGGCCGCTCTCGACGATGCCGCCGTCGCGGAAATGCGCGCCTTCGGAGACGACGATGACGGCGTAATGCGAATCGTTGCGCGCGCGGTCCTCGGCCAGCAGGCGCGCGACCCTGTCGCCGTCGAACGGCACCTCGGCGATCAGGATGCGGTCCACACCCGCGAGATAGCCAGTAATGAGCGCGGATTCGCCGGAATAGCGCCCGAACATCTCCACGACCATGACTCGCTCATGGCTGCCGGCCGGAGTGCGCAGTCGCGTGATAAGCTCCACGCCGCGGTTCACGCAGGTGGAAAAGCCGATGCAGTAGTCGGTGCCGAAGACGTCGTTGTCCATCGTCTTGGGGATGCACATGGTCGGCGCGCCCTCGGCGTGCAGCCGCGCGGCGTAGGACAGCGTGTCGTCGCCGCCGATCGCCACCAGCACGTCGATTTGCAGGTGTTCCAGCACGCGCAGCACGTGATCGGTGCAGTCCACCTTGGCGTCCTCCGGCTCGCCGGAATGGCGCGCGCGCAGGTGGTCCGGCAGGTCCTTGACCGCCGTCCCGGACGGCTTGGTGCGCGAGGTGTGCAGGAAGGTGCCGCCCGTGCGATCGACGGTGCGCACCACCTCCGGCGTCAGCGCGACGGTCCAGTCCGCCGCCGTGTGCGGGTTGTCGGGGTCGATATTGAGCGGCCCGGCCCAGCCCCGGCGCAGCCCGGTCACGCGCCAGCCGCGCGCGGCCGCCTGTTCCGCCACCGCCTTGATCGCCGCGTTCAGGCCCGGCACATCGCCGCCGCCGGTCAGGATTCCCAGATGCATGGCTTGCCTCGTTCTTTTCCCGAACTCTCTCGCGTGCTACTGATAATGACGTTTTGACCGCGTGCCAATCCCGCGTCGCGCGCTTTTCCGCCACGTGCCCGCGCATGAGCGAGATCATCATCGACCGCGAAGCCACGCTCGACCCGGACGAATTCCTGAGCGTTCTGGAGCGTTCCGGGCTGGGCGAACGCCGGCCGGTCGATGACGCGGAGCGAGTCGCGCAGATGTGCGCGAACGCAAACCTGATCGTCACCGCGCGCGATAATGGCGCGCTGATCGGCGTCGCCCGCTCGCTCACGGATTTCGCCTATGTCTGCTATTGTTCCGACCTTGCGGTGGACCGCGCGCATCAGGGGCGCGGCATCGGGCGCCGGCTGCTCGCGCGCACGCGCGAACTGATCCACCCGGCCGCCCGGCTGGTGCTGCTCGCCGCGCCCGCCTCGATCGGCTATTACGAGCATATCGGCATGAGCCGCGTCTCGGTGTGCTTCGCCGATCCCCCGCCCCGATCCTGAAACAACGGAAGACCCCGACATGGCCGAGAAAACCGCCACCGGCAACTTCTTCGAGGATTTCGCGATCGGCCAGACGATCACGCATGCCACGCCGCGCACGCTGAGCCGGGGCGATGCCGCGCTGTATACCGCGCTGTACGGGTCGCGCTTCGCGGTGCAGTCCGCCGACAGCTTCGCGCGGATGATCGGCTACCAGGGCGCGCCGCTCGACGACCTGCTGGTGTTCCACACCGTGTTCGGCAAGACCGTGCCGGACATCTCGCTCAACGCCGCGGCCAATCTCGGCTATGCCGATTGCCGGTTCCTCAATCCCGTCTATCCCGGCGACACGCTCACCGCTTCATCCGAAGTCATCGGCCTGAAGGAGAATTCCAGCGGGCGGACCGGCATCGTCTATGTCCGCTCGACCGGGCGCAACCAGCATGGCGGGGTGGTGCTGCAATACGTGCGCTGGGTGATGGTCAACAAGCGCGACCCGGAAAGCCCGGCGCCGGAAACCGTCGTGCCCGACCTGCCGGCGAAGGTCGCGCCCGACATGCTGGGCGGGGCCGTGCCGCCGCTGAGCATCGAGGGCTATGACACCGTGCTGGCCGGCGCGCCGCATCGCTGGGGCGACTACGCGCCGGACGAGCGCATCGACCATTTCGACGGCATGACCGTCGAGGAGGCCGAGCACCAGATGGCCACCCGGCTTTACCAGAACACCGCGCGGGTGCATTTCAACCAGCACAGCGAGAAGGACGGCCGCTTCGGCCGCCGGCTGGTCTATGGCGGGCACGTGATCTCGCTGGCGCGCGCGCTCAGCTTCAACGGGCTGGCCAACGCCTTCCACGTCGCCGCGATCAATGCCGGGCGCCATGTCGCCCCGGTGTTCGCCGGCGACACGATCTTCGCCTGGACGCAGGTGCTGGCGCGCGAGGAGATCGCGGACCGCGGCGATATCGGCGCGCTGCGGCTGCGCACCGTGGCGACCAAGAACCGCTCCTGCCTGGATTTCCCGCACAAGGCCGGCGACACCACCTACGACCCGAGCGTGGTGCTGGAACTGGACTACTGGGTGGTGCTGCCGCGCTGACGGGCCGGATACGTTCCCCGCGAGCGAAACGGCGCCAGAGGCCGGCGCGGACGCGACGAAGCCGTCCAGCGGCAAACGCCGGATGTGGGGCTGCGTGGGAACAAGCCACGCAATCAGAAACCGTGTCGGGCTAAGCCATGAGCAAGGAATGCCACGTATTCACCATCGGGTTTACAAAAACGACCGCAAGGAATTTTTTCGACAGGCTTGCGCGTGCGGGCGTGAAGCGCGTGATTGATGTCAGGCTTCATAACACCTCGCAGTTATCCGGATTCGCCAAGGCGGACGACTTGTCTTATTTCCTGGGAGAAATTGGAGATATTTCCTATATCCACAAGCCCATACTTGCGCCAAGCGATGAAATTTTGAAGGAGTACAAGAAATATAAAGGCGATTGGAGAGTTTATGAACGAAAATTCATGAAACTG
>JBKGZY010000249.1:0-3653 GCA_046543175.1 Dichotomicrobium sp.
CCGCGACGGCGAGCCGATTTCCGGCGCGGAGCGCGACGAGGCGCTGTTCGCGCTGCGCGCCTTCCACGCCTCGCCGTTCGAGTTCAACCGCTTCAGCATGGAACACATCGGCACCGGCGAGGGCAACCAGGCGTTCTTCTTCGGGCTGTATCTGGCACAGAATCCGAAGGTGATCCTCTGGTACGAAGACATGTTCGGCAAGCGGCACGGCACGATAAAGGTGGACGGCGAAGATTACGACGCCACCAACCCGCGCCACCTGGCCGCGCGCCACCTGCGCCAGCAGGGCGGTCGGCGCGCCGACGCCATCGACAAGCTGGAACAGGAAGAAAGCGCGGCGGCCTCGCGCGGGCACGAGGACGTGGCGCAGCGCGCGCGGGCGGCGGCGGAGTTTCTGCGCGGCGCCGCCGACGACGACCTGCCCGAGTACCAGACCGGCGCGCACACCTACGAAGTCGTCCTCCACGTGAACGAGGACGAGTTGCTCGACTGGGACGCGCCGCTTTCGAGCCAAAGCGAGGCGGTTCAGACCGCTTTGCGAAGCCTGGGCGTTCGGGAACGCACGAACAGGCTGTCATTCGGCGGTGCCAGGAGCTGGCCGACCCGCGAGGCCGCCGAGCGGATCGCGGAAAACCATGCACGTGCCAACTATACGATCCGGCCGGTCGAGGACTGGCAGACGGGCCGCACGGTTTATGAGATCGTCGAAGACGTTTCCTCGGGTGCGCAGGCCTACGACGACTTGATCGCGCTGAAAGGATCGCCGGAGGCCGCGACGCAAGCACTGCGCGAGGCCGGCATTCCCGGCGGGAAATACCTGGACGCCGACAGCCGGCTGCACGGCGACGGCACGCGCAACATCGTCATGTTCTCCGACGAGCTGATCGAGATCGTGCGCCGCGACGGCAAGCGCGTGACCGGGGCCGAGCGCGAGGAGATCATGGCCTCGCTCGGCTCGCGCCCGCTGTCGTTCCGCCCCGGCCGCGCCGCCGCGCCCACCGCGCGCGCGCAGGCCGCCATGCCGGAGATCCGCGAGGATGTCGAAAAGGCCATCTCGCGCACCCTGCCGCCCGAGGTCAAGGCGCGCGTGCGCGAGCGCATCACCTTCGGCGACCTGCCCGAGCGCCTGCGCCCGGAAGGCCAGCCGCTTTCCCGCGAGATCGAGGGGCTGTACGACCCGCACGAGAAGATCGTCTATGTGTCGCTGAACGCGCTCGATCCGGTCGCCACGGCGCGGCATGAGAGCATGCACGCGCTGCGCTCGCTCGGGCTGCTGTCCCCGGAGGACTGGGGCCGGCTCACGGCCGAGGCCGAGCGGCGCGGCCTGCGCGGCGAATACGGCATCGACGATCTGTACGGCGAGGTCTACGGCCAGCGCTACGCCGGCGACGAGGCGCGGCTGGAAGAGGCGCTGAACGAGGAAACGATCGCGGAGATGTTCGCGCGCCGAGATGCCGGCGAGAATTTCGGCGGGCCGCTGAACCGCATCATGGACCGGATTATCAAGTTCCTGCGCGCGGTGCGCGACGCGCTCGGCCTGCGCGGCTTCCGCACCGTGCAGGACGTGTTCGAGGACATCGAGGCCGGCGCGTTCGCCCGGCGCGAGACGGCGCGCGCGGTCGAAACCTCGGACAACCTGTCGCGCGCGGCCGACGCCATGCTGGCGCTGGGCGGGCCGGACCCGGCGCGCGTGCGCGCCAATGTCGAGAAGCTGCTGCGCGACGAGAACGTCGGGGCGGCGTTCACCGAGGACATCCTGCGCGAGTTCGACGACCTGGCGCGCGACTTCGGCGACGAGGGGCGCGCGGCGGGCGAGACCGCGGCGCGGCTGAAGGAGGCGGCGGCGCAGAAGAAGCGCCAGGACCTGTTGCAGCAAAGGGCCGTCTCGGAAATCTTCCGGGTGATGCTGGAGTTCCGCGACGCGCGCGGCCAGCCCGACCCGGCCTTCGCCATGCGCGCGATCCTGGAGCATCACGGCGAGGTGAACATGCCGCGCGGCATGAAGTCCCTCGACGGCCACCGCAAGGCGGTGCTCGGCAACCTCATCCAGGACATGGACGAGGCGTTCCACCGGATGCGCCCGAAGCTGTCGAGCGGCCTGCCGCGCGACGAGGCGCTCCAGGCGCGCATCGTGGACGAGGTGTTCGGCATCGACACCGGCGACCCGGACGCCAAGGCGTTCGCGCAGGCCTGGCAGGAGGCGGTCGAGAAGGCCCGCCAGCGCTTCAACGCCGCCGGCGGCGGCATCGCCCGGCGCGAGGACTGGCGCTTCCCGCAGGGGCTCGACGCGGCGAAGCTGCTGGGCATGGGCGAGGAGGAATTCGTGCGGCGCACGCTCGACCGGCTCGACCTGGAGCAGATGCGCCACCCGCTGTCGGAAGGTCCGCCGACGCGCTCCGACGCGGAGAAGATGCTGCGCCACGTCTACCAGGAAATCATCACCGACGGCTGGGCGCACAGCTCGCCGTCCGCGCGGCGCCGGGGCTTAAGCAAGATCGCCAACCGCCGCGGCGACCACCGCGTGCTGGTCTACAAGGACGCGGCGAGCTACCGCGAGCAGATGGCCGATTTCGGCACGGGCGACAACATGTTCGAGCGCATGACGTCCCACCTGGAGCTGATGGCCCGCGACATCGCGGCGATGGAGGTGCTGGGGCCGAACCCGGAGGCCGCGCTGGAATGGATGACCCAGTTCGTCACCCAGCAGGCCCACCTGAAGGCGGCCGGCGCCCCGGCGGTGTTCCCCGAGACGCGGCCGATCGCGGCGATCAACCGCTCGCCGCTGAGCTACGCCAGCGCCAACATCAAGCGCGCGCGCGACATGTGGACGGTCTATCGCGGCGGGCTGGGCGTGCCGGAAAGCGCGGAGATGGCCAGCATCTTCGCGACCGGGCGCAACATCGTCTCGGCATCGCTGCTGGGCCACGCGCAGATCTCCGCGCTGGGCGACATCGGCTTGCAGATGCAGGCGCGCAAGTTCGCCGGGCTGCCGCAGACGCGGGCGATCGCCGGCATCGCGCGGAACCTGAGCGGCGACAAGCGCGAGATCCAGCGCGCCGGGATCATGGTGGAGGGCTATCTCAACCGCATCGACGCCGGCGGGCGCAGCCGCATTTCGGTGCAGGGCACGCGCTGGAGCCAGGTGCTGACCGACCGGGTCATCACCTTCTCCGGGCTGAAGAGCTGGACCGAGGCGAACCAGCGCAGCTTCCAGGAGGCGGTGATGGGCGCGCTGGCGGACAGCGCCGGGCGCGGCTTCGACGCGCTCGACGCCGATGCGCGGCGGCTGCTGCGGCGCTACGGGATCGAGGCCGGCGACTGGGACCGGCTGCGCAGCAGCATACCGGCGCAGGACGACGGTTCGCCGGGGCTGTGGCTGCGCCCGGCCGACGTGGCGCGCGCGGAGGCCGCGGCCGGGCGCGAGGGCGACCGGCTTGCCGAGCGCTATGCCGCGATGCTGATGCAGGAGGCCCAGTTCACCTCGCCGACGACGACGCTGCGCTCGCGCGCGGTGATGACCTGGGGCACGCGCGCCGGCGGCATGGGCGAGGCGCTGCGCTGGCTGTCGCAGTTCAAGGGCTTTCCGATCATGATGCATCAGCTCTGGATGGAGCGCATCGCGCGGGAGTTCTACGCCGGCAACACCGGCCGGG